>JAKSKI010000026.1 GCA_024401865.1 Bacteroidales bacterium
TATATGAATATAAATCCGTTACAAGGATTTCATCCTACCAAATGTCTATTAGCCCTACAAAAAGCGGTAAAGTATTGCTTGGAAACACTTTACCGCTTTGGTGATTCCGACGCGATTCGAACGCGTGACCCACAGCTTAGAAGGCTGTTGCTCTATCCAGCTGAGCTACGGAACCAATCTTTCGAAAAGGTTTGCAAATATATGCAAATTCCTAAGATTATACAAGATTAATTCCGGCCTCACCGCAGGCCGCCCGCATTTCGGCGGGCCAGATGCTGCTTTGTATTTCACCGATGTGGGCCTTCCTCAGAAGGAACATGCACAGTCTCGATTGCCCGACGCCGCCTCCTATCGTGCAGGGCAGTTCGCCGCGGAGCAGCCTGGAATGGTAGTACAGTTCCTTCTTCCACTCTTCGCCCTTGGCCTTCAACTGGAGTTCCAGAGACTTTTCGTCCACCCTGATACCCATGCTGGATATCTCCATGGCGTGGCCGAGGACATTGTCCCACAGGAGTATGTCTCCGTTGAGGGCCCAGTCATCGTAGTCGGCTGCGCGTCCGTCGTGAGCCTTGCCGTCGGACAGGGGAGCACCGATGCCCATTATGAACACGGCTCCGTACCGCTTCGTGACAGCGTCCTCCCTCTCCTTTGCACTTTTGCCGGGGTAGAGGTCCAGCAGTTCCTGGGACGTGATGAAGAAGATGTTTTCGGGCAGTTCGGGTCTGATCTGGGGGAACTCGACGTAGAGTTTGTTCTCCGTCACCTTGATGGCTTCGTAAATTCTCCTGACCGTAGCCTTGAGGAATTCCGCGTTCCTGTCTTCCCTGCGGATGACCTTCTCCCAATCCCACTGGTCCACGTATATGGAGTGTATATTGTCCAGGTCTTCGTCGGGACGCAAAGCATTCATATCAGTGTAGATGCCCCTTCCGGGCTGCACTCCCATCTCAGCGAGCTTGATCCGCTTCCACTTGGCGAGCGAATGTACGACCTCGGCCTTGCTGTCATCCATAGACCTTACGGGGAATCTTACAGGCCGTTCAATACCGTTGAGGTCGTCATTGAGGCCTGTTCCGGAGAGTACAATCATCGGCGCCGTCACCCTGAGCAGGGCAAGCTGGGCCGAAAGGTTGTTCTGAAACATATCCTTGACGGCCTTGATGGCCTTCTCGGTGTTTTCGATACCGCCTAGAAGATCGCGGTATCCGGATGGGATGATAAGGTTCATTTGCGCTTGCGTATAGTTAATCCAATGTAGGAGACGATGCCAAGTATGATGATGATAATGGCGTGCAGTTCATGGCACAGGGTGGCGTAGAGTATGCCGTATTCCCAGCTTGCGCCATACAGGGAGGAGAGGCACAATGCTATCAGATAATGATAGGCGCCTATCCCGCCGGGGACAGGTATCACCGAGGCTATGTTGCCTATTGCCGAGATGAACAGGGCATCCAGGAGATTCAACCCGTTCAGGTCCGGGAGTGCAAGGATGATGGAATAACTCATCAGTATGTACATAGCCCATATGCCTGTCGTGTATGCCAGGAACAGCCATTTCCTGTCCATAGAGCCGATACTTGCGAATCCTTCTCCAAGCCGTCTGATGACACCGGCCACCCTGCCGCAGAAACGGCTGCGACCACTCATACGGAACACGAGCAGAACAACTGCCGCCAGCACTGTCACGGCGGCGACCGGTATAAGCCATATGGAGACATCCATCCTGTCCGCCAGCGGAGTCCATACCTGCTGGGTGAAGAAAGTGCCGAATCTGCCCCATCCTGCGACAAGAGCCAGGATAAACAGTACGATGACAGCGGCAACATCGCATATACGCTCGAGAATGATGGTGCCGAACAGACTCCCGAACGGGGCATTCCTGCCGGCAAGGTAGCCACAGCGTATGAATTCACCGGAGCCGGGAAGCGCAATGTTGGCCACGTTGCTGACGTTGTTGGCGTCCCATACGGTAAGCTTGCGGACAAACGGGTCGATGGGTTCGATCAGCGCTTTCCATCTCAACATCCTGAATACCAGAGCTGCTGTTGACGCAAAAGTGAAGAGAGCCACAAAAGCCCATCTTATATGCCTCAGACCATCGGCAAAAGCGCTCCAGTCCAGCCCGCGGAACGCCAGTAGGACAAAAATTGCAGCCAATGCAAATGACAGGGCGTATTTGATGATCTTATCCCCTTTATTGCTCATAGGAGACAAATTTACGATAATATTTTATTATTTTTGTAGCATATGAAGTCAATCCTCGGAATAGGCAACGCTCTCACGGATATTCTGGCAGTCCTGCCGGATGACAGTCTTCTCGACCGGTTCCACCTTCCCAAGGGAAGCATGCAGCATGTCGATATGGAGACGGGAGACAAGATCTGGTCTGCCCTGAAGCCTCTCGGGGTCAAATACGTGGCGGGCGGATGCGCGGCCAACACTATTTCTTGTACAGCCATATTTGGAATGCCTTCCGGATTCATAGGCAAGGTCGGAGACGATGAACTGGGGCATCTTTTCAAGAGCGACCAGGAGCAGTACGGTGTCAGGACCAACTTGCTCAAAAGCGAACATTCGAGCGGCCGTTCGATGGTGTTTGTGAGCGGGGGCAATGCCGAACGCACATTCGCCGTATATCTCGGAGCCGCCCTGGACCTGGTCCCCGAAGATCTCAAGCCCGAGTTCTTCGAGGGCTATGACTATTTTCATATCGAAGGATATCTGGTGCAGAATCAGGACCTGATCCGCAGAGCGGTCACGCTGGCCAGGAATGCCGGTTGTACCATATCCCTTGATATGGCCTCCTACAACGTAGTGGACAGCAACAACGCCTTCCTTCACGATCTGGTGGACAATTATGTGGATATTGTGTTCGCCAACGAGACGGAGGCTCTGGCCTTCACCAAATGCAAGAATCCCGAGAAGGCTCTGGATGAAATAGCCGGGATGTGCCGGATTGCGGTAGTCAAGTTGGGCAAGGACGGAAGTTGGGTCAAGTCGTCAGACGAGCGCTGCTACATCCCTGTATGGCCCGCCGAGGTTATTGATGCAACTGGCGCAGGGGATACATATGCCGCGGGATTCCTCTATGCACATTCGCACGGAATGCCGCTTAAGGTGTGCGGGGAGGTGGGCTCCATCATTGCCGCCAAGGTGGTGGAGGTGATAGGCACCAAGATTGACATACCTCGATGGCGCGCAGCCAAGTCGGAAATAAGAACGCTTATGACTGAGAACGGATGGCAGGATTAAGGACAGTGTTAAGACTGCTTCTGCTACATCATCACAGAAGCAAGGTGCCTACGGGTTTCCTGCCTTTGGACAGGATAGAAAGCGTGGCGATATTGCGCACTCCGGATGAATATGCCGTTGACCGCATGATGAAGGATTTCTTCACCTCGCGCGGCATAAGGGTCAGGCTCATGTCCAAGGAGGACAAGAACCTGCTGTCTAACGAAGACCTGTTCATCTGCCTTCTGGCAGAGCCTGACATAGATGAGCTTTATGCCGCGGTATGCAGCAAGGCAAAGTTCAAGATAGGCACTCACAATCTGGTGAAGGATGTTTACAACATTGTCGTGACGGTTACCAAGGACAGTGATGCCCGTCAGGTCGCCATATTCGAAACCATCGCGGATTTACTGGAAAAAATCAGATAGATTATGTTTGAGATTCTGACCAAAGAAATGTTGACACCCAACATTTGCAGGATGAAGGTTTGTGCTCCACGCCTGGCCAAAGCGGCCCGGCCCGGACAGTTCCTGATAGTGAGAGCCGATGAGAAAGGAGAGCGCATACCTTTGACCATCAGCGATTACAACGCGTCTGAAGGGACTGTGACAATTGTCACCCAGAGCATAGGCGCGTCCTCGATTGATATCAATTCCCTGGAAGTCGGAGATTCATTCGCAGATGTGGTGGGCCCTCTCGGACTGGCTTCCGACTTTGTGAAGATGACTCCGGAAGAACTATCCGCACAGCATTTTGTCTTCATTGCCGGCGGCGTGGGAACAGCGCCTGTCTATCCTCAGGTCAAGTGGCTTCACGAGCGCGGAGTGAAGGTGGACGTGATAGTGGGTGCACGTAACAGGGATCTGCTGATCTATACCGATGAATTCAGAAGGGTGTGCGATCATCTGTATATATGTACCGATGACGGCTCCGAAGGTTTTCACGGAGTCGGTACCGCCATGCTCGAGAAACTTGTTTCCGAGGGTGAAGTGTTCACCAGAGCGGTTGCCATAGGACCGATGATAATGATGAAATTCGCCACTATAACCTGCCGCAAGCTCGGCATACCCATCATCGTGTCGCTCAATTCCCTGATGGTGGACGGGACGGGAATGTGCGGTGCCTGCCGTGTAACCGTTGGCGGCAGGACCAGATTCGCCTGCGTCGAAGGACCTGAGTTTGACGGATATGAAGTGGACTTTGACGAGGCAATGCGCCGTCAGGGCCAGTACAAGGCGGAAGAGGCCGAAGCGATGGAACATCACGTATGTAAAATAGGGAGGGGCAAATAATGGCAAACAGAATACCCAGAGTTCCCGTCAGGGAGCAGGACCCCAAGGTAAGGGCAACCAATTTCGAGGAAGTGTGTTACGGATATAATCTCGAGGAGGCATCATTGGAGGCGTCACGCTGCCTTCATTGCAAGAATCCCCGTTGCGTAAGCGCCTGCCCGGTAGGTGTGAAGATTCCCGATTTCATCGAGAGGATTGTCTCCGGTGACATCAAGGGCGCGGCTGAAGTCATTGCCTTGGATTCATCCCTTCCCGCTGTCTGCGGCCGTGTTTGCCCGCAGGAGTCCCAGTGTGAAGGCAGCTGCGTGCTCGGCGTGAAATCGGAGCCCGTGGCGATAGGCAAGCTGGAGCGTTTTGTCGCCGACAATTCCCCCGTCGAACCCGTTCCCGCCGTCTCCGGCTCGGGAGTCAAGGTGGCTGTCATCGGGTCGGGTCCTGCAGGACTTGCCTGTGCGTCCGACCTTGCCAAGATGGGATACGATGTGACGGTCTTCGAGGCCCTGCACAAGGCCGGCGGTGTGCTGCAGTATGGTATTCCCGAATTCCGTCTTCCAAAGGATACTGTACTTGCGAGGGAAATAGGCGCTGTCACCGCTCTCGGTGTCAAGATTGAGACCGACGTCGTCATAGGCAAGACTCTTACCGTTGACCAGCTTATGGACGAAGAAGGCTTCAAAGCCGTTTTCATCGGCTCCGGAGCCGGTCTCCCCAAGTTTATGGGCATCCCCGGGGAGAATCTATGCGGAGTATTCTCCGCCAATGAATTCCTCACCAGGAACAATCTTATGAAGGCTTTCCGTCCCGATTATCTGACTCCTATCCACGCGGGCAGGAAAGTGTGTGTGGTAGGCGGCGGCAATGTGGCGATGGATGCCGCCCGCACCGCCCTCAGACTTGGTGCCGAGGTGCATATCGTTTACCGCCGCACCGAAGCCGAACTTCCCGCGCGCCGCGAGGAAGTGCATCACGCGGCACAGGAGGGCATCATCTTCGATATGCTGACCAACCCTGTCGAAATCCTTGGCGACGAGAAGGGTTGGGTGCGTGCTATCAAATGTATCAGAATGGAACTCGGAGAGCCTGACGAGAGCGGACGCCGTTCCCCCGTACCTATCCCCGGCTCCGAATTCGAGATACCTACCGAGACCGTGATAATGTCTCTCGGTACATCTCCCAATCCTTTGATTTCCAGTACGACAGAGGGACTTGACGTAACCAGGAGGGGATGTCTGGTTGCCGATGATACAGGCGCAACCACCCGTCCCGGAGTGTTCGCCGGAGGAGATGCGGTCACAGGCGCAGCCACGGTCATCCTCGCAATGGGTGCCGGACGTACCGCAGCAAAGGCCATTGACGAATATCTCAAGTCTTCCCTGCAATAGAAAAAGGCTGTTCAACTAATTGAACAGCCTTATTGCTCCGAATACTCCAAGAGATGCGGCGAGCATTATCACGCCCGCCAGGATTACTCCTCCCATGACATATATTATGCTCTTCCTGAAATCGAGGTCGAGGAAGCTGGCAGCCAGAGTGCCGGTCCATGCTCCTGTCCCGGGAAGCGGGATGCCGACAAACAGCAGAAGGGCTATGTATATGCCTTTGCCTGCTTTTGCCTGAATTTTCTCTCCCCCCTTCCTGCCCTTTTCAAGGCACCAGGTGAAGAACCCTCCTATTATCTTCTTGTCCTTGCCCCATTCCAGTATCTTCCTTGCAAATATGAAAATGAATGGCACAGGAAGCATATTGCCGATGACGGCGATTATATATGAAGGAATGGTGGGCAGGTTGAATCCGACTGCATAGGGAATGGCTCCTCTGAGCTCTATCAGTGGAACCATCGATATCAGGAATACAATCAGGTATTTTTTCATAGTTTAAAGATAGGTATTAATAGCGTCAAAAAGAAAGAATTTTATTTTTTTGATACTGTTTGCCGTTTACTTTATGAATATTTGGATCTATGGAAAAAGCTCTCAAATTTTATCATATCTGTACAGATGGTACACACAACGGGATAGTTCATTTTTCGGATGAAGATTATCAGGAGGCGATAAAGATCAGTGCAATAGATGCATATAAAAACGGCATTATCATCCTTGCCTATTGTCATATGTCAACGCATTCACATTTTGTTGTGGCAGCTGATGATTACGACTCCGCCTTGTCATTCTCCAACGATTATAAAAGAGAATATGCACGTTATAGTTCTTTTCACAACGGGCATCGGAAGGTGTATCATAATATAGACAGTACTCCCATAGAGATAACGGACTCCCGATATCTTAAGAATTGTATAGCCTATACATTGTTGAATCCGGTCGTAGCAGGGATCGTAAGAAGACCGGAGGAGTATGAATGGTCATCATTCTCAACTTATTTCAACAAAGCTGAATGTGCAGGTCATCCTGTAAATAAATTGGGAGTTCGTGAATGTCGGCATAAACTCCATACCAAGGAGGACCTTTCAAAATCCGTATTTATTATGGATGAATGTGGCCACCTTGTTCCAAAGTCAATTGTAGCATATGGTTTTGTCGAACAATTGTTCAGGAGCATCACGGATTTTTTCAGGGCTCTCGCACTAACGGATAGTAGCGTGGAAGAAACCAGATACGTATTCAATAGTCTCAACTATTCTGACACAGAACTGATTGCTGAGGCACTCACGCTTGCTTCCCGATATTGTCATAAGGATTCACTCAATCAATTGACCAAGGATGAGAAATTCCGTATTTTGAGCGCTGTCAGAAAAAAGACGGGTGCCACCCCAAAAAGGCTTGCCCGGATTTTTAGAATCAAACCTGAAGAGATTAATTTTTTGTGCCCTCTGTCTTAAGGAAGTGGATAGAAGCCACTTGCGACCAGATTATAAATTGACTATTAATCAGTTGCCAATATCAGCGTGTCCTCTATATTCTCCGGGAAGACAGAGGACACATCTGTATAAATTACAGGGCACTGGTCTACCCTGAATCAACTATTTTGATGTTGCCACGGCAATACCGCGACGGCCACTGTCATCGACCGCGCAATAGAAATGGTAGGTGACACCGTTCCAGCGCACGACGTGGCTCTTGTGGGCGAACAGGTTGTCGTAAGGTTCGCTGGGATATATGAGGTCTTCCCCCTGCCAGTCATACCAATGGATAAGGTCTCGGCTGCAGGCGAATGTGTTATAGGCCTTATAGGGTTTGTCTGGGTCGAAGGCCCTGAAGTAAAACATTACATATAACCGGCCTATTTTCTGAATCTGTGGATCACCGGTGATGGTATGGTCTGTTTCGTGGGCGAGGACGGGGTTCCCTTCATAACGCTCCCAGTGCTTCAGGTCATCAGAGAAGGCCATCCCTATCCGTTCGGCGGTGTATCCGTTCCCGGTATTCATCCCCTTGGCGTTGTAGTAGATTACAAACCTGTGACCTGTCAGGCGTTCTTTGTCCTCGATGATGGTGCTCTTGTATTGAGTGCGCTTCTCGAACCACTGGCTGTCGGCATCGAGGGGAGAAAGCACAGGGGCATCCTCTGTATGCCATTCGAGTGCTTTGTCAGGAGTATCCGTACTGGCAAGTCCTATCATAAGCGGC
Organism: Bacteroidales bacterium; assembly: GCA_024401865.1. Classification (GTDB taxonomy): domain Bacteria; phylum Bacteroidota; class Bacteroidia; order Bacteroidales; family UBA932; genus Cryptobacteroides. Next base: position 8,108 of record JAKSKI010000026.1, read on the forward strand.
TCTGTCTCATATCCTGGATTGCATCCCCCGAGATAACTCATCCAGTAATGTCCGTCGAAACGTCCCAATTCATAGCTCCCGCCCCATTCGGTATCCTGCAGGGCGATATAGCCCGCCCTCTGGAACTTGTCCCAGGAATCGTTGGTATAGCTTAATATCCGCCCGAGAGTGGTCCAGTTCAGAAGGTCATCACTTTCTGAAAGCCAGGTCTCATAGCCTTTGCCGTCAAAGACAATCCAGGTCATATACCACTTGCCTTCATATCTGAACACGCTCGGGCTGTCGGACTTGCACTCCGGATCGGAGGGCGTGACCACCAATCCGTGCTTGGCGGGAGTTTTTACCTCCTGATAGACCGCTTCCATCTCCTCACGGGAAACCGGTGCCGAAAGGTCTCCGCCTCCGGTACATCCCGAGATGATAACGGCCCCGACGGCATATGTCAAAAAGAATCTTTTCATCATTCCCCAAAGTTACAAAAAAACAGGATGCACTCCTGGAATGCATCCTGTCTTTTGAGAATATGCTGAATCTTACAATTCTGCGAGTTCGGCAGCCATCTCGTCCTTGCGGCCCACCACGATGTCCTGGTAGTCCTTGAGGCCTGTACCTGCAGGGATGAGGTGTCCGCAGATAACGTTCTCCTTAAGACCTTCGAGGTGGTCGACGCGACCGCGGATTGCAGCCTCGCTGAGGACCTTGGTGGTCTCCTGGAACGATGCGGCTGAAATGAAGCTTCCGGTCTTGAGAGCGGCCCTGGTGATACCCTGGAGCACGAGGCGTGCCGTAGCGGGTTTCGCGGGACGTGTAACCATCGGCTTCAGACCCTGGCGCTCGAGGGAGGCATTCTCATTGCGCATTTCGCGTGCGGAGATGAGGTCACCGTCCTCGTACTTCTGAGAATCGCCGGGAGCGCAGACATAGTACTTGCCGTAGATGCTGTCGTTGGCATCCATGAATGCAGTCTTGTCCACGAGCTCCTCTTCGAGGAACTCGGTATCGCCGGGATTCGTGATTTCGACCTTGCGCATCATCTGGCGGACGATAATCTCGAAGTGCTTGTCGTTGATCTTCACACCCTGGAGACGGTAGACCGCCTGTACCTCATTGACAATATACTCCTGAGCCTTGACGGGACCGAGGATATCGAGAATGTCGGTAGGGGAGACACCTCCGTCAGAGAGCGGCGAGCCGGCCTTGACGTAATCGTTCTCCTGCACCAGAATCTGCTTGGTCGTGGGCACGAGATAGTGCTTCTCTATGCCTGACTTGCTGCGCACTGTGATTTCGCGGTTGTTGCGTTTCACCTTGCCCATAATGACCTCACCGTTGATTTCGGAGAGAATGGACGGGCTGCTCGGGTTGCGGGCCTCAAAGAGTTCGGTAACGCGGGGCAGACCTCCGGTGATATCGCTTGCCTTGCCTGCCTTGCGGGGAATCTTGAAGATGATGTCACCGACCTTGACGTCAGTACCGTCGTCTATCATGATATGCGCTCCAACAGGGAGGTTGAACTGCTTCAGCGAGTTGCCTTCCTGGTCCACGAGGTGGAGAGTGGGGCTCTTGGTCTTGTCCTTGGATTCGATGATGACCTTGTCATTGCTGACGGAGAACTCGTCCGTGGCTTCCTTCTCGAAGGTTACACCTTCTATCATGCTCTCGAAACGGATCTTGCCGGCAGTCTCAACGATTGTGTTGGCATTGTATGCATCCCATTCGCAGATGAGGTCTCCCTTGGATACCTTGCCCTCTTTCTTGTAAAGGACGGAACCATAGGGAATATCGTACTGTGAGTAGGTGATACCGGTATTCTCGTCAATGATGCGGACTTCGGCCATACGGCTCACGACAACTTCCTGCTTGCTGCCGTCCTCGGCAATCCTGCTGATGGTACGGAGCTCCTCGAACTCGAGGCGGCCGTCATATTTGGATACGATTGTGGACTCGGCTGCAGAAGAAGATGCCGTACCACCGACGTGGAAGGTACGCAGAGTAAGCTGGGTACCAGGCTCACCGATGGACTGGGCTGCGATGACACCGACAACCTCGCCTTTCTCGACCATACGGCTAGTGGCAAGATTGCGTCCGTAGCACTTGGAGCACACACCCTTGCGGCTCTCGCAGGTGAGTACCGAACGAATCTCTACCTGCTCGATGGGGAGAGAGTCGATGAGATCGGCTTCCTTCTCGCGGATTTCCTCACCGGCTTTGATGATGAGTTCCCCCGTGAGAGGATTGAAGATATCGTGTACTGAAGTACGTCCGAGAATACGTTCGCCCAGAGACTCTACGACTGTGTCCTTGTCCTTGATTGCCGTGGCAATAAGTCCGCGGAGTGTGCCGCAGTCCTCTTCGGTGATGATGACATCATGGCTCACGTCCACGAGACGTCTGGTGAGGTAACCTGCGTCAGCGGTCTTCAAAGCGGTATCGGCAAGACCCTTGCGGGCACCGTGCGTACCGATGAAGTACTCGAGCACTGTCATTCCTTCCTTAAGGTTGGAGATGATAGGGTTCTCGATGATGTCGGCACCGCTACCGCCTGCCTTCTGAGGCTTGGCCATCAATCCTCGCATACCGCAGAGCTGCTTGATCTGCTGGGTCGAACCACGGGCGCCGGAATCCAGCATCATATACACGGGGTTGAATCCCTGCTGGTCGGCGGATATCTGCTTGGTCACGACTGAAGTGAGCTTGTTGTCGACAGCGGACCAGAGGTCGATGACCTTGTTGTAACGCTCCTGGTTGGTGATGAATCCCATACCGAAGTTGCCCTTGATCTCCTCGATCTTGCGGTAAGCATCTTCCACGAGGGTCTTTTTCTCATCGGGAATGAGTACGTCTCCGAGGTTGAATGAGATACCGGCGCGGAATGCCTGGTCGTAACCGAGGTTCTTGATGTCATCGAGGAACTTGGCGGTGCGTGTCACACCCGTGTTCTTGATGACGTCGGTGATGATGCGGCGGAGTGCCTTCTTGCCGAGAAGCTCGTTGACGAAAGGCACCTCGTCAGGGACGTACTGGTTGACAATGATGCGGCCGGCGGTGGTCTTGACAATCTGAGTGCCCTTTGAGGCGTCATTCTTGTCTACCGGGATACGCACGTTGATTTCTGCGTGCATATCGATGGCCTTTTCGTTGTATGCGATGATGACCTCTTCAGGTCCGTAGAATGTCTTGCCTTCTCCCTTGGCTCCGGCGCGTACTTTTGTGATGTAGTACAGACCGAGGACCATATCCTGGGAAGGAACGGTGATAGGCGCTCCGTTGGCAGGGTTCAGAATGTTGTGAGAACCGAGCATCAGGAGCTGAGCCTCCATAATGGCGGCGTTGCCGAGAGGCAGATGGACAGCCATCTGGTCACCATCGAAGTCGGCGTTGAATGCCGTACAGGCGAGAGGGTGCAACTGGATAGCCTTGCCTTCTATCATCCTGGGCTGGAATGCCTGGATACCGAGTCTGTGGAGGGTAGGTGCACGGTTGAGGAGCACGGGATGTCCCTTCATCACGTTCTCGAGGATGTCCCATATCACAGGGTCCTTGCGGTCGACAATCTTCTTTGCCGACTTGACGGTCTTCACTATGCCGCGCTCGATGAGCTTGCGGATGATGAAAGGCTTGTAAAGTTCGGCTGCCATAAACTTGGGCAGACCGCACTCGTGCATATTGAGCTCGGGGCCGACGACAATGACTGAACGTGCGGAGTAGTCGACACGCTTGCCGAGGAGGTTCTGGCGGAAGCGTCCCTGCTTGCCCTTGAGAGAGTCGGAGAGGCTCTTGAGAGCCCTGTTGGTCTCGCTCTTGACAGCGGAAGACTTCTTGGAGTTGTCGAACAGACTGTCGACCGACTCCTGGAGCATACGCTTCTCGTTGCGGAGAATCACCTCGGGAGCCTTGATCTCGATGAGTTTCTTGAGACGGTTGTTGCGGATGATGACGCGACGGTAGAGGTCGTTGAGATCGGAAGTCGCGAAACGTCCTCCGTCAAGGGGAACGAGGGGGCGGAGGTCAGGCGGAATGACCGGAATGACCTTCATTATCATCCACTCGGGATGGTTGATGCCCTTGGACTCGTGGAACCACTTGACAACCTGAAGCCTCTTCAGGATTTCAGCCTTGCGCTGCTGTGAGGACTCGACCTGCATTCTCTGGCGGAGCTCCTTGGTGAGAGCTTCCACGTCAATCTCCTTGAGAAGGTCGTAGATACCTTCCGCACCCATCTTGGCAATGAATTTGTCGGGGTCGCTGTCGGGGAGATTGTTGTTGCCGGGGAGTTTGTTGAGCGCGTCGAGATATTCGTCCTCGGAGAGGAGTTCCATCTTCTCGATGCCGCTGGCGCCGGGCTTGACCACTATGAACTTCTCATAATAGATGACGGACTCCAGTTTCTTGGAAGGGATTCCAAGAAGAGCTGAAATCTTGTTGGGAGCGCTCTTGAAGTACCAGATGTGCGCTACGGGCACGGTCAGGGAAATGTGTCCCATCCTTTCGCGACGCACCTTCTTCTCAGTCACTTCGACATTACATCTGTCGCAGACGATGCCGCGGTAACGGATTCTCTTATACTTGCCGCAATAGCATTCGTAATCCTTGGTGGGTCCGAAAATCTTCTCGCAGAAAAGTCCGTCACGCTCGGGCTTGTAGGTCCTGTAGTTGACCGTTTCCGGCTTCAAGACCTCACCGCAGGACCTTTCGGTAATGTCCTCCGGAGAAGCGAGAGCGATGCTGATTGTGGAGAAGCTGCTCTTTACCTTGTTATCTTTATTGTTGAAAGGCATATTCTATAAGTTCAATTTGTCCGTAAATTACTCCAATGTGACTTTGAGTCCGAGACCTCTGAGCTCGTGAAGGAGTACGTTGAGGGACTCAGGAATACCTGCAGGCGGCATCGGATCACCCTTGACAATGGCCTCGTAGGTCTTGGACCTTCCGGTGACATCGTCGGACTTGACGGTAAGGATCTCCTGGAGGGCATTGGCGGCGCCGAATGCCTCGAGAGCCCAGACCTCCATCTCTCCGAAACGCTGACCACCGAACTGTGCCTTTCCTCCGAGAGGCTGCTGGGTGATGAGTGAGTACGGACCGATGGAACGTGCGTGCATCTTGTCATCGACCATATGGCCGAGCTTGATCATATAGATGACACCTACCGTGGCGGGCTGGTCGAACTGGTCGCCGGTACCGCCGTCACGCAGCCAGGTCTTGCCGAATCTCGGCACGCCTGCCTGGTCGGTGTAATTGCAGATTTCGTCTATGCTCGCACCGTCGAAGATAGGGGTGCTGAACTTCAGACCGAGCCTTGCTCCCGCCCAACCGAGGACGGTTTCATAAATCTGTCCGAGGTTCATACGTGAAGGCACGCCCAGAGGGTTGAGGACGATGTCGACAGGAGTACCGTCCGAGAGGAACGGCATATCTTCCTGACGCACGATCTTGGCCACGATACCCTTGTTGCCGTGTCGTCCCGCCATCTTGTCACCGACGGTAATCTTGCGCTTCTTGGCGATGTAGACCTTTGCAAGCTGCATTACGCCGCTGGGGAGTTCGTCACCCACCTTGATCTGGTCAATCTCTCTGGTAACGGCAGCCTTCTCGGCCTTGTATTCCATACAGTAGTTATTGATGAGATCGCGGATGAGAATGTTGGTGGAGTCGTCGGTAGTCCATCTGTTGGAATTGATGTTCTCATACTCGATGGTCTTGATCTTGTCCATCGTGATCTTTGCGTCCTTGGCGATGACTTCCACGCCGTAGAGGTCAAAGATACCGGCGCTCTTCCTGTTCTTGGTGAGAGCGGACAGCTTCTGGATGAACTCCGAGCGCAATTTCTCCGCTTTTGTATCGAATTCAGCCTGACGGAGCTCGATGAGGGTCTTCTGGTCATTCCTGGCAGAACCCTTGCGGCCGCTTTCCTTGGAATTCTTGGCATACAGGGCTGTCTTGACCACTGTGCCGCTGAGTGAAGGATTGGCCTTGAGGGATGCGTCCTTGACATCACCGGCCTTGTCGCCGAAGATGGCCTTGAGGAGTTTCTCCTCAGGTGAAGGATCACTCTCTCCCTTCGGGGTGATCTTGCCTATCATAATGTCACCGGGTTCGATATGGGCACCGATGCGGATAATACCGTTCTGGTCGAGGTCCTTGGTAGCGTCTTCGCTTACGTTGGGAATATCGGAAGTGAGAACCTCCATACCGCGTTTTGTGTCACGTACCTCGGTGAGGTATTCGTCCACGTGCACGGAAGTGAGGACGTCCCACTTGACCATTTCCTCGGAGAGGACAATTGCGTCCTCATAGTTGTATCCCTTCCAGGGCATGAACGCAACCTTGAGGTTGCGGCCGAGAGCGAGTTCTCCTCCCTGTGTGGCATAACCTTCGGTGAGCACCTGGCCGCTGACAATCCTGTCACCCTTCCTGACGATGGGGGCGAGGTTGACGGTAGTGCTCTGGTTGGTCCTGCGGTAGTTGGGAAGTTTGTATACGGTAATGCGGGGAGAGAAGCTTACGAACTCTTCATTCTCTGTCCTGTCATATTTGACGTGAATCTCGTTGGCGTCGACGTAGACGACTTCGCCGTTGCCCTCGGCTATGACCTGGGTGCGGGAGTCGAGGCAGACCCTTTCCTCCAGACCGGTACCTACGATAGGGGATTCGGGCTTGAGAAGAGGAACCGCCTGACGCATCATGTTGGCGCCCATAAGTGCACGGTGGGCATCGTCATGCTCGAGGAACGGAATCAGGGAAGCAGCCACTGAAGCCATTTGGTTGGGAGCGACGTCCATATAGTTGACCTCTTCTTTGGTGACTACGGGGAAATCGGCCTCGAGACGGCACTGGATGCGGTCTGACTTGATATTGCCCTCGTCATCCATAGGGATGTTGGCGAGAGACACGAGCTTGTTCTCCTCCTCCTCGGCGCTCATATAGCGGGCTTCCTTGTCATTGAGGTTGACCTTTCCGTCGACAACGTCGCGATAGGGAGTCTCGATGAATCCAAGGTCATCGATGCGCGCATACACGCACAGGGATGAGATAAGACCGATGTTGGGGCCTTCAGGTGATTCGATAGGACACAGACGGCCGTAATGTGTGTAGTGCACGTCTCGTACTTCGAATCCGGCACGGTCTCTCGACAGACCTCCGGGACCGAGTGCCGACAGACGTCTCTTGTGGGTAACTTCCGCAAGAGGGTTGGTCTGGTCCATGAACTGGCTCAACTGGCTTGTGCCGAAGAATGAGTTGATGACAGAAGACAGCGTCTTGGCATTGATGAGGTCAATGGGACTGAACTGCTCCGAGTCACGCACGTTCATTCTCTCGCGGATGGTGCGGGCCATACGGCTGAGACCTACGCTGAACTGGTTGGCAAGCTGCTCTCCTACGGTACGGACGCGACGGTTGGACAGATGGTCGATATCGTCTACGGTCGCCCTGGAGTTGATGAGCTGGATGAGATATTTGATAATCTCGATGATATCAGTGTTGGTGAGAACCCTGACGTTGGGTGCTATTGTAAGACCGAGCTTCTTGTTGAGACGGTAGCGGCCCACGTTGCCGAGGTCGTACCTCTTCTCGGAGAAGAACAGTTTGTCAATGACGTCCCTTGCCGTATTCTCATCGGGCGGTTCTGAATTGCGGAGCTGCTTGTAGATGTAACCTACGGCTTCAAGTTCGGTATTGGTGGGATCTTTCTGCAGAGTGTTGAAGATGATACCGTACTCGTTGGCGCTGGATTCATCCTTCTGGAGGAGGATGTTCTTCACGTCAGTGCCGAGGATGGCATCGATGGTTTCGTCATCGAGAATCTGATCGCGTTCCACGATGGGAACGGTACGTTCGATGGGGATGACCTCTCCGGTATCCTCATCCTCAAAATCCTCGATCCAGGTTTTGAGCACCTTGGCGGCCAGTTTGCGGCCCTTGTTGGCTTCAAGATTCTCCCTGTTGACAGCCACTTCGTCAGCAAGATCGAAAATGTCTATGATATCTTTGTCGGAATTGAACCCGATGGCCCTGAGAAGGGTGGTGACGGGCAATTTCTTCTTGCGGTCGATGTACGCATACATGACATTGTTGATGTCGGTGGCGAACTCGATCCAGGAACCCTTGAACGGAATGATACGTGCAGAATAGAGCTTCGTTCCGTTGGCGTGCATGCTCTGGTCGAAGAATACACCGGGTGACCTGTGCAGCTGCGAGACGATGATACGCTCGGAGCCGTTTATCACGAATGTGCCTGCAGGAGTCATATAGGGGATGTTACCGAGGTACACATCCTGGACTCTGGTGTCGAAGTCCTCATGCTCCTGGTCAGTGCAGGAAAGGCGGAGTTTTGCTTTGAGAGGTACGTTGTATGTCAAACCTCTCTCAAGACATTCCTCGATGGAATACTGCGGGGGATCGATGAAATAATCGATGAACTCCAGTTTGTAGGAGTTGCGCGTATCCTCAATCGGGAATATTTCCTGAAATACCTGGTAGAGACCTTCATTCTTCCTGTTTTCGGGAGTGGTCTCAAGCTGAAAAAAATCCTTGAAGGACTTCAGCTGGACCTCAAGCAGATCCGGGTACTCCAGTATTTTTGAGGTGGCGAAATTAATGCGCTGGTTGATGGTCTTAGACATGTTCTGCCTTTGGAATAAGAAAAACTTTTAATACGGAAAAAAGGTTTAGAGCCTATTTTCCCCGGCTCTAAACCTGTTTTGTTCCCTTCCAGCAGGGAAGAGGCGGATTTACTTAATCTCGACCTCTGCGCCGGCACCCTCAAGGGCTTCCTTGAGCTGCTCAGCTTCTGCCTTGGAAACTTTCTCCTTGATGGTAGCGGGAGCACCGTCAACGAGATCCTTAGCTTCCTTAAGTCCAAGACCAAGAGCCTCCTTGACGGCCTTGATCACACCGAGCTTGGCTGCGCCTGCTGAGGTGAGGACTACATCGAATTCGGTCTGCTCAGCTGCTGCTGCGCCAGCGCCGGCACCGTCAGCTGCAACAACGACTGCTGCGGCTGCAGGCTCGATACCATATTCTTCCTTGAGAACTTTAGCGAGTTCCTGAACGTCTTTTACAGAGAGGTTTACCAACTCTTCTGCAAGGGCTTTAACATCTGCCATAATTGTATAATTTTTAAATTGTTAATATTATTCTTTGGTTGTAGCGATCTTGTCGTCCTCTGACTTGCCTTCGCAGGCATTTTCGAGAGCGGAAACGACATTGCGTGCAGGAGACTGGAGGAGAGTGATGATATCACCGATGAGCTCTTCCTTGGTCTTGATGGCCGCCAGTTCGTTGAGGCAATCACCCACGAATACACAATCCTGAACGTATGCACCCTTTACGACCGGCTTCGAGAAACCTTCCTTGAGAAGTTTCTTGATGAGTTTGCCGGGAGCTGAGGGAACGTTGGTGTACATGATGGCGGTGTTGCCGACGAGAGTCTGTTCAAGAGACTTGATCTCTTCGTTCTCCATTCCGTTGAGTACGTGCTCGAACAATGTGTTCTTCACGACAACGAGCTTGACGCCCTGTCCGAAGCATTCGCGACGGAGCTTGCTGGTCTGCTCGGCATTCAGCCCTGCGATATCCGTGATGTAGAAGTTGGGATATGCCTTGAGGTCGGCTGAGATGTTTTCAATAATCTGATTTTTAAGTTCTTTCTTCATAATATTGAATTTTTACTCAGCACCGTTGAGGAATGCCTTGAGGTCAATCTTAATGCCAGCGCTCATTGTAGAGCAGAGCGAAGCGCTCTTCATATACGTACCTTTGAGGGACTGGGGCTTGAGCTTCGAAATCTCGTTGAGCACAGCTGCAGCGTTCTCATAGATCTGCTTCGCGGAGAAGGATACCTTGCCTACTGCGGTGTGTACGATACCGGTCTTGTCGACCTTGAAATCGATCTTACCGCCCTTGACTTCCTTGACTGCGTTGCCGATTTCCATCGTCACAGTACCGGTCTTGGGGTTAGGCATAAGTCCGCGGGGACCGAGGATCTTACCGAGTGCACCGACCTTGGCCATGACCGAGGGAGTACAGACGATGACGTCGATGTCAGTCCAACCGCCTTTGATTTTGTCGATATATTCGTCGAGTCCTGCGTAGTCAGCTCCGGCTGCCTTGGCCTCTTCCACCTTGTCGGGTGTACAGAGAGCGAGGACCTTGACGGTCTTTCCGGTACCGTTGGGGAGAGTGACAACGCCACGAATCATCTGGTTGGCCTTGCGGGGGTCAACACCGAGGTTGCAGGAAACCTCAACAGATGCGTCGAACTTTGTAAAGGTGATGTCCTTTACAATTTCGCACGCCTCTGAGAGAGTGTAAAGCTTGTGAGAATCGAACTTCTCAGCAGCAGCTTTCTGGTTTTTTGTCAATTTGCTCATAATGCGTGTGAAATATTAGATGTCCTTGGGGAATTCTCCGCTGATGGTGATACCAAGACTCCTTGCTGTTCCGGCAACCATCTTCATAGCTGAAGCGATTGTGAAGCAGTTGAGGTCGGGCATCTTGCCTTCGGCGATTGTCCTGACCTGATCCCAGGTCAGAGTGGCGACCTTCTTGCGGTTAGGCTCGCCGGATGCGCTTGATATCTTGGCGGCTTCCTTGAGTGAAACTGCCACAGGCGGCTGCTTGACCTCGAAAGAGAATGATTTGTCCGAATAGACGGTAATCACGACAGGGAGAGTCTTTCCTGCCTGTGCCTGTGTGGCTGCATTGAATGCCTTGCAGAATTCCATTATGTTCAAGCCCTTTGAACCGAGAGCCGGTCCTACAGGAGGGGCAGGGTTGGCTGCTCCGCCCTTTATCTGAAGCTTGATAAATCCGGTAACTTCTTTTGCCATAATTGATTGTTATTCTTTAGTTACTTGTGTAAAGCTGAGTTCGAGCTGGGTCTTCCTGCCGAAAATGACAACGATGACCTTCACCTTGCTCCTATCCTCAAGAATCTCATCCACCGTTCCGCTGAAACCGCTGAAAGGTCCGTCGGTTATCCTTACGGACTCACCGACAGCATAGTTCACCACGGTCTCCGCAGGGCTCTCGGCGTTCTCATCCTGGACTCCGAGTATCCTCTGGACTTCGTCCTCCCTGATGGGGACGGGAATTCTTTCGAACTGTGTGCCAGAGACACTCTTCTTCTCGGTGAGAAATCCGGACATTCCGGGAACGAGGTTTCGGATGATGTTTTCAAGTGTCGCGTTCAAGTTGGCCTGAATCAAGACATAGCCGGGGAAGAGCAGTTTGTCCACTGCTTTCCTCTTGCCGTTCTTGGTTACTATCTCCTTCTTGACCGGAACAAGCACTTGACCTACTTGATCCTGAATGTTGCTGCGCTCAATCTCCTTCTGGAGATACTCTGCAGCCTTTCTCTCCTTCCCGCCTGCTGTCCGCAGAACATACCATTTCATATCACTCATAGGGAGTATTACGATTACAATGAGTAGATTGCGGTCATCAGATGCTGGAAAGCGAAGTCAATGACCCAAAGCAGAGCTGCAAGGAGGACGGTTGTCACCATGACCAGAAGGGCGGAACTCTGAAGCTTCTCCCAAGTGGGCCAGGTTGTCTTCTTCGTAAGCTCTACGAAGGATTCTTTAAGGTAGTTGACAAACTTTTTCATCTTTACATTTAATGGACACCGCTATTGGAAGCTGGCGCGGAGTCTGTTAAACATTTACCAAATCGTAACCTTTGATATTTGCAGGGGAAGCAGGATTCGAACCCACATCGACGGTTTTGGAGACCGCTGAACTACCCTTGTTCTATTCCCCTAAAAAGGTGCCCCGCCCAAGCGGAGCACCTGGAAGGATTATCTTGAATTAGTCAAGAATCTTGATTACCTGGCCTGCGCCAACGGTACGGCCACCTTCGCGGATAGCGAAACGGAGACCCTCGTTGAGTGCGACAGGAGTGATGAGCTGGACGTTGATCTCAACGTTGTCACCAGGCATAACCATCTCGACACCGTCGGGGAGAGTGATCTCACCGGTAACGTCAAGGGTACGGATGAAGAACTGGGGACGATACTTGTTGTGGAAAGGAGTGTGACGTCCGCCTTCCTCTTTCTTCAGGACATAGATCTGTCCGAGGAAATGGTTGTGAGGCTTGATGGAACCGGGCTTGGCGATAACCTCACCGCGCTTCACTTCCTTCTTGTCGATACCACGGAGGAGGAGACCTACATTGTCACCAGCCTCGCCCTGGTCGAGGAGCTTGCGGAACATCTCGACACCGGTAACGACTGTATTCTTGGGCTTGTCATTGAAACCTACGATCTCAGCGGGATCATTGACGTGGATGGTACCAGTCTCGATACGACCGGTAACGACAGTACCACGGCCAGTGATGGAGAAGATGTCCTCGATAGGCATAAGGAAAGGCTTCTCGTTCTCACGTACGGGGAGGGGGATATATGAGTCAACGGCGTCCATGAGCTCCATGACCTTCTCTTCCCACTTGGGCTCTCCGTTGAGAGCACCGAGAGCGGAACCGCGGATAACGGGAGCGTTGTCACCGTCGAAGTCATACTTGCTGAGGAGGTCGCGGATTTCCATCTCGACGAGTTCCTGCATTTCCTCATCCTCTACAAGGTCGACCTTGTTCATGAACACGACCATCTTAGGGACGTTGACCTGCTTTGCAAGCAGAACGTGCTCGTTGGTCTGAGGCATAGGGCCGTCAGTGGTGGCGACCACGAGGATAGCACCGTCCATCTGAGCGGCACCGGTAACCATGTTCTTCACATAATCGGCGTGGCCCGGGCAATCGACATGCGCATAGTGGCGATTGGCGGTCTCGTACTCGACGTGTGCAGTGTTGATGGTGATACCACGCTCTTTCTCTTCAGGAGCGTTGTCGA
>JAKSKI010000027.1 GCA_024401865.1 Bacteroidales bacterium
TTTGCAATTTACAATCCTGCGAAGTTAAGTCATTTGGCAGATAAGTCAAAATAAAGTTGTATCTTCGCGAACTTATGATTTTGCAGCAGATAGATACACCCCAAGACCTCAGGAAGCTCGATGCGGCGCAGCTCGGCCCCCTGTGTTCCGAGATCAGGCAATATATGGTGGAGACCTGCTCCCGCAATCCCGGCCACCTTGCGTCCAGCCTGGGAGCCGTCGAAATCATCGTCGGCCTTCATTACATATATGATACACCGTCTGACAAAATAGTCTTCGACGTGGGCCATCAGGCCTATGCACACAAAATCATAACAGGTCGAAGGGAAGCCTTCAGCACCCTGCGCACAAACGGAGGCATCAGCGGATTCCCTTCCATCTCAGAGAGCATATACGACGCGTTCGGAGTAGGGCACTCGTCGACATCAATCTCCGCCGCCCTGGGAATGGCCGAGGCCGAAGCCCTCAAAGGCACGCGCAGCAAGGTCGTGGCTGTGATAGGCGACGGCGCAATTTCCGGCGGACTTGCATTCGAAGGACTGAACAACGCCGGATCCTCGAACTCCGACATTCTCGTGATACTCAATGACAACAATCAGTCCATAGACCCCAACAGGGGAGCCCTCCACGATTATCTGCTGAGGATCACGACCAGCCGCCGGTACAACAAAGTCAAGTCCGGAGTATGGAATATGCTGGGAGACGGGAGCTTCCGCAAGTTCATCCAGAGATGGGTCAAGAGTCTCAAGTCCTGGTTCATCAAGGGATCCGGGGGAGATTTCTTCGAGAGTCTGGGCTTCAGATATTTCGGACCCATAGACGGCAACGACATATCCCAGGTGACAGGTACATTGACAAAGATGCGCTTGATGAGCGGTCCGCGTATCCTGCACTGCATCACCACAAAAGGCAAGGGTTACGCTCCGGCGGAAGCCGATCCTCTGGTGTGGCACGCTCCCGGCCGGTTCGACCCGGCCACAGGCGAGAGGGTCAAGGTGGAACGGAGCGCCGACAGGTATCAGGACGTATTCGGACAGGTGCTGTGCGAACTCGCCGAACGTGATGAACGTGTGGTGGGAGTAACTCCAGCGATGGCGTCGGGATGCGGAATGACGGAATTCGCTGCCAGATACCCTTCCCGCTTCTTCGACGTGGGCATAGAGGAAGAGCACGCCGTCACCTTCTCGGCCGGACTTGCCGCGGGAGGGATGAGGCCGTTCTGCAATATCTATTCTTCGTTCTCACAGAGGGCGTATGACCAGATAGTCCACGACGTGGCGCTTCAGAAACTTCCGGTCGTGCTGTGTCTGGACAGGGCAGGGCTGGTAGGAGAGGACGGCGCGACCCACAACGGAGTATTCGATATGGCTGCATACAGGAGCATCCCGAATTGCGTGGTGAGCACTCCTTCGGATGAGATGCAGTTGAAGAACCTGATGTACACGGCTCTCGGGCACGACGGTGGTCCGTTCATAATAAGGTATCCCCGCGGGATGGGGGAGGGAGCCTCCTGGAAGGATGCGCCCTATGAGTCCCTGCCTGTCGGAAAAGCCGTTGAACTGCTCTCCGGCTCAAAGGTGGCCGTGCTGGCCATAGGCCCGTGTGTCGGACAGGCCCTCAAGGCGGCGGGAAGTTTCGCCCCGGGCGTTGTCGGCGTGTATGATTTCCGCTTCATCAAGCCTCTTGACACGGAGATGCTCGACAGGATAGCAGCGCAATATGAAACCGTCCTCACTGTCGAGGACGGCTGCATCAAGGGAGGGCTGTTCGGCGCCGTATCCGAACACTATGCTTCAAGCGCTGTCCGCATCCGGATTGAAGGATTGGGCGTACCGGACCGTTTTGTCTCTGCCGCACGCCAAAAAGAACAGCGCGCAGCGTGCGGCATAGATACCGCAGGCATACGCGCCAGACTTCTGGAAATCTATTCTTCCCTCAATTAGAACGGAAGGTCATCGCTCGGGGAATCCTCCGCGGGTGCGGGATTCTGCACCGGGGCCTGGAAAGCCGGCTTGGGAGCGGCGGCCTGGGGGGCAGCGCTCTGCTGATAGCCTGAAGGCTGTCCGTAGCCACCCTGTGAGGGGGCTTCTCCTTCGCGCTTGCCGAGAAGCTGCAGGGTGTCCACAACCACTTCCGTGGTGTATTTCTTGACACCGCTCGCATCGCTGTAGGAGCGTGTGCGGAGCTTGCCCTCGATATAGATCTGCATACCTTTCTTTACGAATCGTTCACATACGTCCGCCGGTTGTCTCCAGGCTACGATATTGTGCCATTCCGTATTCTCCCTCAGTTCTCCGCTTCTGTCCTTGTATCTCTCCGATGTCGCAAGGGTGAATGTGGCTACTTTTGTCTGGCCCTGCTGGCCTCCTTCAAGGTAACGTACTTCGGGATCTCTGCCAACGTTACCGACTAGAATCACTTTGTTTACTGACATAATTATATAACATAACCTTCCTGCCTCCGTGGCCGGAATTGTCGGCAAGATAGGAATAATTTCTTAAATTTGTAACTGATAACTTACACTATTATGACAGCAACCATTCTGGCGGTATTCCTGGCCGTTCTACCTGTACCTGTGGGACTTATGACCGACCTTGTGGAGCATACGGACTCTGACTCCGGGACCCGCGCCCTGATACGCAGCACTCATCCCTCTCTCTCCTGGCGCCTTGACGGCAATGTCCCCGGGTCTGCGCAGAATGCTTATCGCATACTGCTGTCGTCCGACCCTTCTCTCCTGAAGGAGGGCTGCGCCGACATCTGGGACAGCGGTTTGGTCCGCAGCGGCCGGAGTACGGGAATTGTATGTGCAGGCACGGCTCTCGAGCCGGACAGGGATTACTGGTGGACGGTGAATGTGCGCACAGCCAAGGGGTGGAGCGGATATTCCCGGCCCAAACGGTTCCACACCGCCGGGTTGCTCGACGGTTCCCCGGCCTTCTATCCGCTTGTCAAGACCAAGGAGAGTCCGGTGCAGGTCATCACACTGCCGGACCGGGGCGTGTTCATCGATTTCGGCAGGAGCGCATTCGGCCAGCTTCACCTTACGGCCGAAGGCGGTTATCCTACGGAACTTACCATTCATTTCGGAGAGGCGGCGGACGGCAGCTCAGTGCGGCGCAATCCCGGAGGGAGCATAAGATATTGCTCGCTCAAACTGCGGGTGGAGCCCGGTATTGACACCGAGGTGATATTCCCCCACGACAGGCGCAATACGGATCCCGGAGCCAATGAATCGGATGTCACGCCGATACTTATGCCGGAAGAGACGGGGGAGGTGTATCCATTCAGATATGTGGAGATCGAAGGGCTGGAAGAAGGACATCTCAGACTCGGTGAGGTCTCGAGGTATGCAGTGCATTATCCTTTCGATGACAAGGCCTCGCATTTCGTCTGTTCGGACGAGACTCTCAACGAGGTCTGGGATTTGTGCAAATATACAATCAAGGCCACGTCTTTCTGCGGATACTACGTGGACGGGGACAGGGAGCGCATCCCATATGAGGCGGACGCATATATCAACCAGCTGTGCCACTATGGCGTGGACCGCGAGTTCTCGATGGCCAGACGTACCGTCGATCACCTTATGGCCAATCCCACCTGGCCTACCGAATGGATGCTGGAGTCCGTGCTGTTGTGCTGGAACGATTACCTCTATACCGGGGACAAGGGGATGATATCCAAATGGTACGAACTTATCAAAAGACGGACGATGCTTGCCCTGAAGCAATCCAACGGGCATATCAGTACAAGGGTAAGACCTCTGGATGAGGAGTTTCTCGCCGGCATTGGATTCAGGGGACGGAGGATGCGTGACATCGTGGACTGGCCCCAGTCGGGTGCGGCAGGGCTGGAGAAAGAATCCGCCGGTGAAGCGGATGGATTTGTGCTGACGGACTACAATGCAGCGGTCAATGCGCTCTGGTGTCACGTTCTGAAGGTGACGGCGGACATAGCGGCAGCGTTGGGACAGAGTTCGGACGAAGCTTTCTTCCGCAAGGAAGCGTCCGACGCAGCAAGGGCTTTCAATGACAATTTCTACGATGCGTCCGCAGGCACCTACCGCGACGGGATTGATACCGACCATCATTCTCTCCACGCGTCAATGTATGCCCTGGCATTCGGTCTGGTGCCGGAAGACAGGGTGCGGTCGGTCGTGGATTTTATGAAAAGCCGCGGGATGGCCTGCAGCGTGTATGGGGCGCAA
The DNA here is from genome assembly GCA_024401865.1 of Bacteroidales bacterium. Classification (GTDB taxonomy): domain Bacteria; phylum Bacteroidota; class Bacteroidia; order Bacteroidales; family UBA932; genus Cryptobacteroides. The sequence goes on from JAKSKI010000027.1 coordinate 4,208, forward strand.
TTCCTTCTGGATGCGATGTATGAGGCCGGCGAAGCCGGATATGCCACTTCGCTTATGAATTCACACGCCCTTCGCAGTTGGTACAATATGATAAGGTCGGGTTCGACTATGACTCTGGAAGCCTGGGATCCGGCGTTCAAGCCCAATCTGGACTGGAATCACGCCTGGGGTGCCGCTCCCGCCAACATTATCCCGAGGAAGCTTATGGGTCTGGAGCCCGTCGAGCCGGGATTCGCGAGGATGAAGATATGCCCCCGTCCCGGACTCGTGTCAAGCGCCGAAGCCGTCATCCCGACGGTAAAGGGCCCTGTAGGCATATCCTTCAAGATGGAGGGGGGATTCTGCGTCGATGTGGACATTCCGTCCGGAACGGAAGCGGAAGTATGGCTTCCGTCGGTCCGCGGAGGATTCAAAAAGATCACCGTGGGCCCGGGCAGACACCATCTGAAATAGTTATTTGCGCATATAATCCTTGTAGTCCTCGATGGATGCAAGGATGATTTCCTTTGCAACCTTGGCGCCGTAGAGACTTATGAACTGCATTCTCTTCTTGGAGTCGCCGGGGATATCCTTGTACGTAGTGAAATAGTGTATCAGACGCCTGGTGATATCCATTGGAAGCTGCTCGATGTCAGTCAGTTGTCCGTATACGGCATCGTTCTTCAGGACAGCGATGATCTTGTCGTCGGCCTGGTCATTGTCCAGAAGCCTGATGCCTCCGATGGGGACGCAGTTGACTATGATGTCTCCGTGGGTGACATCCTTCTCCGTGAGCACGCAGATATCAAGAGGGTCACCGTCCCCCGCCACGTCATAGCGGGCAATGGCTTCGTTGGTGAAGGCGGCCATCTTGTCGCCGCAGAAGGTGCGTGGGATGAACCCGTACAGAGACGGGACTATGTTGGAGAATTTCTGAGGCCTGTCCAGGGACAGGTATCCGGATTCTTTGTCAACTTCGTACTTGACGGTGTCGGTCGGCACTATCTCGATGAAAACCCTGAGTTCGTCAGGACACCCCGGACCGAAGTCGATACCGTGCCAGGGGTGGGCCTTGTGGGCTGCGTGTGATTTTGCCATATCGTTTATATATCTTGTCTTGTCATTATTGCAAATCCGGTGTCTGCCTGCCGGCGAAGCCATTCCTCGCCTCCCGTATAGCCCGCCGGACTTCCGTCGTCAGAGCGGATATCCATTCCCTTGAGGACGGGGTCGCGGTAGTTGGCCTCAATCATATGCCTGCAACGGAGCTTGCCGATGCCTTCCACAGCAGAGGGCAGTGTGTATATTATGATGTCGGATGCGGCTCCGCCCGCCAGGGCGTCGTGGTGCAGTGCGCTGACTTCAAGGCCGCAGTCTTCTGCGGCGGCAGCGGCCGCCCTGCCTGCACCTCCGGTTCCGACAACCGTGGCGCAGGATGCGCCAGTGTCCGTGATTATTTCTTCCAACAGGCTCTTCACCGCCATATAGTCGGTGTTGTGGGCCACTATGCCTCCTTTGGTCTTGACCAGAAGGTTGGCCGCTCCGGTCCTGATGACTTCGGGAGACTTTATGTCCGCCTTCGCCGCGGCCAGGGTCTTGAACGGCATCGTCACGTTGACCGCGTCATAGCCGCACATAAACCTGTCCCAGGCCTCTTCAAAAGAGGGAGTCTCTATCAATTCGTACACAGGGTCGTCTCCATACTTCTCCCTGAAGAGCATCGGGCTCAGCGAATGAGCGACAGGATAGCCTATGAGTCCGTATCTCTTCATTTCAGCCTGCGTTGTCTTACGGCCTCGAACATCAGGACGGCGGCGCTGACGGAGACGTTGAGGGAGTCAAGCTTCCCCAGCATGGGAATGAGTATATGCGCATCCGCGGCCTGTCTCCAGATGTCGGTCAATCCGGTAGATTCGGTGCCCATCACGATGGCCGTGCCACGTGTCATATCCGTATCGTAGAACAGAGACGAATCCTGTAACTGGGCGGTGAGAATCTGTATGCCGCTTCTCTTGAGCCAGGAGATGGCTTCCACCGAACTGCACGCTACCGTGGGCACTGAGAAAATGCCGCCCAGAGAGGCGCGTATGAGATTGGGGTTGTAAAGGTCGGTCAGAGGGTCGCAGACAATCACGGCATCGGCGCCGGCGGCATCGGCACTCCTCAGTATGGCTCCTAGATTGCCCGGCTTCTCCACGCTCTCCAATATCATTATTAGGGGATTCTCCCTCAATCGGAGGTCTTCGAGATGCAGCTCCCTGGCTTTGATTTCGGCAATGACTCCTTCCGTGCTGTCCCTGTAGGCGATTCTGGAGTAGACTTCGGCGCTGACGGCAAAAATCCGGCTTCCGGACTTGGCGGCGGCTTCGATCCCGGCTTCGGTCAGGCTCCCTCCGTTTTCGAGGCAGAATATGGAATCGGCCTCGAACCCGGCCTCCAGGCAGTGGCGCAGTTCTCTGACACCCTCAACAACAAAAAGACCGCTCCCGCGCCGCTCGGAAGATTTCTGCTGCAGCGCGAGAAGCCTTTTGATCTTTGGATTGTGGACGGATGTAATGAACTCGGTCACACTTATTCTTCTTTGTCTTTGTCCTCTTTCCTGAGGATTTTCTCGGGTTTCATCTGAGGGAAGAACAGAACGTCCTGAATGGCTGTCTGTCCTGTCATGAACATGGTAAGACGGTCGATGCCCATTCCAAGACCCGAGGTGGGAGGCATACCGTACTCGAGGGCGCGCACGAAGTCGAAGTCGATGAACATGGCCTCGTCATCCCCCTTGGTCTTGAGGGCGGCCTGCTCCTCGAACCTCTCGAGCTGGTCGATGGGGTCGTTCAGCTCGGAATATGCATTGGCAAGCTCCTTGCCGCAGACGAAGAGTTCAAACCTTTCGGTGAGGCTGGGATCCGTGCGGTGGCGCTTGGTGAGGGGCGACATTTCCACGGGATAATCGGTTACGAAAGTGGGCTGGATGAGGTTCTTCTCACAATATTCGCCGAATATGGCATCTATGAGCTTCCCCTTGCCCATCGAAGGCTCGATCTCCACGCCCAGCTTCTTGCAGGTGGCGCGGAGCCCGTCCTCGTCCATACCCTTGACGTCCACGCCGGCGTATTCCTTGATGGCTTCAAGGATTGGAAGGCGTCTGTAAGAGCCTCCGAAGTCCACCTCGTTGCCTGCGATGTCCACCTTTGTGGTGCCGTTGACGGCGATGCTGATCCTGGAGAGCATCTTCTCCACGAAATCCATCATCCAGTTGTAGTCCTTGTAGGCTACATAAATTTCCATACAGGTGAATTCGGGATTGTGGGTCTTGTCCATACCCTCGTTGCGGAAGTCCTTGGCGAACTCGTATACGCCGTTGTAGCCTCCCACGATGAGACGCTTGAGGTACAGCTCGTTGGCAATCCTGAGATACAGGGGGATGTCGAGGGCGTTGTGGTGAGTGATGAATGGACGTGCCGTGGCTCCTCCGGGTATGCTCTGGAGAATGGGGGTCTCGACCTCGAGGCATCCCGCTTCATTGAAATATTCCCTCATCGTGGCCACAATCTTCGCCCTCTTGATGAAGGTGTCCTTGATCTGGGGATTGACTATGAGGTCCACGTAACGCTGGCGGTAGCGGAGTTCGGGATCCGAGAATGCGTCGAACACCTGGCCGTCAAGCTCCTTTACGATGGGAAGCACCCTGAGCGACTTGCTGAGCAGAGTGAGTTCCTTGGCGTGTATGGACAGCTGACCGGTCTGGGTTATGAATGCAAATCCCTTGATACCGATGATGTCACCTATGTCGAGGAGCTTCTTCCAGACCGTATTGTACATTGTCTTGTCCTCATCGGGGCATATTTCGTCACGCTTGACGTAAATCTGAATCCTGCCGCTGGCGTCCTGGAGTTCGCCGAAGGAGGCCGCTCCCATAATGCGGCGGCTCATAATGCGCCCGGCAATGCATATTTCCTGGAAATTGCCCTTCTCGGGGTCATAGCCCGCGGTTATTTCAGCCGCGCTGGTATTGACAGGATATTCCGCGGCGGGATAGGGCTCGATACCGAGTTCCCTGAGTTTTGCGAGCGACTCTCTTCTGATCTGTTCCTGCTCGCTGTATTCGATGTTTGCCATTATGTTGATTAAATTATTTCTTCCCTTTCCCTGAGGTCGCGCACCCTTATCTGGAGCGTGGAACTGCCCCGGTAGTAGTTTTCCACTATCGAGTAGCACACGTCCAGGGGATTGCCCGACTTGATGTAATCGTAGTAGTCCGCCATATTGAAGGCTATGGCCGCGATCTGATGGTAAGGCTGAGCCTCCTGGATGAGGTCGAGCTTGAGATGCACCCCTCCCGCACCGACTTTGCGCCCGTTGCCCACGTCATACACGTTCTCGGTGACGAAGACAGGGTTGCCGTTGCCAGGGCCGAAAGGCTGGAACTGCTTGAGTATGCGGAAGAACTTGGGCGTGATCTGCGAGAAGTCGAGCTTGGAGTCGATCTCCACTATCGGCGTCAGCATCTCTTCCGTAATCTTGCCGGCCACGAAACTGTCCATCCTGGCGGCGAATTCCTCCAGGTTCTCTTCCTTGAGCGTCAGTCCTGCCGCGTAGACGTGACCTCCGAAGTTTTCGAGCAGGTCGGCGCAGCTTTCGATGGACTGGTACAGGTCAAAACCCGCCACGCTGCGGGCCGAACCCGTCACGAAGCCGTTGGACTTTGTGAGGACTACCGTCGGTTTGTAGAAGGCCTCTACGAGTCTGGAAGCCACTATGCCCACGACGCCCTTGTTCCATTTGGGATTGTAGACTATGGTAACGTTCTGACTGGCGAGGCAATTGCCGCTCTGTACCATCTCCAGGGCTTCCTGGGTGATTTCGCGGTCAATGTTCTTGCGCTCGTTGTTATTGTCGTTGATCTGCTCGGCTATGAGCCTGGCTTTGCCTGTCTCCGTGGCGGTCAGGAGCTCCACGGCAAGCCGTCCCGATTCCATGCGTCCCGCGGCGTTGATGCGTGGCCCTATCTTGAACACGATGTCATCTATCGTGATGTGGCCGGGCTCGAGGTTGGACAACTCTATCATTGCCAGCAGGCCCTTGCCGGGATTCTCGTTGAGCACCTTGAGACCGTAATGGGCAAGCACCCTGTTCTCTCCGACCATAGTCACCAGGTCGGATGAAATGCTCACTACGAGCAGGTCCAGCAGGGGAATCAGGCTCTCGAACGGCTGCCCGTATTTCTGGGCATAACCCTGGACAAGCTTGAACCCTACGCCGCAGCCGCTGAGGTCATCGAACGGGTAGTTGCAGTCTTCGCGTTTGGGATCCAGCACTGCCACCGCGGCGGGAATCTCATCCTCGGGAAGATGATGGTCGCAGATGATCATATCGATGCCCTTCTCCCTGGCGTGGCGTGTCTTGTCAATGGCCTTGATGCCGCAGTCGAGCGTTATGATGAGGCTGAACCCGTTGTCTGCAGCCCAGTCGATGCCCTTTATCGACACGCCGTAACCTTCGTCATAGCGGTCGGGGATGTAGAAATCGACTTTGGACGTGAATCTCTTGATGTAAGAATACACGAGGGCGACAGCTGTGGTTCCGTCCACGTCATAGTCCCCGTAGACCAGAATTTTCTCGCCCGTTTCCATAGCCTTGTGGAGGCGTTCCACTGCGAGGTCCATATCCTTCATCAGGAAGGGGTCGTGGAGGTCGTTGAGGTTGGGACGGAAGAATGCGCGGGCCTGCTCGAAGGTCTCGACGCCCCTCTTGACGAGGAGCTCGGCGAGCACCCTGTCGATGCCCACCTCCGCCGCAAGCCGGCTGACCTTGGACTGGTCGGCGGCTTCCTTGAGGAGCCATTTGCACTCTTTTGCCATAATCGCGCAAATTTACCAAAAATTTCCTTTAATGTCAATTATTTCGCATCTTTGTACCGATATGGACAGTATTAAAGAAATTTACAAGATAGGACACGGTCCTTCGAGCAGCCACACCATGGGACCCGCCAAGGCGGCGAAGATATATCTCGACCGTCACCCCGAGGCCAGCGGATTCAGGGTCAACCTCTACGGCAGCCTTGCGGCTACCGGCAAAGGCCATCAGACCGATGCGATCATCATACGCACCATGGCGCCCAAGCCCGTCGAAATCGTATGGCGGGCGGATATCGTCAAGGATTTCCATACCAATGGAATGCAGTTTGAAGCGCTGGACGGCTCGGGAGCGGCTTCCGATGCCTGGACGGTATACAGCATAGGCGGGGGAGAGATATCGGAGGGGCCCCAGGCTTCCAGGGAGGACCGTACCGTATACACACTCAACCTGCTCTCCGACATACAGAAGTTCATCGAGGAGGAAGGACTGTCCTTCTGGGAATATGTCGAACATTACGAGGGGGAGGAGATATGGGACTATCTTGCCGAAGTCTGGTCCGTGATGCAGAAATGCGTCGAGGAAGGCCTTGACAATGACGGCATACTGCCCGGAGGCCTCCGTGTCAGGAGCAAGGCCAAGCAGTATCATATCAGAGCCACCGGTTACAAGGCGAACCTTCAGACCCGTGCGCTGGTGAGTTCATATGCCCTTGCCGCGGCAGAGATGAACGCCAGGGCCGGTATCGTCGTGACTGCTCCTACCTGCGGCTCCTGCGGTGTCGTGCCCGCAGTCCTTTATCATATGAAGCACTCCCACGGATTCTCGGACAAGGATATTCTCAAGGCTCTGGCCACTGCCGGACTGTTCGGCAATGTCATCCGTACCAATGCGTCCATTTCCGGAGCTGAGGTGGGATGTCAGGGAGAAGTGGGCAGCGCCTGCGTGATGGCGGCCGTTGCGGTCAATCAGTTGTTCGGCGGCTCTCCCCAGCAGATAGAATGTGCGGCAGAAATGGCTATGGAACACAATCTCGGGCTTACCTGCGACCCTGTTTGCGGTCTGGTGCAGATACCCTGTATCGAAAGGAATGCCATGGCGGCTCTCCGGGCACTCGACGTCAGTCTGTATGCTTTGCTCAGCGACGGCAAGCATCTCATCTCGTTCGACAAGGTGGTGGATACCATGAAGCGCACAGGCAAGGACCTTCCCAGCCTTTACAAGGAGACCGCCGAAGGAGGCCTGGCCACTGCAGGTGTCAGGAAGTCTCAGTTGACCGGTGTGAAATAGAGACTGCCTCCCTTCATCATTTCCATATGTTTCAGGAACGGCTTCTTCAGAAGTTTGCCGTTGAGGCGGCATTCGCCGCAGGGGGTATCACCGCGCACGATATGGAAATCGTTCCCGTTCTCAAGATGTATCACAATGCTGTCGAAGGCCGGTGCGCCGAGAGCGTATTCGCCGCTTCCCGGGCAAACGGGATAAAATCCAAGGCAGGAGAATACATACCAGGCTGACATCTGTCCGGCGTCGTCATTGCCGCTCAATCCTCCCGGGGTGTTGCGGTATTGCGAACGGAGTATCTCTCCGATCCTGAGTGCGGCCTTGTCCCTGCGTCCTATCCAGTCATACAGATATGCCACGTGGTGGCAGGGCTCGTTGCCGTGCCAGTAGCGCTGACAGGTGAACATCGAGTCGAGTCTGGCTTCGAACTCATCCCGTCCCAGCAGCTTGATCAGCCCGTCCACGTCGTGCGGTACGAACCAGCTGTAATGGCAGGGCGTACCTTCCGTTATGAACTGAGTCTTGGTGAGGTAATTGTCTTCGTCAATGAAAGAACCGTCCTCGTGCCTCCCCTGGGGATATCCGGTGCGCGGGTCGAAAACATTCTTCCAGTTGCCCGAGCGCCTGCGCAGTGCCCTGTAGTCCTTTGGAGAGCCGAAATCCCTGGCAAGCAGTGAAGCGCACCAGTCATCGTAGGCATATTCGAGAGTGCGGCTGTCCTGCTCCCTCTGGTGGAAGGCAAAATGGACATATTCCTCCAACGGCAGATATCCTTTTCTGATGTATGTCTGCAGGGCTCTTCTGCCACGTCCATCGGCGTACAGCGAGTCGCAGGGCGTCTCGAAAGCATTTTTCCTGACGGCTTCATACGCTTCCCGTGCATCGAAGCCACCGATACCCTTGACGTAGGCGTCCGCAAGCATACTTACAGCGTGGTCACCTATCATTGCACTGGTGTAACTGCCCCAGGCGGGGAAGATGGGGAGCCATCCTCCGCGTTCGTATTTCTTAAGGAGGGCATTCGCCATCCGGGAGGTGAGTGAAGGCCTCAGCACGGTCATAAGCGGATGCAGTGCCCTGAACGTGTCCCACAGGCTGAAATCGTCATAATCGGGCTCCTCCCCGAGATCGCTGACCATTCTGGGCATAAGCGAGGCCCGCCAGAGGGAGGTGTAGAAGTGTAGGGCCGTCTCCTCGTCGCCTCCTTCGATTTCCACTTGGGACAGAATCCTGTTCCATCCTTCCCTGCAGACGGCGCTTACGGCGTCGAAGTCCCATTCCGGAATCTGACTGTCAAGGTTGGCCCGGGCGGCTTCCGCGGAATGGAAGGAGGTCCCGACCTTTATCATAAGGGTGCGCCCCGACGTGTCGAAAGTGAGCCTCAGGCAGCGGCCGTCTTCCGTCCGGCTGATATCCTTGACCGGGCAGTTGAATTCCGCCACGCTCCATCCGGAGAACCCTGCGCTCTGACCCCATCCCTGGTAGATGCGGTGGACTGGATTCTCGGCCGTAACGGAGGCGGTGCGGGGGTCATAGCATACCGCCCCTTCCGAATATTGGTTGGCTATGCCGAATTCCACAACCTCACAGCCTTCCAGCCTGAATATCGCGCTGTGGCTTCTGCCCGCCATTTCATAACTGCCGTAACGGTAGTAGTGGGGCAGAGCCGTTTCCCGGGAATGGTCCATCGGAACCGGCTCGCCTCCGGGGAGGAGGTAGAATGAGCCGTAGTCCTGAGTGGCGCTTCCTACCATCCAATGGGAGGCTCTGAAACCCATCCATTCGGGATTGGAATAGTAATAGGGGGCCACGCCTTTCTTCTCCGAAATACCCGTCTGAGGTGTCCAGAACGTCATCCCGTTGGGGTCGGTGACACAGGGTATGGTATTGCCGAAGACTTCTCCTCCCGCTCCGAAAACGCTTGCGTCAGGTACGTCAGAGGCGTCAGAGCCTGTACGTGTGTCAATGTCCTGGGAATCCAGAAAGAGTGATGCGGCAATGAGAAAGGTCAAGAAAGTCATATCTGCACGATTTTCGTGCAAGATAGTCAATATTTGGGAGAATATGAGCCGGCGGTTCCCATTTCAAACTGCCCTCTGTTATTCGGGAGTTGATATCGTATGGTCAGCGGAGGGAATCGAGTTCGCGGCGGGCCCTGTTCATCAGCCTGGTGAATTCCGGATCCGAAACGATTCTGGCAAAACCGACTGATGCCGCCATCCTGGCATCCTCCACGTCGCTGGCATAGTGGAAGCCGGTAATTATTCTGCTTTCGGCCAGTTCCATCCCGACTTTTATTATTTCGCAGGAGTGTGTGTCATCTATCGCCACCAGGGCCATGACTATTGTCCAGGCCCTCAGAGCATGCCCCGAAGGATAAGATGTGAATTCACCGTACAAGCCTTCTTCTTCCGGAATGGCGGAACTCTCGTGGAAATAGCTGAACGGCCTTTGACGTGCAAAAGAATCCTTCGCCGTGCTGATGCCGGTCCTGACGAAGTCGTATGTGGTCTTGAGGTACTTTGCTATTGCCGGCGTCCCGCTCTCGCTGAGATCGACCTCCATAGCCGCGCCGAAACGGCTGAGATAAAATCCAAGGTCCGCCCCGGCGTCAGTCACAGCCTGTCTGCCCCGCTCGGAATCCCTTATCGCCAAGCCTCTTCTGTACAGCAGCGAGTCGTTGAAGAAGGCCTCCCTGTCGCTGAACGGAGGGTATCCCGGAAGGTACAGCCTTGCCTCGGGACACACAACGGTAATTTTACCTTCATCTTCAGCCCTGCCTGTGGCGGGATATTCCGACATTATTGCGCATCCTGCGAGGATTGCGACAAGGGAAATAAACTTCTTTGTCATACGCCTATATGAATTGGTCACCCCAAATATAGCAAAAAACGCCGTACTTTCCGTACACAATCATCCTGCACTTCATTGTGCCCTTTTTTGACTTGATTTCCGTGAGCGGACAATGGCCCGACGGGCGCTTTTGGCGCGCCCTGAGGGACCGTTGTCCGGCACGGCAAGGATAACTTTGGCGGAGGGCGCGGCTTCGGTTTGGCCGAAGCGGCTTCGCGGGAGTCCATAGCTGACATTGCGGAACGCCAGGGTGTCTTCTGTCATCTGCGAACAGGCAGTAGCCACACCCCCTATAAAACGCCTATTGATTCTCAGGTATTTACGGTTTGTAATGTGGCTGCTATCCACCATGAGCAGACAGTAGCCACATTCTTGGTCTATGCTGCAGATAAAGTATGGTGTGGCTTTGAACTCAAAGGAAAGAGCCTTTTGAAAGAGCAACTCAAGGCCTTTGGCATCTCTTTGGCCGAAGAATGGCGGCTTTTTTGACTTGATTTCCGTGAACGGACAATGGCCCGACGGGCGCTTTTGGCGCGCCCTGAGGGACTGTTGTCCGGCACGGGGTCTGTCTCATCCAATTTGGGCGATATGGGGGGTAACAAAAACGAAAAGTGGCCCTGAATTGTTTCAGAGCCACTTTTTGCGGAGAGGGAGGGATTTGCCGCACTTCGTGCGCCACATCCCATCCCGCTCGCCGCGGGGCCCTTGCAAGATATAGTGCTGTTTATCAATGAATTACGCGGCCGAGGGCCGCTATTCTGTTTCCGCCCAGACCTTTATGTGAGCAAGCTCCCAACGGGCCCGGCCGGAGACAGAATCAGCCTCGCAATAGCGAGGCTGATTCATTGATAATCAATTACTTATCTTGCGGAGAGGGAGGGATTCGAACCCCCGGAACGTTGCCGTTCAACAGTTTTCAAGACTGCCGTAATCGACCACTCTACCACCTCTCCATCCCTTTGTACCGGCATTGGACTCCGGTTTCAGGCACGGGGCCTGTACTCAAGGGACTGCAAATTTAGATAAATTATCGGATATCCCAAAACTTTTATTTCCGCTCTTCAGGATATTCGAATCCGAAATACTGACCTTTGCGGTTGTAAGGGACCCCGTCACTCATCCAGGCGGGCATAGGGGCACCCTTCAGGTAATGGTCGAAGAATTGCTGCAACCTTCGCGTGAGGTCCTTGGTATTGCGTCTCTCGACCAGGTTGTGCTCCTCGCCGTTGTATTGAAGGAGCCAGGCCGGATGCCCGAAGCGGCGTAGCGCCATGAAGAATTCGATCCCCTGATACCAGGGAACGGCTCCATCCCCGTCATTGTGCATTATGAGCACGGGGGTGGTGACGTTCCGGGTATGGAATACGGGGGAGTTCTCGATATAGAGTTCGAGCCCTCCCGGCTCCCACATGGATTTGCCGATGCGGCTCTGGCCGTGTTCGTACTGCACAGCCCGTACCACACCGCTGCCCCAGCGGATGCCTCCGTATGCGCTGGTCATATTGCCCACGGGGGCTCCCGCTCCCGCTGCGGCGAACATATCGGTCCTGGTGACAAGATATGCCGTCTGGTATCCGCCCCAGCTCTGGCCCTGAAGCCCCATCCTGCCGCTGTCGATAAAACCGAACTGAGCGCACATCGCCTCCGCTCCCGAGCAGATGCAGTTGAAGGCGGATTCGCCGGGATGTCCGTCCTTATATACTATGTCGGGCACGAACACGACGTAGCTGCGGCTCGTATAGAAAGGGTAGTTGATTACTGACCTGCTCGGGACGGGATTGTAGGCGGTGTAGAGCTCCTGCGAATTCTTCTCGTAGAAGTATACTATCATAGGGTACTTGCCGTCCGGGTCAAGGTCTTCGGGTGTGTAGAGCAGACCGTCCAGAGGCGTGCCGTCATAGGCGTTCCAGTGGACGAGCCTGACGTTGCCCCAGTTGCAGGCGTCCTGCTGGGGTTTGAGGTCGGTCAGGCGTGTCTCGCTCCGCCAGTAGTCACGGCTGACGTAAAGGTCCATCGGATTGTTGAAATTGCCTTTGGTGTAGCAGACTACGGGCGAATTGAGCGAATGGACCGTATTCCTGAAGGTGAACGGGGCCGTGAAGGAAGATGTCAGTCCGGCCTTGTCGGCCCGCAGTGTGGCGAAACCGCGCTCTTTGGAGGTCCTGTCGAATGTTGTCAGATGTACCGTCTCCCTGGCGCTGACGGTGCGGGTGACGCCGACCCTTTTCTCCTCGGCGGTGATGTCCGAAGGAACAAGGGCGTCATATCTGTACTGCACGTTGGAGGAACGTCCTGCTCCCAGAGTCATATTCTCGGCCCTGCTGCCGTCAGGGGAGATCTTCCATATGTCGAATTTGTCGGCTAGGAAGAATGCCCTGTCCCCGTCCATCCAGTGCGGGCGGTCCGTGGCCGGCTTGACATCGGGGTGGTCGTCTTCGTCATTGAAGAATACGCCGTCCAGACCTCCGGTGAGGTTGGTCACCTTGCCGTCAGATACAGCATAACTGTACCAGTTGAGGTCGTCCCCGCTGAACCAGCATATGAATCTGCCGTCGGGGGAGACCGAAGGATTGCCGTTGAGTGCGGTGAACAGGGGAGTCCTGCCGCCGTCCTTGAGACTGACCTTGTACACGTCGTGCAGGTTGTTGCCGTCCCAGGTACCTCTGATGTCATAGGGTCGGGTGTCCGTGACCAGAGCCCAGTCAGCCTCCCCTCCGCGGACCGGAGAGACCTTTTCCTCGGGTGCGACGGATATGGTAATCAGTCTGTGGGGGTCCTGAAGGTCGATTGCCGCCATACATCCGGCTTTGGCTATTTTCCCGGCATTGGCCTTCTGCATCGGAGGAGTCATATAGATGTCCCAGTTCCATATGTCGAGACCCGCCGTTTCGAATGATACGAGTGTGGTGTCATCCGGGGGGAGGCATTCGCAGAGGTTCAGGAACACTCTGCTCCCGTCCTTGGAGAATACCGGGTCGCTTTGGGCGGTGATGAATTTCCCGGAAGGAAGTCCTTCGGCGTATCCCTGCGGTATGAGTTCGTCCGTCCCGACGGTCAGGCGTGCTTTGCCTCCCTTGCCGACCACTCTCTCCTGCGTCATATGCAGGCTGCAGTGTTTCCCGCCGGTATCGGCGCTGTCGGTGGAGGCGAGAAAGAGGAGTCTGTCACCGTTGCGGTTGAACGTGGGGACGGAATAGAATGCTGCGCCTTCCGCGAGGCTGGTCTTTGCCATGTTTTCGGTACGGTACAGAGCCACTTCGTTCCTGCTCAGGCTGTCTTCCCTGTCCTTTTTGAAAACGACGGCGAGCCTTGTGCCGGTCCTGTCAAATCGGAAGGACTCCGCATTGGCAAGGGTGTCGCTCCTGTCGGAAGCAGGATTGAACACTATGAGGACTTTCTTCTTCCCGGTCTCATAGGCCATCAACGGGGTGCCGTCGACACTTGTCCTGCGGGTGGAGAACTCCCCGAGACGGGTAAGGGTGAAGTCGTCCAGATTGACGAAAGCTATGGTGTCCTTGGGCATCTTGTCGGCGGATTTCTTGGCGATTCTGGCCTTGCGGGTAGCCTGGAAAGGGACTTTGATGCGCAGGAACATCCAATGGCCGTCTCTCGAGATTTCGGCTCCGGATCCCCGTTCTATCTCAAGCGACCGGCCGTCGGAGAGACGCCTCACATAGAGTATGCCGTCCCCTTCCTGGGGATTTATCTCGTAGGTGATGATGTCGCCGTCAGCCGAAACGGCATTGGAAGACACGCTCTTCCAGGAATCGAACACGTCGTGGTCGAGGGTCCTTTTCTGGGCGCACAAAGGCAGGGCCGCATAAGAAAGGACTGCAGCAGAGATGATTATACGGGCAAGAATTCTCATAATACCGGATGTTTTAACAAATGTACGCATCTTTTTGTTGAAAATAATAATTAACTTTGGAAGATTAACGGACAATCAAATCAAATGAAAATATGGCAGACAGCAAAACTTACGACTGGAAGTATGCGTCGGTAGGCGGCGTAGTCAGAGTCAGAATTGACAAGGGCGAGGACATCGCACATCTCGGAGAACTCGATCAGACCAAATGGACAGCGCTCAGCTGCCCCGTCAAAGGTCTTGAATTTGACGCCAGGACCCTTGAACTCCTCGATGCCGACGGTGACGGCAGAATACACGTCAAGGAGGTGGTGGCCGCGGCCGAGTGGCTCACCTCGGTGGTTCGCGACAAGGATCTCATCCTCAAGGGAGACAGTTCCATCCCCCTCTCCCAGATCAATGACGACAACGACGACGGCAAGCGTCTGCTGGAATCGGCCAGACATATTCTGACCAACCTCAAACTCGACAAGGACAGCATTTCCGTCGACGATACATCGGACAGCGTTGCGATATTCGCAGACACCGCATTCAACGGTGACGGCATAGTGACACCGGCTTCCGCTGACGTGAAGGAGCTTTCGGACATCATCTCCAACTGCATCGCCACAGTCGGCGGAGTGATGGACCGCTCGGGTGTCGAAGGCGTGGATGCCGAACATCTGGAAGCATTCTACAAGGCCCTCGAGGACTATTCCGCCTGGTGTGCCGCCCTGGAGGCTGACAGGGATGCCATTCTTCCTTACGGAGACAATACCGAAGCCGCACTTGCAGCCGTCGAGGCTGTCAGCGACAAGATTGCGGATTACTTCATGCGCTGCAAGCTCATCAGGTTTGATGAGACCGTTGCCGGCGCGGTGGACATCAGCGCCGACAGGATCGCCGCCATCAGCGACAAGAATCTCGGCACCTGTGCGGAGGACATCGAGTCCTATCCCCTGGCCCGTCCTACGGCAAAGGCGGCAATACCGCTTGATGCGGTCAACCCCGCCTGGCAGGCCAGAATGGATGCGGTCAGGACTCTGGTGCTGGACGTCAGATTCCCCAAGTGCAAGGAAATAAGCGAAGACGACTGGAAGACGGTGACGGACAGTTTCACGGCTTTCAAAACCTGGAAGGCGTCCAAGACCGGAGAGGTGGTGGAGACTTTGGGCATAGATGCCGTCAACGCCCTTCTCAAGTCGGACAAGCGCGGAGTCATCCTTGACCTGATAGCCAAAGACAAGGCCCTCGAGGCTGAATCCGCATCCATAGACGAAGTCAACAGGCTTACCCATCTTTACAGGGATTTCTACCGCTTCCTCAACAACTACGTGGTGTTCTCCGATTTTTATGGCAGGAATGACCGGGTCAGGGCAATGTTCGAGGCCGGAAAGCTTTATATCGACGAGCGCTGCTGCAATCTCTGCCTCAAGGTGGATGGAACCGGCAACCACGCCGAAGCGGCCGCCCTCAGCGGAATGTTCCTGATATATTGCACCTGCACTTCCAACAAGCTTGGGAAGACCCGGGAAATAGTGGCGGTGATGACTGACGGCGGTATCAAGAATCTCCGCCCGGGCAAGAATGCGGTGTTCTATGATTTCGAGGGCAATGACTGGGATGCCGTTGTCACTAAGATAGTCGACAACCCCATCAGTATCAGACAGGCGTTCTGGAGCCCATACCGCAAGGTCGCCAAGTTCGTATCCGACAAGATAGACAAGTCAGCCGCTGACAAGGATTCGGCCGCTACCGCCAATCTGCTTGCCAAGGCTGACAATGTCGATCCCAAGGCTCCGAAGCAGCCCTTCGACATAGGGAAGTTCGCCGGCATATTCGCTGCCGTAGGTATGGCCTTCGCCGGAATCGGAGTGGCCCTCAAGGCACTTGTGTCCGGTATTGCCGCTCTCAAGTGGTGGCAGTTCGTTCTCGTGATCGCCGCCGTGATGCTGGTTATTTCCGGCCCTGCCTGCTTCATAGCCTGGCGCAAACTGCGCAAGCGTAATCTCGGTCCGGTGCTGAATGCCAATGGCTGGGCCATCAACTCCGTGGTCCTCATCAACATTCTCTTCGGAGGTACCCTGACCGAAGTGGCCAAGTATCCCCTCGTCAAGACATCCGACCCGTTCGTGGCCAAGGTGCCCGCGTGGAAGAAGGTGCTCCGCTGGATAGTGTTCGTGCTCGCCGTGGTGTTCGCCATACTTGTGATAGCGGACAAGAACGGTTGTCTGGAATGCTGTCCGTTCCACAAGCAGGAGCCTGTGGAGGCCGTTGAGGAGCCTGTAGAGGCCGGGCCCGCCGCGGATTCCGAGGCCCCTGCCGTACCCGTTGAGGTTGTAGAGCAATAAGTATTTGGCAATTAAAGTAAAGTTTGCTATATTTGCCGGACTTTTCGGCCACGGTGGCCGTCAAGACAGTTAACATTATAATTTTTTTGCGAAATGGCTGAATATCTGATGCCTGAAAAAAAGCAAGAGATTTTCGCGAAGTACGGGAAGTCTAATAAGGACACCGGCTCTCCTGAGAGTCAAGTTGCATTATTCTCCTACCGTATCGCTCACCTTACCGAGCACGTGAAGAAGAACAAGAAGGACGTTGTCACACGCCGCTCTCTTCTCCGCCTCGTCGGCAAGCGTCGTCAGGTTCTGGACTATCTCCAGAAGATTGACATCGAGAGATACAGAAATATCGTCAAGGAGCTCGGTCTCCGTCGATAATC
>JAKSKI010000028.1 GCA_024401865.1 Bacteroidales bacterium
CCGCACCTGCCCTGGCGGCAATTCTTGTGCCGTCTCCGAGATACGTGTATGTCATCGTGCTCGTGCCTGTGCCGCCCATTGTGCCGCTCTGATTTACCCGCATCGGCAAGTTAAGGACATTGTTCTGGATTTGCAAGCGGTTGCGGGTGTCAGTGGTGAAATGTTAGGATTCTACCAACGGATTGAACCATACATCTTTGTCCGAAAGTGAATAATATCGCTTCATTAATGATTTATTACCCGTTACGAACCATTTAAATTCAAAAACTTCATCGTTCAAGTGTTCATATAAAAACAGATTATTCTGCCAACATAAATAGACTATATACTTGAATTTTTCATAGTTGTTCTTTTCCCAGTCGCGAATGGGTCGTGTCGCCAAATAAGAAACCACGCCATATATGCCATCCCGATCGTAAGTGGATTTTATTTCCTCGTCAACACCTACTTTATATTCGTACATATATGAAAAAAGTTCAGGACTGACCTGAATGGAGGCTCCAGACTTCTCATTACCATATACCCTTTTGATGAAGGTGTCTTCATCAAAAACTTTAACATTCATTTTCTCATATAGAAGTCCTAATGAAGCGCAGCAAATAATGGTATCGCTTTGATAGCCTATGTCATTCATCCATTCATTTTTGTAGATAGTGAAAATACATAATGCGTAATTATTATATGTCTTTTCTCGTTCAAACTGTTGTTTCTTCAAATTCTGTGAAGGATAAATGCCGCCCATACAAGAAGTAAAGAAGACGAGAGTAGTAATTAATACGAAGAAAATTATCTTGATGCGTAACATATGGAATTTTTATTTGATAACACCTTCTCTATGAGCATAGTCATATCCTCTTTGGTCTAGCCCTAAAATCTTCCTAACGATATTCTCTTTATCTATTGAATTTTTTTCATTCTTGTTATACTTAGACGCTGAGGCTTCGTGTTTAGGATCTCCTCTTTTCAATTCAAGATTCTTTTTGTCACGCATAACTATAGGGAAGGCTACAAAAAGGGGAAGTTCACAATTCTCGATACACAGACAAATATAGTCCATAGATTGAAAATACCAGTTAAGTCTCAAAATAAAGGCTGAGCACTCTGTAATTAGAAGAATTTATTTTCAAATAAGGGACAGGAGCATTATAGGGAATTTTGGTACGATACATTGTGATGTTCCGTCGAACTTGATTGCCCTTCTTGAAAAGAGACTTGAAAACCGTTCCTTCTATCACAATGACGTTATTCCCATACTCAATGTATGCATTCCCTTCCATAGGATAATCATATCCTTCTTCCCTGTATAATGTCGCTTCGAAGACAGGGGAATCCTTGTCCGTCAAATCGGTTTTCCGCACAATCAGATTCCAGTAACAGGTGTCCCGGGAAGATTCAATCTGGTCGAGGTAGTGCCTGATCTCTCTGTCCAGAATCCGACACTGGCACTCCACTTCGGGAATTGCCTTTTCGACCTTGGCGCAATCGTTGATCGGGCACAACACCAAGGCCCAAAGAAAATACCCGATAAAAATTATAGTCGTTTTCATCTCTTTTTTGCTTTTACAATGGATGGCTTTATCATTAATGTTGAGAAAATGTCATATGAATGGTATTTTTTATCTTTGGGAGTAAAGATATGGTATCTATCATCTTCCGGAGTAGAAAAAACTATCCCTTTCTTATCCAAGAAATCAATAGTTCCAATATCTCCATTAAGTTCCCCTGTACCATCCGGATCGAACTTATTTACCGGATCATTCCCGCAGTAGTTGTAGGGGGACATGGAGGAGTGGCTCGATGCGTCCGCACCCGCTCTGGCGGCAACCCTCGTGCCGTCCCCCAGATAGGTGTATGTCATCGTGCCGCCCATAGTGCCGCTCTGATTTACCCGCATCGGCAAGTTAAGGACATTGTTTTGGATTTGCAAGCGGTTGCGGAAATAGAAAAGTTAAAATCTAGTCCATAAGAACGTATTCTATACAGGAGACCTTTCCGTCAACCACCATGATATAAGGTCTATCAAATGCATCATCCAATAATTTGTATATACCATTACTGTCAAACAAAGTAGAAGCCTTCTCGATATTATCGCCAACGGAAAGACCGCCTGGAATGGTTTCTGTAAAGGTCTTGAATATTGGAGAGTTTATCTCATATTTCAGTAACCGTCCCTTTTTCGAAAAAATAAGAACTGATTCTTTCCCGTTGTCCATATATGTATAAATAAATGACGGGATGTACATAAATTCTTTAGCCTCTACCTTGTATGGAACACCGAATTTTTGTTTAATTACCTTTCTGGGCACTAATTCTCCAATCCCCACGCCTTCGACATCATCGCCATAAGGAAATGATAATTGAACGGAAACTATTGTATTATCGTGAATGAATATCTCTTCAGTCATAACAATGTCCTCTTTATCCACGATTAAGACCAAATCATTGTAATAATATTGCAAAATACCACATTTCTTCAACTCTTTTTCACAATAGTCATCCCCTATGCGATATCCTCCCGATATATGCTTTTTATCTACCGAAAAACGTTTGCTGTTTAACTTAGCGAGAACAAGGCGACTCTGCTTATCCAAGAATAAGGTATCCTCCCCGTACACATACATGGTGCCACATTTAATAGATGCATTATATCTAAAATAACTTGTAGAATCATTTATTTCCACATACTCTTCTGATTTGAGAGGCAAAGTATACCGTTCTGTCAAGCAGTCTGCTCCAAATTTCTTTTTTATAAAAGAATCGGTAACTTTTGTTCCCATCTCTACTCCTTCAATGTCTTGTCCGTTCAGCAAGAAAGGACACAGAGCATAAGTCAAAATAGAAAGAATTATTTTTTTATTCATAACGATTAATCTGTGAACTTCCCCTTTTTAGGACAGCCTGCGATTATACTGCTAATATAGTGTTTTTGTGTTTTCTCCCGCATGTTGCAGTTGTTGATTGATTCCTGATAAGCCACAATGAGCGTGAGCCGGAGATATATGCAAGGCTGCCCAGCGGGCAATGGAAAAAAATCTTTAACTGACGATATGACTACTACTTAATTTAAGGGATTGAGAGTCATATCATATAAGCCATTATTATCGAACTTGTTCAAATGATAATAATACTTGCAGATATTGAAAGTAGTGTCTTCCCATACTTCATAATTCCCGAGAACAATACCCGCATTCTTCTTACACATTTCTCTCTCGCTCATATTGACTAATATCGGATAATACTTTATATTATCATCATCAAGCCAATAACTGTCTGGTATCCTCATCACTACAGGTTTGTTCTTCAGTGATAAGAAATATGAGTCCTTCTCTGTTTCTTTAAAACATCTTAGATTTAATGTGTCAGGTAAAGCATTTATATATGTTGGTTTGATAAAAATTGATAGATATCTATCGATAGGACGTCCGAATGTATGTCGCATTATATCCATGAAGTTCATCTTAATTAGTGAAACCTGATATAATGCAGTATATGACTCAATCGAATCTGCATTTTGAAAATCAGGCCAATGTCCATACCAAGTATAATATATATTGTAACGGGCACGAGAATATTTTGGATTGACATTGTATATTACTTCTACTGAATCTTGGCTGACGATGCCTGATAGCATATCTACATCTATAAAATCTAATTTATATCTATATTTTGATCCACGATTGAATATTTGATAAGACACGGAATCTCTTACAGAAATAAGGGGATGCTCAAACATAATGCTTCGTATATTTGCTGAAACCTTGTAATGTCTAACACAGCACGAAACTATAATGATTAACATGGCTATAAATAGATACAGCGGGAATTTTCTATTTGAATAAATTCTCATACAGATTCACGATTTTTGAAATCATATCATGGTGCCCTTTTGAAGATTGCATCATTTCATTAATATTGCTTTGTGGAACATTGTTGCTTCTATTTTCATCTTGTCTTTTTGACATAATTCCTTTATCATTATGGCTCATACCTAACATATGGCCCATCTCATGTGCTCCTGTAGTACTCTGTGTCGTAGATATATGTTCCCATCAGGGGCATGAGCACCTACAGCATCTTCCTCATTCGCCCATAGTGCCGCTCTGATTTACCCGCATCGGCAAGTTAAGGACATTGTTTTGGATTTGCAAGCGGTTGCGGGTGTCAGTGGTGAGATTTGGAGACATTATACATTCATTCATTTTGATTATATTTGCGGAAGGACAAAACCATAACATATGAAATACAGATTCCTTCTTGCAGGCCTGCTCCTGCTTTCTTCACTCGGCGCCGGCGCCACTGTCATAAAACTCGATTCCAAGGACGGCCACAACGGCACTCAGGTCTGGGAAATGAGCAGGGACGGGGAGACCGGATGGATGCCCGCCATCGTGCCCGGCACTGTGCTCAATTCCCTGGTCTACAACAAGGTTTTCCCGGAGCCCTATTTCGGGATGAACAACAAGATCGAGTCCAACCTCATCCCCGACATCACCGAGGTGGGCAGGGATTTCTATACATATTGGTTCAGGACGGATGTGGAGATCCCGTCAAGCTTTGAGGGGCAGCAGATATGGCTTCATCCGGAGGGTATCAACTACAGGGCGGAAATATGGTTCAACGGTCATCTCGTGAGCACGATGAACGGAATGTTCCGTGACGACCACGTCAACGTCACCGAATTTGCCAAGGTTGGTGCCGTCAACCAACTATCCGTCAAGGTGTATCCGGTGGACGAGCCGGGCACAACGATGCCCAAGACCTGGGGCGCCGTGGGCGAATTCCATAACGGGGGCAACGGCAATATCGGAGTCAATACGACGATGCTTATGACCGTGGGCTGGGACTTTACCTTCATGGACGGCATACGCGACCGCAATACGGGCATCTGGAAGAGCATTTCCCTTTACACCACAGGACCGGTGGCTGTCAGACATCCCTTTGTCAAGTCACAGTTGGACAAGCCCTCCTATGACGTGGCGCACGAGACCGTTTCGGTGGAGGTGCACAACAGCGATGCGGGGATGTTGCCTTATGAAGGTATCGTGACTGCGGAAATCGTGGGCGAAGGCATCAAGGTGCAGAAGCCCTTCTGTGTGATGCGCGGCGGTTCCGAGACCGTGACCTTCACTCCGGAGGATTTCCCCGAACTGACCATCCGCAATCCGCGTCTGTGGTGGCCTGTCAACAAGGGCCCCCAGAATCTCTATGACCTCAAGGTGACGGCACTGGTGGACGGCGTGGTCAGCGACTCGCTTACCACGAAGTTCGGCATACGCGAGATAGTGGCTGACAGGAATACGCCAGATGGGTCCAAGGTCTTCTATGTCAATGGCAGACGCATATTTGTGAGAGGCAACAACTGGATTCCCGAGGCTATGCTCCGTACCGATGACGCCCGTATGGAGACGGAGATGCGTTACACCCGTCAGAGCGGCATCAATCTTCTGCGTCTGTGGGGAGGCGGCATCGCCGAGTCGGACAGGTTCTACGAACTCTGTGACAAGTATGGATTTATGGTATGGCAGGAGTTCTGGATGACAGGGGACACCCGTCATCCCCACGATGCCGCCGTTTATTTCGCCAATGTCGAATCCACGATGAAGCGCGTGCGCAATCATCCCTGCGTGGCCATCTATGTTGCATCCAACGAGAGCACCGAGATGCCCGGTATGAGGGATTTCATAATGAACCTTGATGATACGCGCAACTATCAGATGCAGTCGGAGTGTGACGGCGTCCACGACGGAAGCCCTTACAAGCAGGTCAATCCGATGTATCATTATACCAACGAGGCCTCCGACCGTGGCAGTCGCGTGGACGGCTTCAATCCCGAGTACGGCGCTCCTTCGCTTCCTCTTCCGGAGTCCCTCAGGCTTATGATGGAGGAGAAGGATCTCTGGCCCATCAATCATGATGTGTGGAGCTATCTTGACGGCAACGGATTCCATATGATGGGCACCGATTATGTCAAGATGGTGGATTGTTACGGCAGGTCTTCTTCGATCGAGGAATTCTGCGGCAAGTCCCAGCTTCTGTCTGCGGTGAATTCCAAGAGCATCTGGGAAGTATGGAACGAGAACAAACTCGACTACGGCGACAGGTTCTGCTCAGGACTCCTGTTCTGGTATCACAATTGTGCCAATCCCCAGGTGGCGGGACGCCTCTGGGACTGGTATCTCGAGCCTACCGCATCCCTCTATCACACGATGCACTCGCTCGAGCCCGTACATATCCAGTTCAACTATCTCAAGAATACGGTATCGGTGGTCAACGACTGTTTCGAGGAGTTCAAGGGCTGCAGGGCGACAGCCCAGGTGTATGACATCAATAGCCGCAAGCTCTACGAGAAGAGTGTTACCGTGGACCTTCCCGAGGACGGGGTGGCAAATGACGTGCTCAAAATAGAGTTCCCCGAGGGTATTTCCCAGGTTCATTTTGTCAACCTTATCCTGAAGGATGCCGCAGGCAAGACGGTGTCGACCAACTTCTACTGGAGGTCGTCTGACAGGTTTGAGGGCAAGCCCAGCGTGACAGGTCCCTGCACATCTGGATTCGAGAGCCTGTATTCGATGAAGAAGGTGGCCCTGCGCACGAAGGTTACTTCCAGAGTTGAGGAGGGACAGACGGTCTATACCGTCCAGCTCAGAAACAACAGCGGCCGTATCTCGTTCTTCAACCGCATCCAGCTCTACGGAGAGGACGGAGAGCCTGTAAGACCTTCGTTCTATTCGGACAATTTCATCACTTTGATGCCCGGGGAGACAAGGACTGTCACAATCGAGACCGCCGTATCCGGCAAGGGTACAGTCAAGGTGGGCTCCGTGCTTAACGTATTTGAGACCGACCCCGCCGACTAAGCCTGTTCAGTCCATATATATGAGAAGGCGTGAGTTCATCAGAACCGCAGTTGCCGCCGGAGCAGTTGCCGCTCTGGCATCCTGCGGTTGTCCTGCCGGACCCGGCGCCGCTACCCGCAAGGGTGGACGCGACCGTATGCGGCTTCGCTATTCCCCCTACGAGGTTCAACTTGCCCACACGTTCACTGTGGCCTCATATTCACGCAATGTGACCCCCGATGTGCAGGTTGAGATAGAGTATGACGGGTATGTAGGATATGGGGAGGCTTCGATGCCCCCGTATCTCGGCCATACGGTGGAGAGTGTGACGGCGTTCCTGTCCAAAGTCAATCTGGAGCAGTTCGCCGATCCTTTCTGCCTGGAGGATATACTCTCTTATGTGGATTCTCTGTCCGAAGGCGACGCCCCGGCCAAGGCAGCCGTCGACATCGCCCTTCACGACCTTGTGGGCAAACTCCTGGGACAGCCCCTGTACAGACTGTGGGGATATGACCCGGCCAAGGCGCCGGCCACCTCGTTCACGATAGGTATCGACACTGCTGACGTAGTGCGCCGGAAGACACTGGAGTGTGCCGGCAAATACAAGGTGCTCAAACTCAAGGTCGGTCTGGACAACGATGAAGAGATGGTCAATACCGTGCGGAGCGTCACTGACCTGCCTCTGGTGGTCGATGCCAATCAGGGCTGGACTGACAGGCAGAAGGCCTTGGATGAGATATTCTGGCTGAGCTCGATGGGGGTGCGTATGGTGGAGCAGCCTATGCCCTGCGAGCGTATCGACGACATCGCCTGGATTACCGAACGCAGCCCCGTCCCCATAATTGCAGATGAGGGCATACAGAGGCTCAGGGACCTGCCCGGCATCCGGGGAGCATATTCCGGTATCAATATCAAGCTGATGAAATGTACGGGTCTGCGTGAGGCGGGCAGGATGATCTCTTATGCCCGCGCGGAAGGTATGAAGGTGATGCTCGGATGTATGACTGAGACGTCCTGTGCCACTACGGCGGCGGCCCATCTCTCACCTGCGGCCGATTTTGCCGACCTGGACGGCAATCTGCTGATATCCAATGACCGGTTTGAGGGTATGACCGTGGAAGGCGGAATAATCCGTCTCCCTGACCGTCCCGGATTGGGATTGATAAAACTTTGATGATATGAAAACCCGTGTCCTGGCCCTTCTGCTGTCCATCCTGCCGGCTGTCGCCGTGAAGGCGGGCCCTTCTGTCACGGCTCTGGAGAAGTTGAATGCCGGTAGGGAAGTGCATTTCGTCAATATGCTGCCCGCAATGCATCTGACCACGCCTCCCAATGGCACATACAACAATTACGAGTTGGGATTCCCGAGCATTCTGACCACTTCGGATCCGGATCTCGGCATCATGCTGTATCAGCTCCGCAACAATATCCTTTCGGACAGGCATTTCGTCTTTATCGACGGCAAGGCTCTTATGACCAGCAAGAACTGGATAAGGGACCACGTTCACGAGATGAAGGGATTCTGCCACTGGGAGTATGACCTGCGTTCATTTCTGGATTTCATCCTGGATACCCAGAGGGAGGACGGATGTTATTACGAACTCATCAAGCAGATTGATGACGAGCATTGGTCATATGTGGATGAGGACTGCCGGGTAATGTATCCCGAAGACAATCTTGCGCTGGTGAGGCTCGAGATAGAGTCGGATATCGAATATCTTGTCGTCGAGGGAGCCCTATGCTGTTACAGGGTGACGGGCGATGACGAATGGCTGCGCCGTGTGCTTCCGAAGCTTGAGAAGGGCATCGATTACGTGATGTCGGACCCCAAACGCCTCGATGCCGCCACCGGCCTGGTCAAAAGAGGCTATACCATTGATACCTGGGATTTTACCTATATGCCTGATACGCAGACCAACCGCAGGATCGAAGAAGGGAAGACACCTATGGCCATAATGCACGGGGATAATTCGGGAGTATGGCAGGCAATGAACCAGCTTGCCTGGATGAACCGACGCTTCGGCAATGAGACAAGGGCGCGTGAATGGGAGGCGAGGGCGGATACTCTGCGCGCGGCAATCTTCTCCCACTTGTGGAACGGCAGGCATTTTGTCCACCAAAGGCCTGTCAACGTGCCGGCATACGACTCTTATGAGGACGTAAGGCTCTCGCTGTCGAATACTTACGATATCAACAGGGGGCTCACGGACCTTGCCCGGTCCAGGTCTATCATCGAAGAGTATATGAGCCGCAGGGACACGACTTCCGCCTTTGCGGAATGGTTTACCATAGATCCGCCATACGACAGGTTCCACATTTACAGACCGGGCAAATATGTCAATGGAGCCATTTCTCCCTTCACTGCCGGCGAACTTGCCAAGGCGGCGTTGAACAACGGCTACGAAGAGTACGGATGGGATATCATCAGGCGCTTCGAAAAGATGATGCGGCGTGACGGAACCGTGTATTTCCTGTATTCGAGGGATACTGGCTGCTCCGAGTCCAAGGGGGCGGGTCCCAGTGCCTGGGGAGCCGCTGCGGTGATGTCGGCGATAGACGAAGCTCTAGCAGGCGTATGCGACAGGGGATGCGGATATGACGAGATTTATTTCTGCCCCAGATTTCCCGTGACCCATTACAGGGAGTTGAGGTATATTACCGGATATGAGTCCGGCCACAAGGTGGTGGATGTGCGCTATGTGCTTCGTGACAACGGGATGCGCTATCTCGTGAAGTCTCCGGCCGTCAGGATGGACTGTCATATCCTGTTGCCCGCCGGAAGCAAGTGCCGGTCCGTAAGGGTGAACGGCCGCACCGTAAGATATGAGAATGTCAATGTGGCGTCCAGCCGCTATGTGGATTTCAAAATCCGTCCGGATGGCATCGCCGATATCGAAATATTGTTGTGATATGAAACGTTTCCTGCCGATTCCATTCCTGCTGCTGTTGATATGGGGCTGTTCAAATGACACGACACCCGCCACGTCAAGTCCCGATGAACGCTATTTCGGCCTTCATTTCGACTTTCACGCAGTATCCCGCCCATACTACGAAGAGCATCCGATAGGTTCCACTCTCCGCGAAGATGACATCAGGGAGATTTGCCGCAATATGCGTCCCGACTTCCTGCAGATAGACTGTAAGGGCCATCCCGGATGGGCCTCATATCCTTCCGGGTGCGGCAATGCCATCCCCTGGATTCAGGGTGATCCGCTGAAGACCTGGCGCAGGGTGACCGCTGAAGAAGGTGTGGGACTCTATATGCATTATTCGGGAGTCTATGACTGCAATTATATCTCTTCGCACCCGGAAGAAGGCGTCGTGCGCGCAGACCTCACGCGCAGTCTGCAGGCGACACGCACCGGAGGCGGATATGTGGATGAACTTCTCATCCCGCAGCTTAAGGAGTTGGCCGGTGACTACGGTGTCGACGGAGTCTGGGTGGACGGAGATTGCTGGGAGGCTTTCGCCGATTTCGATCCTGCAACCGTTGCCGCCTTCCAGGATGAGACCGGCATTGATCTGAATGGTAAACTCCCGACCCGTCGCGGGATGCCGTATTATAATGAATACAGGGATTATTGCCGTGATCTGTTCCGCCGCTACCTCAATCATTACGTGGATGCGGTCCATTCGGAATACCCTTCATTCAAGATAGCGTCCAACTGGGCGTTTTCGGATCATATGCCCGAAAAGGTCTGCGCCGATGTGGATTTCATCTCAGGTGACCTCGCCCCTCAGGATTCGTATTGGTGGGCCCGGTTTTCGGGGCGCTCGATGGAGAAGCAGGGGGTTCCCTGGGATCTGATGGCCTGGGGCTTCCGCAGTGTTCAGAAGAGGCACGTATACAAGACGGCTCCGCAGATAATACAGGAGGCCTCGGCAGTAATCGCGCTTGGAGGCGGTTTCCAGGTTTATATCTGCCAATTCCCCGACGGCTCTCCCAGAATGGACAGAATCCGGGCTCTGTACCCTCTCTCGGAGTTTATGCACGAGCGCAGGGAATGGTGCTTCCAGGGCCATATGGAGCCCCAGGTCGCTGTCCTGCTGTCGACATATGACAGGTATCGGGAGGCGGATGAATTGTTCTCCCGCAACGGTTGCGACAAGGCTATGAGTATGGTCAATCTCCTGTGTGACGCAGGCCATAGCGTATCGGTTGTGTCAGAGCACGATCTTGCCGACGGCGGGGTCGGTTCGTATCCTGTGATAGTGGTGCCGGAACTGTATGAGGGCTTGGAGCAAAGCACTCTGGATATGCTGGAGGGATATGTCAGAGATGGAGGTTCCCTGATTTTGAACGGTCCCAATACCAGCTCACTCTTTGCCGGAAAGGGGTTCCCTGAAGGTGAGACCGTGGATGTGTTCGGTGAGGACGGTCCGGTGCTCTCTGTCCGTGAATTCGGATGCGGGAAGGTTGCTGTCATCTCGACGGATGTAGCGGGCCTCTATTATCAATACACTCTGAGCAACATATCTGACCTGATGGATTCGGTTCTTGTCAGGATGTATGAGCCCCGCATAAGGATTGAAGGATGCAAGGGCCTGCTGGAGATCGTGGATTTGTGGAAGGATGACAGGATGCTGGTCCAGCTCGTCAATGCCAACGGACTCCACCATTCATCCAACAGCCTTATAGAGAAGAGTATAGCTCCGGTCGCGGACATCAGTCTCAAGATCAGGACGGACAAGAGGCCGTCGGTGGTCAGACTGCAGCCCGCAGGAACGGATCTGGACTTCAGCTGGGATGACGGTTATGCATACGTGAATGTCCCCCGTTTGGATTATCACTCAGTTATTGTGATCAATTAGGATAAATATTATTATATTTGAGCATGAAAAAAATCGCAACAATCGTTGTTTTGCTCGGGATAGTGTCCCTTGCAAACGCCCAGTCTTCAAGGATCTGGAGCGCCGGTCCTTTGACTTGGGATGACTTCACCCAGAAGTCGGTATTGCCTGAAGAGACAAAGGCGTCGGATGTCAGCATTACCATTGCCGCATACGAAAAGTCGGTCCAGAAGGACGGAATCAACATAGTGTACAATGATGCTTCCGCCTTTATAAATCCCTCTTCCTGGGTGGACAAGACCAGGATGACTGCCGCCGAGCTCAAGAAGGCTCAGGATAAGTTCGACATTGCCCAGGATTTTGCAAACAGGCTCCGTGAGGAGATGATGTTTGCCAAGGGCGACAAGAGGGATGTGGTCAAAAAGTATCAGAATGACTGCAAAGCGGCTCTTGATGCTTACGAACTCGATTCTTCCTATCCTGTGCCGGCAGTATCCCGCGAAGAATTCGACATCACCAGGATGTCCTGGCGCAAGTCGGACGTCACTCTAGGCCTCAATCTCGGAGTGACGGGGTCATTCCCTATGGGCCCCATCGCCGATGTGGTCAATCCGTCTGTCGGTATCACTTTGGGCGGCGAGCTGTTTTTTAATCGTCACGGCGTGATGGTCGACTTCGATTTCGGTGCCGGCGTAATCAAGAAAGGCAACTCCAGAGGGTGGCTTGCAGGATGGGACAACGGTATGGTCCCTAATTACAGCGTCAACCTTATGTATTCGTACCTTATCTGCAACAGGGACAGGTTCCATCTTGGTGTGATGGCCGGACCCGGATACAATGCCAGGCTGTTTGCTGTACAAAAAGGGCTCATACTCGACAGGGTCGAGCAGTTCACTCTTGGTGGATTCAACGTGAGGGAAGGTGTCTATGCGGACTGGATTCTGAGTCGTAACGCCACTTTCAACCGCACTCCGTCGGCAACTGATCTGGCTCTCCGCTTCAAGTTGTACGGTGACCAGACATTCAGCAATGTGGACAAGATGGTCGTCCCTTCCATCAATATCTCGGTTGCGCTGCTGGTAAGGACAGCAAGGATTTTCAAATAGAATCCTCTGAACCATACGATGAAGGTGGCTGGTAGTGATTATCGGCCGCCTTTTTTGCAAGGTGTCAAACTTGTTTTCTCATCATTCCTAAAAATGCTTAATTTAGCATAAAAATTTGCGGGAAATGGACGGTAAACGTATTCCCTCACATATTGCGGAGCTTGTACTGCGGGTGGTCAGGACTGTCACGCTTGTGTCGGCTCTGATGATGGTGGCGGGCGCCATCATCAACTACGGTTTCCCCCTTACGTCAGACCAGAAGGATGAGGTGGAACTATTCTTCCGATATGTATGGATTGTTTTTATCATTGACCGCGTCCTGCACATCATTCTTGATCCCGGTTGCCGGAGGACTGCATTCAGAGGCGTGAGCTCGGGAAAGAATGTTCTATTGCTCCTGACTGTCCTCCCGTTGGCATTGCCGTCATTGAACTTTTTGGGAAGTTCCATCTTCAGGAACGGAGTGCTTCTGCTTCTGTCGGTTATGGAGTTGTCCAATTTTTTGACGCATATTCTGGGGAAACGCACAAACCCCTCAGCTGTGATGGCCATAAGTTTCCTTGTCATCATACTGATAGGTTCGCTGCTTCTGATAATGCCCAACTGTACCATCCCGGAGGTCAATCTTTCCTGGATAGATTCCCTGTTCACGGCTACAAGCGCTGTGTGCGTGACGGGATTGGTTCCTATCGATGTCGCCGCTACGTTCACCTTCTCGGGCCAGCTGATAATAATCCTTCTGATACAGATAGGCGGTCTTGGCGTCATGACACTGACAAGCTTCTTCGCCCTGTTCTTCATGGGAGAGATTTCGGTTGGCAACCAGATGGTGGTCAAAGACCTCATCTCATCGGAATCTCTGTCCTCGATATGGTCAACCTTGAAGCACATCATCGCCTTCACCTTCACTCTGGAAATATTCGGCGCTTTGCTGATATGGTTCAGCATACATGGCACTCTGGGGGTAGGGTTGGACGATGAAGTGTTTTTCAGTGTATTCCACGCAGTGTCAGCGTTCTGCAACGCAGGATTTTCGAATTTTGCCCAGGGGCTTGGGAATCCGTTGATACTTGACGGGAATTACCTTATTTTCTGGACCGTCGCCTTTCTTGTGATAGCGGGAGGTATAGGTTATCCCGTCCTCGTCGAACTCAAGAAGGCCTTTGCACGCAAAATACGCCGCGTCTCCGCTTTCAGTATCAACACAAGGATAGTCCTTGGGACGACGGGCATCCTTCTGGTTGCAGGTACGGTTCTGCTGGCGGTCTTCGAATGGAATTCGGCCTTTGCGGGAAGAAACGCATTCTGGAAGGTGACGCAGGCATTCTTCAATTCTGTGAGTCCGAGGACGGCAGGATTCATAAGCATTGATTTGACGACCTTCTGCGCCCAGTCCGCACTGGTATATATGTTTCTGATGTGGGTCGGCGGAGCATCGCAGTCCACAGCGGGTGGTATCAAGGTGAATACTCTGGCGGTGGCGTGCCTGAACGTCCTGGCCGTGATGCGCGGACAGTCCAGAATAGAGATACATAATAGGGAGCTGACGCGTAATTCCGTCCATAGGGCCAATGCCGTTATCGTGGCCTCGATACTTGTGCTTTCCGTCGGAATACTGCTGGCCAGCATCGTTGACCCTGATTTGTCTTTGAGGGCCGTCGCCTTTGAATGTATCTCGGCTTTCGGCACTGTAGGTTCATCCCTTAATGCAACCCCCTTGCTCACTTCGGCCGGCAAGGTCATCATAATGCTGCTGATGTTCTTCGGAAGGGTAGGGATACTTACCATAGTGGCGAGTTTCTTCAGACCCCGGGGAGACAGAGGATACAGGCTGCCGAAGGCTGAGATAATGTAAAATCAATCAACTAAAGATATGAAAATTATTGTTATCGGCTTGGGATATTACGGCAAGAGCGTCGCTGAAAGGCTCTCTGAAGCAGGCCACGAAGTGATTTGCGTGGACAACAGAATGAGCAATATCGAAGCCATAAAGGACAGTGTGAGCGCTGCTTTTGCATTCGATGCCACGGATATGAACGCCCTTTCCTCCATTCCTGTCAAGGAAGCAGACCTGTGTATCGTGACAATCGGCGAGGATTTGGGAGCCTCGGTGAGGACTATCGCCCTTCTGAAGAAACTCGGAGCCCGGCACATATTTGCAAGAGCATCCGATCCGGTACACCACTTGATTGTGGATGCATTCAACGTGGACAGAATCATAATGCCTGAAGATGATTCCGCAAGGGATTTTGTCGCCCAGATGCAACTCGTCCCCAGTGTCAAGACATTCAGCGTGGCTAAAGGGGTCGGAGTGTACAGGTTCCCGGTGCCCGTGAGTCTTGTAGGAAAATCCATCGGGGACACGGCTCTTCAATCAAAATACGGCCTGTCAGCAATCGCTCTGGTCAGGGCGGACAAGAGCGTGAATGATATAGGCATCTCCACGAAGGATATGGTCCCCGAGGACGACATATCATCAGACACCGTTCTCAACGAGGGGGATGAGCTGGTATGCTACGGCCCCGAAAAGGGCCTGCTCAAACTGAACGGGTTATTCTGAGTTCAAGCCATTCAGGCTGAAATCCACAACAGAAAAGACAAGAAAGAGTTCGGCTCAGCCGAACTCTTTGTGTTTGCAGTCGGGAACGGGAATCAGTTCTCGTATTTCTTCTCTTTGGATCTGGTGAGCTTTTCCTTCATTGCGTCCACACACTCTGTGATGGCATTCTCGAATGTGTCCGCGGTGCGCTCGATAAGGAGGTCGTCACCTGGAATGTGGATGTGGATCTTTGCCTGCTTGCCCTCCTTGAGATTCTCCAGAGAGACTTCTGCCTCCTGTGCGACTCCTTCGAAGAACTTTTCGAGTCTTGCGACTTTCTTCTCGACAAATGCGGTGAGCTGCTCACCTGCGTCGAATTTCAGGGATTTGAGTTTAATCTCCATTGTTACCTCCGTTTTTTGCCCTTGGGTGGGCGTTATTATAAACACTTTGCAGTCTTTCTATCGTACTGTGCGTATACACCTGCGTTGCGGCGAGCGAGGAATGACCGAGGAATTCCTTGATGGAATTGAGATCAGTGCCTCCTCCCAGAAGTTCGCTGGCTATGGTGTGCCTCAGAACGTGGGGGGACTTGCGCCCCGTTATTCCGCTTATGCCGCCCAACTCCTCCTTGATTATTCTGTCCACGTAGACCGGGTACAGGCGTCCACCCTTCGGGGTAAGCAGAAGGGGTGTGTCAGGTGATGGCGTACAGGATATGAAAGAACTGACTGCAATCAAATATAGTGATAATTCTTCAAATAACGAAGGAACTATGGGAATTTCGCGGTCCTTGTCGCCTTTTCCGTGAACTTTGAGCACCCGCCTCTGTCTGTCCAGGCTGCTCCTGTTGAGGCTTATGAGTTCTGACCGCCTGATTCCGGTGTTGTACAACAGGCTTACGACCAATCTCTTGAGTATCTTGCAATATGAATCCTTGTCCGCCGTCTGGCTGAGTATATCCACGAATTCTTCAGATACGTAGTAGTCCGTGCCCTTGAAATATTCGAGCATGGATTCCTCCCTGTAGAACTGGGGAAGTCTCCTTCCTGACTTGGGACGCGGTACCAGCCTCACCGGATTGGACTGGAGAATTCCTTCTTTCATAAGGTGCCGGCACAGGCTGCTCAAGATACTCAGATGGAGGTTGACCGTGCGGGCGCTCTCCTTGAGTTCATCCATCATATACACCTCATATGCTCTCAGTGTCCTGTTGCCGAGGCAGGATGCGCTGTCTTCTCCGGCCCAGGCGAAGAATCTGTCAAGAGCGTTGCGGTAGATGCTCCTTGTCCTGGGGGAATACCTCCTGATGCCCGCGATATAGGATATGAAGTCTTCGGTGACGGGGTTGCTCATAGCATTTCTTCGTATGTGGGGAAGTGGTCGAATCTTCTGAATCCGGCTCCTTCCCGGCGGAACACGTAGGTGACCGTACCGTTGGTGAGCATTATGAAGCGTACGCTGAGTACGGCATCGTACCTGAGGGCCTGCTGTGCAGTCAGGGTGCTTATCGCGACTTCGGGACGTTTGCATTCGACGATGGCTAGCGGCTGTCCGTCGCGGTCGTATACGAGGATGTCCGTGCGGTACTGCTTGTCACCGAACTTGAATCCTGTCTCGCTCATCATCAGGTGCGCGGGCACACGGGCGGACTCCAGCAGTTGTCTTATGAACCACTGACGCACTCTCTCTTCGGCTGTTGCGCTGACGTTCTTCTTCCTCAGCGGGTCGTACAATTCTTCCATCCCTTCCGTTTTGCAGACAAAATAAATCAACTTATCCCTTATTTGCAAATGAAGGCCTAAAATTGTAAATTAGCGGCTTGTATGGCAGCGCAGAAAGTCAATGTGGCGGCCCTTGCCGCCAAGATAGTGGAAGATGTCCGCAAGGGCGATTTTGCACCTGTGTATCTGCTGATGGGTGATGAGCCGTACTATCCCGAACTGGTATGCAAGGCTATCGTCGACAACTGCATTGACGAGTCTTCGAAGGACTTCAACGAGACTGTGTGCTATGGCGTAGATGTGACGGTCGAACAGGTGATTACGGCAGCCAGACGTTACCCTATGATGGCCGACCGTCAGCTGGTCGTGGTCAAGGATGCCCAGCTGCTCAAAAATCTGGAGCAGCTCTCCCTTTATTGTGCCGAGCCTCTGGATACGACGGTTCTCGTCATCCTGATGCGCAAGGACTCGGCCGACAAAAGGAAGGCTCTGTACAAATCGGTGCTGAAGTGCGGCGTGGTGCTCGAAAGCCCAGTGATGAGGGATTACGAGATGCCGTTCTGGATAGAGAATTACTACAAGGGTCGAGGATTGAGCATAGATGCGGATGCGGCGGGACTTCTGGCCGAATATGCCGGTACCGATCTCTCGACCATAGCCGTCGAGACCGACAAGTTGCTGAAGGTCATCCCTGACGGGTCGCGTGTCGTGACGGTCTCCGATATTGAGAAGAATGTGGGCGTTTCCAGGCAGTTCAGCGTGTTCGAACTCACAAAGGCGCTGTCCTATCACCGCAGTTCCGACGCCATACGGCTGGCCACACATATCGGTGCGGGCGCGAAGTTCAGGATGCCGTCAGCAGTCAGCCCGCTGTTTACCCATTTCTACCGCATCCTGAGATATGATGCGCTGCTCCTGAGGAACCCCCGCCCCTCCGAAGCGGAGAAGGGCGCCGCGCTGTTGGGCCTGAACCGCTATTTCTTCAATGAATATGACGTGGCCGTGCGGCATTATCCTCTCAAGAAGGCGATGGCGGCTGTCTCGCTCCTTTGCGATTATGATTATCTCGGCAAGGGCGGAGACGGAGGCGCCACCGAGGACGGGGACCTTCTTGTCGAACTTACCTTGAAGTTATTGAATCTGTAGAATGATATGAAAAGATTAGTTTTGGCTCTCGTAGCTTTGATTTGTATCAGTGGCGTGTCGGCATCTGCCCAGCATATTCCCTTTGTCGTTCAGACCGGGGACAAGACGAGCAAGGTGCTCTATGAAGGCAAGCCTTCGGGAGATAAGACCGTGTATGTGTGTACTCACGGCACTCTGGTCTATCGTCACACTCTCGACAGCAAGTTCGAGACGGTGGAGTGGACCATATCCGAACCTTCTTCCAATACCAGTATCGTGGCCTCCAGGAAGGACGGCAAGATAGTCATCAAAGGCACTTTCAAAGGTAAGGCGTTCGAACGTACCGATGATTTGGAAGGCCTGCCCTGGTATCAGCAGATAGGTATTTCTGCATCCCACGTGCTTGGCGGAGGTACGGTGAAATTCAAGAATCTCCGTCCCGATGACCTTGCCATATATGAGATGACCGCCAAGGAGATGGGGGAGACGGATTTCAAGGGACAGAAGGTGCACAGGGTCAAGGTGGCGCCTGCCGGAATCCTTGCCAAATTCTGGAGCAGTGATTACTACTACAATCCCGTGGATCTGACTTTTGTCGGATACAATGCCGTGGAAGGCGGTCCGGGCACACCGATGACTTATTGGTATCTGGATAGGTAATGCATATTTCTGTCAAGGGAGCGAGGGTCAACAACCTCTGTAACGTCTCGGTGGACATTCCCATCGGGAAACTTGTCGTCGTGACCGGCGTGTCCGGTTCGGGCAAGTCCTCTCTCGCCTTTGACACTCTGTATGCGGAAGGGCAGCGCCGCTATGCCGAGAGCCTCAGCTCTTATGCCCGTCAGTTCCTCGGACGAATGTCCAAACCTGACGTGGACAGCATTGAAGGCATACCGCCTGCAATTGCCATAGAGCAGAAAGTGTCCACCAGGAATCCGCGTTCGACAGTTGCCACGACAACGGAAATATATGATTTCCTGCGTCTGGTTTATGCCCGCATAGGGCGCACGTATTCGCCCGTTTCCGGCCGGGAGGTGCATCGGGACTCTGTGGCCGATGTGATGGATTTTCTCGGCGGACTGGGACCCGGTGAGGTGTTTTACGTGCTCTCTGACATCGGATGGAAAGACCGTGATGACAGGGTCGAACTGATGCTCTCACTGAAGGAGGAGGGCTACAACAGGCTTTATGATGGTGGCAAGGCGCTGAAGATGGATGATGTGCTGCAGGGGACACCGGCCAATGATGCCTGGTTGCTTGTGGACAGGTCCAGAACGGTTTCCGCCGATGATTCGGATTGGAGGACGCGTATCCTGTCATCCGTTTCAGATGCCTTCGAACGAGGTGGCGGCAGTATGGCGATTGCGTTGGAGAATGGCGGTATCAGGACTTTCTGCAGCAGATTCGAGTTGGATGGTATCAGCTTCCTCGAGCCGGATGAGTATCTTTTCAGTTTCAACAGTCCTCTGGGTGCCTGTCCGGTGTGCGGAGGTCTCGGCAAGATAATAGGTATCAGTGAAGACCTTGTCATTCCTGACAAGACCAAGAGTATATATGACGGCTGTATCGCCTGTTGGCGGGGAGACAAGATGGGATGGTTCCGGGACCACCTCATCAGTGTGGCCGAAAAATACGGCATCCCTGTGTTCGAGCCGTGGTGCAATCTTGACCGCAAGGTCCGGGACCTTGTCTGGGATGGGGACAGGAATAAGACAGGCGATGATACGGAGCGGCTCATCGGCATCAGCGAATTCTTCGAGTGGGTTGAGACCCAGCGTTACAAGATTCAGTACAAGTATATGCTGAGCCGCTTCAGCGGCAGGACCGTGTGTCACGATTGTCACGGATCCAGACTGCGCAAGGAGGCTCTGTATGTGAAGGTTGGTGGCCGGACGATTGCCGAACTCCTTGAAATGAACGTGGACCGCTTGTTGGCGTTTTTCGATGGTCTCTGCCTGACGGACAATGAGCGTGCCCTGGTAAGTGAGCCCCTTCAGGAGATTGTGAGCCGTCTGCGCTGCATCAATGACGTTGGTCTCGGGTATCTGACGATGGACCGCGCCTGCAATACCCTGTCCGGAGGTGAGAGCCAGCGTATCAACCTTGTCACTGCTCTCGGCAGTTCGCTGGTAGGTTCGCTGTATGTGCTTGACGAGCCCAGTATCGGTCTGCATCCCCGGGATACCGAGAGGCTGATAGCCGTGCTCAAGAGCTTGCGGGATCTGGGCAATACGGTGCTTGTCGTAGAGCATGATGAGGAGATTATCAGGGCGGCCGATATGTTGATCGATATGGGGCCGGGGGCCGGTGTCGGTGGCGGTCGCATCGTTTATCAGGGGG
>JAKSKI010000029.1 GCA_024401865.1 Bacteroidales bacterium
CTTCCATATTGTGCTTTACGAGTACCGCCATATTGTACTTGCGGGCCTTCTCCATCACCTCGTCCAGGCACATGTTCATCAGTCTCATCCTGTTTTCCAACGAGCCGCCGTATTCGTCGTGACGATGATTCGTATAGGGAGAAAGGAACTGTGAAATCATATATCCGTGTCCGGCGTGCACCTCAACCGAATCGAATCCTGCATTATGAGCCGTTTCAACTGCCCGTCCGAAATCTTTGGCAAGCTCCACGCACTCCGCTCTCCTGAGCTTGCGCACGAAAGTCGGGGAATACAGGTTGAACCCGTATGACGCGCCGGTGGGGAACACTCCCGCCGTACTCCAATGAGTCATATTGCCGCAATGTCCTATCTGGATGCCGACAGCCGCACCTTCGGCGTGGACGGCATCGGTGATATCCCTCAGGGCGGGCACGATTTCATCTCTCAGCCATAACTGGCTGTTGAACGATATGCCTCCGCGATTGACGGCCGCGTATGCCAGAGTTGTCATCCCGACACCCCCTCGGGCCACACTGACGTGGTAATCCTTCAAGGCTTCGGTCGGGCCGAAATCCTTGCCCATGGATTCGAACGCAGCCGAGCGGATGACCCTGTTGCGCAATGTTACCGGACCGAGCCGGTATGGAGTGAATAGTTTCGATTGTCCGTTTTGCATAAGTCTGCCTATTCTCCGAAAATCTCCCTGTGGCGGGAATTGATCTTGGAGTATGTCTCGATATAGCATTTGAAGAAACCCGTTGTACTGTCTGTAATGACCGGCTCCGTGGTAGGCATCTTTTCTATGGCGTGCAGGTCATATCCCCCGTTGACCTTCCACCCCCAGTCCTCGAGGAAACCGATATGAATGGCATCAGCCGGGCAGAAGAACGAGCACCGCATACACATCAGGCAATGGTGATGGAACCGGATCACCCCCGAGGAATCGCGGTAGATGTTCTGCATCGGGCAGCGTCTGATGCAAAGGTCACAGCCGATGCACTTGTCCATATCCACCTTGTAAAGGAAAGAATTGACATCCCCTCCTATATACTGCGGCCTGGACACGACGGCGGATACCAGACGGGGCCAGAGTCTGAAGCGCTTCATGTTGCCGATATTGTTGGTCAGTTCGTATACCAGGATATCAAGCAGTCTGTCATCCATAGTCAGCATCTCTTTCACCAACCTGTCGTCGAAGCGGAAATGAATGTTGTACGGCATCAGGAAATGGTACTCATTGTCCGTACACGCACCGTCACGCCGGAGTTTGCGCAGGAGATACTTTGAAGAAGCGTCATTGGCGTGCTCCGTCTCCCCCGAATCCTTATAAATGAACACTCTCATCCCGCGGGGTAATTTCTGCGCACGGACGAATTTCAGGAAGGCATATGGGGCGCAGTATCCGTAGATGGGATACCCCAGTCCGATGATATCATAGTGTGAAAGGTCCAATCTCTCATTATTGAGCGGGTCTATCTCGTATGAATCGACAGACCAGCCTTCCCTCTCAAGCCGCGCCTTCAGTTTCGCTGTCAGGAACCTTGTATTGTAGGTACCGGTATAGTAAATCAGCAGACAATTCATCTCTTCCTGCGTTTCAATGCATCCAGAAACGTGGTTTTGCCCAACGTGAGGATGTTGAGCAGTCCCCGGTGCTCGATGTATTCATAACATCTGTCGTACCCTATCGACTTTATCAGCCAACGTCCGTCCCGCTTGACATATTCCACACTGTATATGGCCGCTCCGTGGAGTTTGACCATAAATTTGCGGTGAAGGAGGAAATCCTCGAGATACCATTTGGCGGAAGCGGCGGAAGCATCCCCGACTTCGATTTCCCCACCGTGGATAAGGTGGGAGGAAGGCATATCCAAACTCATCTTGTCGCGGAGGAATCCCAGTACGGCATCCCTTCCCTCATAGGACATCGAACCATTGCCGTAGGATGAGACGACATCCTCGGAGAAACAATCCGAGAGACCGTCAAAATCCCTTGTATCCAGACACCTTTGATATTTTGCCTGCAACGAGCGTATCTGCTCGATATCCTCAAGTCTGGTAATACGTTCTTCAAGTGTCATAATCTAAAAGATGTGAATGCGCCGTATGAGTTTGAGCAGCCCGGTCGGAATGATGGCGACCAGCACTGCAAGAAGTTTGCTCGACAGTCCTGGAGTAATCTGGGCCCTGCCCCTGAACATCGCCCTAACGGCCTTCCGGGCAAGTTTCTCGGGCGTGATAATGTATCCCAAGGTCAGTCCGGCTTTCAGGGCCGAAGGCTTGAGGTTATAAAGTCCGGTGGCCACAGCCCCCGGCCGGACACAGGTAACGGTCACGCCCTTCCCGAATAGTTCGATATGGGTGGACCTGGAGAAATTCCTGAGGAACGCCTTTGTGGCGGAGTAGGTCGACAGCCGCTGTATCGCCATAGAGGAAGTGACGGAACTCACATTGAGGATGTAACCACGGCCACGGGCCGACATCTCCTTGCCGAAATAATATTCCAGCATGGCCGGAGTATGCACGTGAAGATTTAGAATCATCGAATTGAACTCCTCCGAATCATCGAGGAAGTCACGGTCGTGATAGACGCCCGCGTTGTTGACCAGGACCTCGATCTCATAGTTGCGTTCCGAGCAGAAACGATACAGTTCAGATGCGGCGCTCTGGACTCCCAGGTCCATAACGACTTCAGCCACGTCTATTCCGAAATCCTTCCTTAGAATCCAGGCCTTCTCCGACAAAGGCGCACCTTCATTGCTGACAACGACAAGGCCGTATCCCCGGGAACCCAGTTCCCTTGCAAACTGATAGCCTATGCCGGAGCTAGCCCCGGTAATGAGAGCAAACGTTTTGTCCATCCCAGCCAAGTCAGGTGCCGGATGAGCGTTCACTCCGCCCGGCATCCTGATGTATCAATTATGTTTGAGATATACTGATACGGGGCAGTCTGCAGGAAGTTCAGGCAGTTCCACAATCATTGCAGAATCCTCAACGGTATAACGGCAGTCCTGAAGGACATCGGAGCCGGCCTTGACGGCAAGGGACACGCCCGCGCCGACCCCCTCGAACACGAACCTGAGTATGCGTGTCCGAGGCATTCCCTTATACTCTCCTTCACGGGGGCTCACGACAACCGTCTGGGTTGCTCCTTTCCTGTTGTTGGTAATAAGGGTGGTCGCATATTCCTCCGCATAACGCTGGGTCTCCCCGTCATCCTCATAATGGGTATAACTGCACTTCCCTTCTCCGGGAGCCACCAGTATGTCAAGCCTGTTGGTGATGGACTGCAGATTCTTCAACCCCTCGCACATAGGTACGATGGAGGCTGCCCTGAGATACCAGGGATTCTCCGCGATTGTATAATGCAAAGTCTTCTCCTCTCCGCCTCTGATGAGTTCGTGATGTGCCATATCGTACCAGTATCCTTCGGGGAACCATATGGTCCTTGGCGTCCTGCCATCCGCATCCATGGGACGGCACAGCACCGTGGCCAGAATATTGTCACCGAACATATACTGCTCGGGGGTATGGTACGCCTTCTCTGTCTCGGGATAGTAGTAATACATGGGACGGCACATGGACACACCTGTGTCATATGCATACCTTGCAGCGTCGTAAATGTAGGGGCTGAGCGCGTAACGCAACTTGATTGCCTCCTTCATGTACTCATAGTGATCGGGATACGACCAGATTCTCCTGTCAAGTTCGGCACTCTGGGTGGAGTGGGTCTTGAACACGGGAGTGAATACGGCGTATTGCAGCCAACGGGTGAAAACCTCCGGATTGGTAGGTCCTGTGACTCCCCTCGGATGCATATGCCCGCCGATGTCGTGACCCCAGTAGCCGTAGCCGACATTGGATGCCGTCGCGGTGAAATAAGGAATAAACTCAAGCACCTCCCAGGTATCGCAGGTGTCGCCGGAAAATCCGAGCTGATAACGATGACTTCCAAGACCTCCCCAACGGTGATATATGAAGGGGCGGGGGGCGTCAAGACCGAGACTGCAGCTCTGTCTCACCTTGTCATTGAAGAATATGTAATTGCACCAGAAAGTGTTGCTGAGTCCGGGCACATAACGGCTGGTCCTCCACTGCTGCCAGTCCAGCCACCAGAAATCCACACCCTGACGTTCGATGGGATGAAGGACGCTGTTGAAGTATGCGTCTGTCCAGGCCTGCTGGTCCAGTCGGAACGGCACTATGGCCGAATATCCGGCTTTGCCCACAGCCTTGTCCATCCAATGGTATTTGTATCCTCCCTTCGGATACACATAGCCCTTCGGGCCGTCATAATCGTCGGTACGGCTCAGATAATCATTCACAAAATCCCTGTAGCAGGCCTCATATGAACGTATTCCGGATGCCGGGTGAAGGTTCAGGGCCGTCTTGTAGCCCATCTCGTGCAGGCTGTTCAGCATTCCTTCGGGATCGGGAATGAGCTCGTGGTTCCAGGTATACCCCGTCCATCCGTGGGCCTGGTCGAGTTCATCGCGGCCTAAGCGCTTGTCAAGTTCCTTCCAGGTCTCATGCCAGTCCATATCTATGATGAACACATCCATAGGAATATCCCTCTTGCGCATCTGGCTGCCGAGATCGAGGATTTCCTCATCGGTGTATATCCAATAGCGGCTCCACCAGTAACCGAGAGTGAACTTGGGCGGAAGGGGAATCTTGCCCGCTATCTTGGTGTAGTCTGACAGAGCCTTGGTGTAGTCGTGTCCGTATGCAAGAATATACAGATCCTGACGCTGTCCTTCGGGGCGGGGAGATACCCAATATTTCCAATCTGATTCGACGGGTACCAGGAGATGCCTGTCGCTCTCGTCTATTATTGCCCAACCGTCACGTGAAAGGATTCCGTTCTCGATTTCGTTGCCATCCTGGGAGACGTGACTGTAGCCGCGGCATCCGTCCAGGGTGCGGTTGGTACCCTTGAGGTTGGCGGAGTCATCGGCACCGGGGGTCCATTTGACGGTCTTACCGTTCAGCAGGAAACTCACGCTGAGATTGTCTCTGGTGAACTTGCCGCCACCATTGTACACAAGCCTGAGCTTGTCGGTTGTGATGACGGTTTTCGAACCGTTTGACATCACTTTGAAAGGCGGGACGGGCAGGTCCCTGTTGACGACGGCCAGAGTCGCGTTGTCCTCGAAAACGCCGTCAGCAGACCATTCCATACGTATTATCCTGTCGGTAAGGACAGTGAAACGCACGTCGCCTTTGACTACCGTTGCCGCATCATTGGCCTTGGGGCGGAACTCCTCCGCAAAAACAGCGATTGTGATGCATACCATCACAATCGTCATTATGAATCTCTTCATATCGTGGTTATTTTATTTTTTCTTTGCGTCCGGTCTTGCGGCTGCGCTCGGCGGCAAAACCCATAAGGTGACTCTCGATGCTGACATCGACGGTACTCGAAAGACGGGCCTCGTCCTGGTACGCCACGGCTTCCACGAAATCGCGGAACAGTGCGTGGTCACCACCGCCGTGCCCCGAATCCTTGTACTCGGGTATTTCCTTCACCTTCATGTTCCAAACACTCTCCTTGCGGCTCCTCAGATCGGTGAGCTTGAATGAGCTGCCGTCA
Source organism: Bacteroidales bacterium (assembly GCA_024401865.1). Classification (GTDB taxonomy): domain Bacteria; phylum Bacteroidota; class Bacteroidia; order Bacteroidales; family UBA932; genus Cryptobacteroides. The sequence continues at coordinate 5,594 of JAKSKI010000029.1, forward strand.
CCCTCGATATATCCCGTAGTACCCATCACCCTGGTGCGGCGTCCTCCTGTAGGAGTGAAGGCTTCCATTGCAAAGGAAGAGGTAATGCCTCCTTCGAACACCATATTGGCCACGTAATGGTCGGGCTGGTCATTGTCGCAATGATATACGCAGCGGCCATAGCCTGTAGTGCGGAGTTTCTCCATTATCTCAGCATCGTCTTTGGGATTCTTGAGGTCGAACACATAGTTGTGCGCCTTCTTCCTGACATATATGTCTATTGCGGAATAGGGGCATTTGTCCTCGTGAGGACATCCGTCCGTACAACGGTAGGGAGCCCCTTCGGGAGCTTTCTCCGCCTTGAAAAGATGGATGGAACCGTCAGCCACGATGCTCTCGCAGGGTTTGCCTATCATCCAGCGGAGTATGTCGAGGTCGTGGCAGGATTTGGCAAGGATAATGGGTGTTGTCTCCTTGGAGCTCCTCCAGTTGCCACGGACATAGGAATGCGCCATATGAGCATACTGAATAGGCTCCATATGCTGGATGCTGACCACCTCGCCTATCATCCCTCGACGTATTATTTCACGCATTGCGATGAAATAGGGGGCATAGCGGAGCACGTGGCAGGTTGCCAGTATGCGGCCTGTCTTCTTCGACTGGGCGAGAAGTTTGCGGCATTCATCCGCAGTCTGTGCCATAGGCTTCTCGAGGAGCACGTCATAGCCGAGTTCCATTGCCTTCATAGCAGCTTCGAAATGGAGGTCATCAGGCAGGGCGATGACCATCGCATCGGCGAACTTTGGCACCGCCAATATCTCGTGGAAATCACCGTATTGACGTTCGGCAGGGATATTGTGCTTGGTGGCGAACTCCGTCTTGCGCTCGGGATTGATGTCCGACACTCCGACCATCTTGACGGAATCCGGATACAGAAGGCCATATTTGCCGTACACACGTCCACGGGAGCCTGCTCCGACCACCACCGCTGTCACGGTATGGTCTACAGCTGCCTTCAAAGACCTGAAATTGATATCCAGTTTGTTGAGCTCTCCGGCTTCGTATGGTGTCCCGGCCGAAGGGGAAGCGCTACCGACAGTTGTTGCCGTTGCCATCTGGGGGGCAAGAGCGACTCCTGCCGTGGCCAGACCTAAATTTTTGAGAAAGTCCCTCCGTTTCATTGCTTAAAGAATTTCCATTGAAACAATATCAGATAAAAAGCCCCGACAGTCACGCAGCTGTCCGCGAAATTGAAAACCGGGGAGAAAAAGACAAAATCGGGCGTGCGTATGATGGGGAAATACAGCATATCCACCACCTTGCCGAACATAAAGGGTGCATAGTCCCAGAAAAGCCCGTAGAACAGGCAGTCGATGATGTTGCCCAGCGCTCCGGCAGTGATGAGTGTAAGGCCTACGAGTACGCCGGTGGGAGTGTTCCCTTTCCTGTCAAGGGACCGTATCCACCATATCAGGGCACCGCAAAGGATGATGCGGAAGAGGGACAGGAGGAATTTCCCCGTCGCCCCGCCGAATTTCATCCCGAATGCCATTCCTTCGTTCTCGACGAAGCACAGACGGAACCATTGGCCGATGACGAATATCTGCTCGCCAAGGTCCATATTGGTCTTGACCAGGTATTTGCTTACCTGATCGACCGCCACGAGGATAACTCCCAGAATTAGGAGTTTGGTCCCTCTGGAGACTTTCATAGACTAGTTCTTGCCTGATTTGGCAAGCATTTCCTTTGCCTCCACCGTAAGAGTGGCGTGAGGGACGAGACGGAGTCTCTCCTTGGGAATGAGCTTGCCCGTGACACGGCAGATACCGTAAGTCTTGTTCTCTATACGGCCCAGTGCGGCTTCGAGATTCTTGATAAACTTGTATTGTCTCTGAGCCATGGCGCTTGCTTCTTCCTTGGAAAGCTGATTGGCTCCGTCATCCTCTACGGTCTTGAAAGAAGGTGACGTGTCTTCTATGTCGTTGGTGCCTCCGTGCATCACGACACCGCGCAACGTGTTGTACTCGGACTTGGCTTTTGCGAGCATATCCTCGATGATGGCCTTGAATTCAGCCAGTTCCGCATCGGAATAACGTGTTTTGATTTCTTCTGCCATAGTCATTACTGATTTTTGGTTATTTTGATTTTAAGTGTTTCATCTCCCCATTCCACCTGAGCGGCATCCGAGGGCGCTTCTGACATCGGATGCAGAGCGACCCTGAGCGACAGCGTCTGGGAGGCCACGTATTCTTCATAATGGGCCAGAGAGGCGCTGATATCCGCCGCAGACTCTCCGTCAGCATAGATATCGGTATATATCCTGTCCGTCACCTCCAGGCCCGTCTCCTTGCGGAGGTTCTGGATGGGACGTATCAGTTCGCGTGCCGTACCCTCTTCGACAAGCTCGGGTGTGAGAGTGACGTCAAGCGCCAGGGTGAGCTGTCCGTCGGAGGTGACGAGCCATCCGGGCATATCTTCGGAATGTATTTCGTAGTCATCCTTGTGCAGGATGACTTCCCCGCCGGCGAGATTCAATGTGTAGTCTCCCTCACAGCGCTCGATTTCGGCTATCTGCTGCTGGCTCAGGCCGGGGAATGCTGCGGCAATCTCCTTCATCCTGGGGCCGTAGACCTTGCCCAGTGTCTTGAAATTGGGTTTGATCTTCTTGGTTATGACTCCTGTGGTGTCTGTGATGAACTCCGCCGTCTTAACGTTGACCTCGGACAGAATGGCGGATTTGACCGCCTCGAGCTGCGCTCTGACCTTCTCCGACACAACGGGAATCATTATGCGCGGAAGAGGTTTCTTGACATTGATGCCGACTTTCTTGCGGAGAGCCAGAATCATGGAACAGCTCTTCTGGGCCAGTGCCATCCGCTCCTCCAGATCGGTGTCTATCACCGAAGTGTCAGCAGAAGGCATGATCTGATAATGCACGGACTCCCCTTCCCCGTCGGTAAGGTCGAGATACAGCCTGTCCATACAGAACGGCGCTATCGGAGCGGCCAGCAGGGCAACGGTCTTGAGCGCGGAATATATGGTCTGGTAAGCCGAGAGTTTGTCCTGTGAGGTGCCTGACACCCAGATGCGCTTTTTGTTGAGCCTGATGTACCAGTTGGAGAAATCGTCACAGACAAAGTCCTGGATCAGACGGCCGGCATTGGTGATATCGTAATCCTCATAGAAGGCCTCGACCTTGGAAATGAGGGTATTGAGCTTGCTCTCCATCCATTTGTCGAACTCGGGACGCTCGGCAAAGGGCACGCGCGGAGCCTTGGGGTCGAACTTGTCGATATTGGCATATACGGCAAACAGGGAGTATGAATTATAGAGGGTGCCGAAGAACTTGCGGCGCACCTCGTCCACACCGCTTTCGTCGAAGCGGAGATTGTCCCAGGGCTGGGCATTGGTGAGCATATACCAGCGGAGGGCGTCGGCTCCGTATGTATCGAGAGCCTTGAACGGATCCACTGCATTGCCGAGGCGCTTGCTCATCTTCTCCCCCTTCTTGTCAAGGACAAGTCCGTTGGAGATGACTTTGCGGAAGGCCGGGGTACCGCTGACCATAGTGTGAATCGCGTGAAGCGTGTAGAACCATCCGCGGGTCTGGTCCACGCCTTCGGCGATGAAGTCGGCCGTGCTGCCGAAATCGGGAGTATCCTTGCCGCGAAGTCCCGTCTGGGCATAGGGCATCGAGCCCGAGTCGAACCACACGTCGATGAGATCCGACTCCCTGACCATCCTGCGTCCCGAAGGACTCACGAGGAAGATGTTGTCGACATAAGGTCTGTGAAGGTCTATGCGGTCATAATTCTCCTTGCTCATATCGTCGGGATCGAACCCGGCTTCCCTGAGGGGATTGGATTGCATTATGCCGGCGGACACGGCTTTGTCTATCTGTCCGTAGAGTTCCTTCACGCTGCCTATGCATATCTCCTCCCTGCCGTCATCAGTGCGCCATACAGGCAGAGGAGTGCCCCAGTAGCGGCTGCGGCTGAGGTTCCAATCCTGTATGTTCTCCAGCCATTTGCCGAAACGTCCGGTGCCGGTGGCCTCCGGTTTCCATACAATCTGCTCATTGAGAGCCATCATCTGCTCCCTTACGGCAGTGGCCCTGATGAACCACGAATCGAGGGGATAATAGAGCACCGGTTTGTCGGTACGCCAGCAGTGAGGATAAGTATGGACGTGCTTCTCTATCCTGAACGCCTTGCCTGCAGCCTTGAGCATCACGCAGATGTCGATGTCGAGGGTGGGGGCATCGGGAGCGAGGGTGGAGTCATATGCGTTCTTGACATAGCGTCCGGCCCATTCGCCGTAACCGTCGCTGACGCTTGACTTGACATAAGAGGGGTCAAGGTCTTCAAGGCGATAGAATCTTCCCTGGGGGTCCACCTGAGCCTGAAGGTCTCCGTTCCGGTCCTTCACGAACAGTCCCGGCACACCCGCAGCCTTGGCGACCTTGGCGTCATCGGCGCCGAACGTGGGCGCGATGTGAACGACTCCGGTACCGTCCTCCGTAGTGACATAGTCTCCGAGAATGACGCGGAACGCGCCTTCCCCCGGATTGAACCAGGGAATCAGCTGCTCATACTCCATACCCGCGAGTTCCGTACCCTTGAACGTACCGGGAAGGACCTCATAGGCTATCTTGTCATTGAACCAGGCGCCGACAAGCGCCTTGGCAAGTATGTAGGTGGCGGGGGCTCCGGTATAGGGATTGGAACTCTTCACCTTGACATATTCGATGCCCGGGCCTACGCAAAGAGCAGTGTTGGAAGGCAGAGTCCAGGGGGTCGTGGTCCAGGCCAGGAAGTAAAGGTCCTCCTCTCCCTTCACCTTGAACTGCGCGCAGCAGGTCGTATCCTTGACGTCACGATAACAGCCCGGCTGGTTGAGTTCGTGTGAGCTCAAGCCTGTGCCTGCGGCAGGACTGTAGGGTTGGATGCTCTTGCCTTTATACAGGTATCCCTTGTCATAGATATCCTTAAGGAGCCACCAGAGGGTCTCAATGTACCGGTTGTCATAGGTGATATAGGGATCGTCCATATCCACCCAATATCCTATGCGCTCGGTGAGGTTGCGCCACTCGGCGGTATATTTCATAACCTCCTGACGGCAGATTCTGTTGTATTCCTCTACGCTTATCTTCGAGCCTATGTCCTCCTTGGTTATGCCGAGCTTCTTCTCGACACCGAGCTCTACCGGAAGTCCGTGGGTGTCCCAACCGGCACGGCGGCGCACCTTGAAGCCGGTCTGCGTCTTGTAACGGCAGACTGCATCCTTGATCGAGCGCGCCATTACGTGATGGATGCCGGGCATTCCGTTGGCCGAAGGAGGTCCTTCAAAGAAGATGAATTCGGGAGCTCCCTCTCGCAATTCAAGGGATTTCTCGAAGGCGTGATGCCTCTTCCAGGTATCCAGCACCTCATTTCCGACAGAGACCAGATCAAGGCCCTTATATTCTTTGAAAGTCATATTTTTTGCCTAATTTTGTATTCCTACAAAGATAGCAAATCCGTAGCGTATTAACAAATCGCCTTGACCACTCTGGATGTCATACTGCTTCTGTGTTTCGTCCCCGCCGTATGGGAGGGCGTCAGCAAGGGGTTGATAAAGCAACTCGTAGGCATAGCCGGACTGTTCATCGGCGTGTGGCTGGCACGCAAATTCTGCCTGCCTGCAGGAGAGTGGCTCACCCCTCACCTTGACAAGGTCAATCCCCAAGTCATCAACATCATCTGCTTCACCGCAATATTCTTCATCGCACTCCTGCTGTGCGGACTCCTCGGCAGGCTTCTGACCGGCTTGGTCAAATTCGCATCCCTCGGGTGGTTCAACCGGCTGCTGGGCGTAGTTTTCGGCATATTCAAGACCGCGCTTCTGCTTGCACTGCTCGTGTGTCTCTTCGAAGAACTCAACGACAAGTTCAACATAGCAGGCAGGGATTTCCTTGACGAATCCGCCGTTTACGGGTACCTGAAGGATTTCGGGGACAGATTTTTCCCTTACATTAAAGCTCTGATCACCAAAGGCAATGCCTAGAATCATACTCATCGAAACATCCACCTCGTTATGTTCCACAGCATTGCTGGAAGGGGACAAGGTTACGTCATACCGCCAAAGCTCGCTTCCACGCGAACACGCCTCCAAGACAGCTGTGTTCGTCAGGGAGATGCTGGATGAACGCGGGCTCAAGGTCACGGACTGCGACGCCGTCTGCCTCAGTGCCGGACCGGGCTCATACACCGGACTCCGGGTGGGGTCTTCATCCGCCAAAGGCCTCTGCTTCGGTGCAGGCATCCCCCTCCTTTCAGTAGGGACTCTGGATGTGCTCGCACGACAGGCCGTTGAAGAGGGGCTTGTCCCGGAGGGCTGCAAGACCATTGTTCCTATGATAGATGCACGGAGGATGGAAGTTTACTCCGCCGTTTATTCTGTTCCGGACGGTAGTGACGCATCCTGTCTTCCAGTGCGGCAGACAGAAGTGAAACCCACTGTCGTGGACGGCTCATCCTATGCCGGCCTTCTCTCTGAAGGGCCCGTTGTATTCATAGGCGACGGAGCCGGCAAATGCAGCGGCGCCATCCTTTCGCCCAATGCCGTCTTCGCCCAGGAATGTCCGAATGCACGCTCCATGGCCGCCCCCGCCCTCAAGGCCTGGGACGAAAAAAGGTTCGAGAATACAGCGTATTTCGAACCTTTCTATCTCAAGGAATTCGTGGCTACAGTCAGCCGCAAAGGCGTCCTGTAAAATTCCCGTATTATTTGAGCAGTCTGCTGAGTTCCCTCCTCAGGCCGGTCTCTCCCTGAATGGATGAGGAGATTACTGTGCCGTCGCAGATCAGAACGGATGAAGGAAGGGTCTGGACGTTATAGACGCGCAGGGAAGGCGATGCTGCACCCTTGCCGTCATTGACATTGATCCAGGGAAGACCCTGTCCGCTCACCACGGAAGCCCAGTGGGCCTTGTCCGTATCGAGGGAGACCGAGTATATCTCCAGTCCGCGCTTGTGATAATCCTGATACAGGGGCACGAGCACTTCCTTTGTGAACATACACTGGATAGGGTCGGCGGAGTCCCAGAAATTGACAAGAACAACCTTTGCATTCACGTCGGAGAGTTTGCAGTCCACGCCCTTGACATCGGGCATCTTGAGGTCGGGGAAGCCGATGGAAGAAGCCTGCATCAGTTCATTCTGCACCTTGAGCTCCTGTTCACGGCGTGCAGTCTCCTTCTCCAAAGCCTTGACATATCTGGAGTCGGGATACACTGTCTTGAGCGAATCGCAGGCGGCACGGAAATGCAGAGCGTCCGTAGCCTGGGCGAAGACGGGAGCATAATCGCCAAGATTCTCATACAGAACTGGAATGACCGTCAGAGAATAGGGATTGCTCATCACATATTTGACGCTCTCGCGATAATATGCAATATACTTGCGCACGAACTCCCGGGTATCCGTAATGCGGTTCATCTCGCCGAGGAACCTGGCCGAGCGCGCCTCCACTTCGGAGAGTTTGGAAGAGTTCTCAGAGCCTGTCACGATGCAATTTCCGAGGGTGTCGGCCTCCACTTTGACATTATCACCCGACTCGAGAAGCAGAGAGGCGATTTTGGTATCATTGTGGAACAGGTAGACGAATTCGGGGTCTCCCTCGGCGACCTCGACCTTGCATCTGAATGAACCGTCCTTACCTGTGGTAAGGGTATCAAGAACTGTCAAACGGTTGACGTCCAGAAGTTTGACGACGACCTTGGCCTCAGGTGCATCGGAGAGCTTTCCGTTCACGGTAGCGCCTGAACCACAAGATACAGCCAGCAACAGAGCGGCCGGAATTGCGAGTAGATTAAAGTTTTTCATATTCTGCTAAAATGGATGCGGCAATGCTTGCCATCTGAGAGTCGGACACCTGGGGGCGCTGCTTGCGGAAATCAAGGTCAGCTTCCGTCTGCAAAGGCACGAGGTGGATATGGGTATGGGGCACTTCCATCCCCAGAACAGCCACTCCGACGCGCTTGCAGGGGACAGCCGCCATGATGGCAACTGCGACCTTGCGGGCAAATACCCAGAGGCCTTCGTAAGTCTCCGGATCAAGATTGAAAACATAGTCATCCTCAACGTGCTTGGGAATGACAAGTGTATGGCCGGGGGCCAGCGGACTTATGTCCAGAAAGGCATAGAAATTATCATTCTCCGCCACCTTGTACGAAGGGATTTCCCCCTTGGCGATACGTGTGAAAATCGTAGCCATCAGATGGAGATTTCGAGAATTTTGAATTTCATGACACCCGACGGCACCTTGGCTTCGACAACCTCACCTTTACCGTGGCCGAGCAGGGCCTTGGCGATGGGGGTTGTGGCGGCAAGACGTCCTTTGGAGAAATCCGCCTCCGACTCCCCCACAATGGTGAATTCCATAACGTTGTGGAGCGCTACGTTCTCGACCTTCACCTTGTTAAGTATCTGGACCTTGTCGGTACCGAGCTGGGACCCGTCAAGGACCTTGGCGTTTGCCACCATATTCTGGAGATTGGCGATACGCAGTTCCAACAGTCCCTGAGCCTCACGCGCCGATTCGTACTCGGCGTTCTCGGACAGGTCGCCCTTCTCCCTGGCTTCCGCGATGGCTGCGGAGATGACAGGCCTCTGGGCAAGTGCGTCGGCAAGCTCCTGTTTGATTTTGTTCAAGCCTTCCTGGCTCATGTAATGCACTTCTGCCATAATTGATAATTAAAAAGGAGTCCTGCCCCGCGGCAGAACCCGATGTCTTTCACAAAGATATGATTAAAATCCCTTATTTACAAAAATCCGTCAACTTTTGTGCGTCAGCAGAGCGAAGCACGCCTCCCTGTCCTTCTCGAGCTGCTCCTTCAGCGCTTCCAGAGAAGGGAAGCGCATTTCATTCCTGACCTTTGATATGAATTCCAGAGTAATATCCTGTCCGTAAATCATATCGTCGAAATCAAAGATATTGGTCTCAATGATTTCGGAGACATTGGTCATTCCGTAATGGCTGCCCAGCATTGTCCCGACCCGTGTAAGGTACACGCCATCTGAGGGGATGAGCTTGAGAGGCTCGTAGAGCCGCATATTGGCCGTAGGGAACCCTATCGTACGCCCCAGCTGCTTGCCGGACACCACCACTCCGCGGATCGAATAGTCACAGCAGAGCAGTTTGGATGCAAGGGCAACATCTCCGTCGGAAAGAGCCTTGCGGATCTTGGTGGAACTCACGGCCATCCCCACGGAGGAAACGCTTTCGGTGCGTATGACATCAAGACCGTGCTCGCGTGCACAGGCAGTGGCCTGTTCGCGGGAGAGCAGGTCACTGCCTATGCGGTTGTCATAACCCAGAAGCACCGCCGTGCCATTGTACCTGTCCTTGACCACCGTATCGAAATATTCCCCGGCAGTCATCCGGGAAAACTCTCTGGTAAAAGGCAGCACCTCAACCCTATCCACTCCAAGATTCTTCAGTATCGCCAGCTTCTCGTCCAGCGAGTTGAGAAGCCGCAAGCGGACTGCATCGTTCTGCAGCACAGTTCGGGGATGCGGCCAGAAAGTGAGTATCACGCTCTCCTCGCCGCGTTCCCGTGCTGTCTGAACGAGAGTATCGACCACCATCCGGTGGCCGATATGCACTCCGTCGAAAAATCCTGTAGCAATTACAGCCATTTGACAAGAGGGAAATCCTGTCTGTGGGGAAGGAGCGGATTCTTGGGATATACCCTGGTACCAACCTGGTACATACCGGTCCTCTCCGGAAGGATGGACGCCTTGTAGGTGGCTATGCCGTTCTCACAGGACACGAGATTGAACTCGCATACGTCCTGGATATGGAGCTTTCCCTTCCTGTCGGAAGACGTGAAAAGCATCTCCACGCCGATATCCTCCGCCTTGAGCCTTCCGAGGTCGATCACGACCTCGCTCTGAAGTTCATTCGACGGACTGAGCACGTAGGAGGCGTCAGGACGGGTATAGGAGACTATCTTCATATTCCTCCACTCGGACTGGACAAGTTCTTTCCAGTTGGCGAGTTCCTTGGCGACCTTGTTGTCATCAGCGGCGAGCTTGACGCTCCTCTCATACTGGGGATAATAGAACTTCTCGCAATAGTCGGTCAGCATACGGTTCGTGGTGAATTCGCTGGCGACCTTTGCTATGGTGTTCTTGACATATCCTATCCACTGCTCCGAACGGCCCGTATTCTTGTCCTGATTGTAATATGCGGGAGCGATTTCGTTCTCAATGGTAGTATAGATGGTAGCGGCGTCAAGTTCGTTCTGGTACTCGGCGTCATCGTAAGTGCTTTCGAGCGGGAGGGCCCAGCCGGCGCCTTCCTTATATCCCTCGACCCACCATCCGTCCAGAACGGAGAAGTGCATCACACCGTTCATCGCAGCCTTCTCTCCGGAAGTGCCGGAAGCCTCGAGGGGACGGGTGGGGTTGTTGAGCCAGACGTCAACACCCTGCACGAGCCTCTTGGCAAGGGTGATGTCATATCCGGGAACGAAAATGATTTTGCCCAGGAACCTGTCCTGTTTGGATATCTCGATGATCTGCTTGATGAGATCCTGTCCCATACCGTCTGCGGGATGCGCCTTACCGGCGAATATGAACTGGACGGGGCGCTCGGGATTGTTGACGATGGCATCGAGCCTGTCAAGATCCTTGAACAGCAGGGTTGCCCTCTTGTATGTGGCGAACCGGCGGGCGAAACCTATTGTTAGGACGTCGGGGCGGAATGTCTCCTTGATGGTGACAACCTGCCTCGGAGTGTAATGGGCGCTTGTCTGAGGATTGTTGAGTCTTTCGTTGACATAGCGGACGAGATCCGACTTCACGTGCATCCTGACCTTCCAGATATCTTCGTTGGGTACACTGTATATGCCGTCGAAACAGGACTTGTCGTAGTGATGGGTCTTGAACTTGTCACCGAACACCGTGGCCTGAAGAGCCTTCATGCTATTGGAGCCCCAGGTGGGATAATGCACTCCGTTGGTCACGTAACTGATGTAGAGTTCCTCGGGAAGATATCCGGGATACATTGAAGAGAATATCTCCTGGCTCACCTCTCCGTGAAGCTTGGAAACTCCGTTGACATTCTGGCTGAGATTTGCGGCCAGCACACTCATCGAGAACTTCTCGTTCGCATCATCGGGATTGAGTTTGCCGAGGCTTATCATAGTACGCCAGTCGATACCGAAACGCTGGGGATAATGTCCCAGGTATTTGCCGAGTATCTGGTCATCGAAGGAATCGTGTCCGGCAGGCACGGGGGTATGGGTGGTGAAGAGACCCGAAGCCCTGACAAGTTCTATGGACTCCTGGAACGAGAGATGGCGGTTATATATGAACTCACGCAGTCTCTCGAGGCCGGCAAAGGCGGCGTGTCCTTCGTTATAGTGATATATGTCGGGGTTCAGTCCGAGAGCGCGGAGAGCACGGACGCCTCCGATACCCAGAAGTATCTCCTGCTTGATACGGTTCTCCCAATCACCGCCATACAACTGATGTGTCACCTGACGGTCCTCGGGGCTGTTGGCCTCGAAATCAGTATCGAGCAGATAGAGGTCGGTGCGTCCCACGGCCACTTTCCAGATGCGTGCGAACATATCCCTTCCGGGCATCGCCGTCTTGACTGTGAGCCAGTTGCCGTCGGGACCGAGCACGGGCTCGGCGGGAGTCTTCATAAAGTCCTGTGCGTCATATCCCGCCACCTGATTGCCTTGAGGGGTCATTCTCTGGGTGAAATACCCGTACCTGTAGAACAGTCCGACAGCCACAAGGTTGACGTTCATATCCGAGGACTCCTTGAGATAGTCTCCGGCCAGAATGCCGAGACCTCCGGAATATATCTTGAGAGAGGAATCAAGGCCGTATTCCATACAGAAATATCCGATGGAGGGGCTTGTCCTTGCGCTCTTCAGGTCCATATATGCATCGAACTCACGCATCACGGATGCGAGGTTGTTGAGGAAGGTCTGGTCCTTGGCCAGGACTTTATATCTCTTTATGCTGACCTTGTCGAGGATCTCCATAGGGTTGTGCCCGGATTTGTGCCACAAATCTGCGTCCACTGCCTTGAACAACTCTTTGGCGCTGTCATTCCAGCACCACCACAAATTCTTGCAAAGCCTTTCCAAACCCGCCAGTTCTTCGGGAAGATGGCGGGTAACCATAACACTGCTCCACGACGGGGCTGCTGAATCGTTGAAATACATAGATTATCTTTCTGCTATTGCGTTGTTTACTCTGATTATAAAATCGCTGAGCACGTTCATATAGTTGATGAACGCCTCATACGGGGTGTCGTATGGATTGAATCTCTGGTGGATTTCTCCGTCAGAGAAGAATTTCGTGCACATATAGTACAGATGGTCGCTCTCCTGAAGATGTCCGTAGTCAGTCCAGAGCGTCGCATCGTTGAGAATTGAGAGTTTCTCCTCCAGTCCGTAGAGTTTGTTGAAGGCGTCCTGCTGGAGTTCGTTGCCCAACCAGGCGGTGATGTCACGTTCTTCGTCCGCCCAGGAAATGGGCTGAGAGACTGAGAGCTCGGATACGGCTTTGTGCTTCCTCGCCACATCGGAAGGCGTGTCAAAGGAATAGCGTCCCGTTGCAAGCGCCGCCCCGGGCAGTGCCTTCATGAAATCGAATATGCCGCAATCGACGCTCTGATGCTCTCCGAAGGTTTCGTAATCCATGAAAAGGTTGACCGTGTCTCCTTCGTTGTTGTCGAGCCAGCCGACGAACTTCTCGGTGGTGAGAGGCCATTCGCCCCATCCCTTGTCGGAGAACCTGAAAGCTATGTCATCGCTGAGGCCGTAGTTGCGGAGCAGGAGTTTCATTGAAGGCTGGAGAGCGCAGCTGTAGACAAAATCGGGACTTCTCCATCCCATGATGTGCCTTGCACCCTCGGTCAGCATTGTCTTGAACCCGAGTCCGTATACCTGTTTGCCTATGTTGTCCGAATATATAAGCTCGGTATTGCGGAAGGTGGCGGGAGTCACTCCGAAATAATGCTCGATGGCTGCTTTGTGCTTGAGGACCTGATGCTCGAACTCGACGGATGAGCCCAGGGACGAGAGCGAGTGGTAGTAGGTCTCGCACAGGAATTCCACGCAACCGGTCTGAGCCAGGGCGCGGAAGCTTTCCAGGACTTCCGGGGCGTAACGGTCAAACTGTTCCAGCGCGCTGCCGGAGATGGAGAATGCCACTTTGAATTTGCCTTTCTGTTCCTTGATTTGCTCGAGCAGGAGCTCGTTCATAGGTAGATAGCACTTCTGGGCCACCCTCTTGAGGATGGTCCTGTTGGCAAAATCATCATAATAATGGGAATCCTTGCCTATATCGAAAAAACGGTAGAGACGAAGTCTCGTAGGCTGATGCACCTGGAAATAAAGACAAACTGACTTCTTCATATCACTGATTGACTACTGATTCATAAACTTTCTTGAGCTTGGCCGTCGCTCCGTTCCATTTGAGAGCGTTGACCTCGTCATAACCCTGTCTTGTGGCAAATTCGGCCAGGGCGGGATAGCTGAGGAGAGCGTAAATATCGTCTGCCATTGCATCCACGTCCCAGAAGTTGACCTTCAGGGCATATTTGAGTACCTCAGCGGCACCCGACTGATGAGAGATGATGGAAGGCACATTGGACCTCATAGCCTCGAGGGGAGAGATGCCGAAAGGCTCCGACACCGAAGGCATGATGTACACGTCGGACAGAGCAAACATCTTCTGTACCTCCTGTCCGCGGAGGAACCCCGTGAAGTGGAAGCGGTCGGATATCCCAAGTCTTGCGACCTGGCGTATCGCCCTGTTCATCATATCCCCGCTACCGGCCATCACGAACCTCACGTTGCGGGTGCGTTTCAATACCTTGGCGGCAGCCTCGATGAAATATTCGGGACCCTTCTGGAATGTGATTCTGCCGAGGAAGGTGACGACCTTGTCCTTGACGCCTTTCTCGAGCAGGAGATTCTCCCTGCCGCTGAAATCCACGGCATTATGGACTGTGACCACCTTTGCGGGGTCAATTCCGTATTTGTTGATGACAATGTTGCGGGTGAGGTCGGAGACTGTGACCACCCTGTCGGCGGCCTCCATTCCCCTTCTCTCTATGGCATAGACTCTGGAGTCCACCATATCGTCCGTTCCGCGGTCAAACGAAGTGGCGTGGACGTGGACCACGAGGGGCTTGCCCGTAAGTTCCTTGGCGGCGATGCCGGCAAGATAGGTAAGCCAGTCATGAGAGTGAATCACGTCAAACTCGGAAGCGTGTTCCAATGCAATCGTTCCACCGACCTGGGCGTAGCGGCTGACCTCCTCGAGAAGGTTGGCGCCGTACTTGCCGG
>JAKSKI010000003.1 GCA_024401865.1 Bacteroidales bacterium
AACTCTTAAATAGTATCATCATGGCTAAATGGATTTGTCCTGTTTGCGGTTATGTTCACGAAGGTGACTCCGCTCCCGAGAAATGCCCCCAGTGCAAAGTTCCCGGGTCAAAGTTCAAGAAAATGGAGGAGAATAATGCACTCCAGTTTGTTACGGAACACATTGTCGGCATAGCAAAAGATATCCCGGCCAATGAGGAAGGAGCGTTTGTACTTCAGGGTCTGAAAGACCATTTCAACGGCGAATGTTCGGAAGTCGGTATGTACCTTGCCATGAGCCGCCAGGCAGACCGTGAGGGCTATCCCGAAATTGCTGAGGACTTCAAGCGCTATGCTTACGAAGAGGCTGACCACGCATCCCGCTTTGCCGAAATGCTCGGTGAGGTGGTGTGGGACACAAAGGCCAACGTCGAGAAGAGGATGCTTGCAGAGCAGGGCGCTTGCCAGGGGAAAATGGATATAGCCAAAGTTGCCAAGAATCTCGGGCTCGATGCTATCCACGACTCAGTACACGAGATGGCAAAAGATGAAGCCCGCCACGGGGCAGGCTTCCAGGGACTTTTCAACCGATATTTCAAAAAGCAGTAACTGAAATAGCGGAGGGATACTATAGCTGGAACCGGGTGCAACCGGTAGCGAAGAAATCACATATCTGCCGCGCTGCGGCGAGTCCTGCATTGACATTGGCCTCGGCAGTCTGGGCTCCCATCTTCTTGGGGGTGGCGAATACGCGCGTGCCGAACTTGAGCCGGAGCGCATCCATATTGTCGGGCGCTACGTCGGTGACATACTTGAGGTCCGTGCGCTCTTCCAGAGCTTTCTCCAGGCCGGCTTCGTCGATAACTTCCTTGCGGGCGGTATTGACAAGGGTGGCACCCTTGGGCATACTGGTGATAAGGTCATAGCCTATGCTGCCCACGGTCTGCGGAGTTGCAGGGATATGGATTGACACATAGTCGCAGGAGCTGTAGAGTGCCTTAAGGTCTGTTGCGGGTTCGGCTCCCCCTTCCCTTATCTTCTCTGCCGTCAGGAAAGGATCGATGGCCTTGACCTTCATCCCGAGGGCGGCGGCTTTGGCTCCCACGAGCCTTCCGACATTGCCGAAAGCCTGGATGCCGAGTGTCTTGCCCTGGATCTCGGAGCCCGTGGCCGGGGTGAACTGGGTCCTTGCCATGAATATCATAAGTGCAATGGCGAGTTCGGCCACAGCGTTGGAATTCTGCCCCGGAGTGTTCATCGCAACCACATTGTGGGACTTGCAGGCCTCGAGATCGAGATTGTCATATCCCGCACCTGCGCGGACTACAATCTTGAGTTTCTTCGCGGCTTCCACAACTTCGGCGGTCACCTTGTCGGAGCGGACGATGATGGCGTCAGCGTCTGCCACCGCAGCCACGAATTCGGACTGGTCTGTGTATTTCTCAAGAAGCGCGAGTTCGTGACCTGCTGCTTCAACTATTTCTCTGATGCCTTTGACGGCAGCTGCCGCAAAGGGTTTCTGGGTTGCAAGAAGGATTTTCATTATGCGTGCAGTTTTTCGAATTCTTTCATACAGGCTACGAGAGCGTCCACATCTTCCTGGGTGCAGGCGTTGTAGGTGGATGCGCGGAAACCTCCGACGCTGCGGTGTCCCTTGATACCGATGATGCCGTGGGCCTTGGCGAAGGCGAGGAATTCATCCTGCAGTTCCTCCTTGCCGGGTGCCATGACGAAGCAAATGTTCATCAGGGAACGGTCCTCCCTGGCGGCGGTGCCGACGAAGAGGGGATTGCGGTCGATTTCGTTGTACAGGGTCTCTGCTTTCCTGATGTTGACTTTCTGTATTGCCTCGACACCTCCCTGAGCCTTGATCCATTTCAGGGTCTCGTGCATCACATAGATCGAGAATACGGGAGGGGTGTTGAACATCGAGAGCTTGTCAATATGAACACGGTAATCGAGCATCGTGGGAAGATATCTCGAAACCTTGCCGAGAGCGTCGGTCCTGATGATGGCGAAAGCCACGCCGGCAGGGCCTACGTTCTTCTGGGCACCACCGTAGATCATGGCGTACTTGCTCACATCGACGGGACGGCTCATGATGTCGGAAGACATATCGGCAATCAGAGGGACCGGACAGTCGATATCTTCCTTGAGTTCGGTGCCGTAGATGGTGTTGTTGGTCGTGATGTGCAGATAATCCGCATCCTTGGGGATTTCGTATCCTTTGGGGATGTAATTGTAGTTCTTGTCGGAAGAGCTCGCGATTTCGACTGCATTGCCAAGGCCCTTTGCCTCCTTGAATGCCTTGTGAGCCCATACACCGGTGTCAACATAGGCGGCTTTCTTCTCGAGGAAGTTCATCGCCACATAGAGGAACTGAAGGCTTGCACCGCCTCCAAGGAATATCACCTCGTAGCCATCCGGGATATTCAGCAGCTCTTTCCACAAAGCTCTGGTCTCATCCATTATGGCATCCCATTCCTTTGTCCTGTGTGAAATCGAGAGGACGGATACGCCTGTGCCGGCGAAATCCCTGATAGCTTCTATGGCTGAATCATACACTTCCTGCGGCAGAAGGCAGGGACCTGCATTGAATACGTGGACCTTTTTCATAGTTATTGTATTTAGTGTTTGGTGTCAATCCAATTTATCAATAAAGTTAATGGTTTTCCCTATCCTTTCCAAGAACTCCTGTTCGACAAGGAGTCGGACCCTCACCTCGATGCTGCATTCGTTGCCGAAGTCCTGGGCACGCTGCGGCAGTTCCATATCCTTGAGCACCTTCATTACGGACGGCATATCGGAATAAGCAAATCCGAGCCGATACCAGCTGCCGGCAATCTTCGTCACTTTGCCGGCATTGGCAAGAGCGTCTGCGGTGGATGTCTTGTAAGCCCTGATAAGTCCCGGGATACCGAGTTTGATGCCTCCGAAATATCTTACCACCACGACAAGCACATCGCTCAGTCCTGCCGAGTCTATCTGGCCCAGGATAGGCCTGGCCGCAGAGCCGGAAGGTTCTCCGTCATCGTTGGCCCTGTACTTCTCCCCGTCCTTGCCCAATCTGTATGCAAAGCAGTGATGCCTCGCGTCGTGATACTTCTTGCGCAGCCCCGCCACAATCTCACCTACCTCGTCTTCGCTTTCAACCGGGTATGCCAGAGCTATGAATCTGCTGCCATTATCCTTGAAAAGTCCCTCCGAAGGTGCCGCGATGCTGAAATATGTATCCGAATTTGCATTCATGCTCTTCAAAATTAGTGAATATTTTTTATCTTCGCACCATGAATTACAAGTATAGGGTAACACTTGAGGGAATAAAGGGCTTCTTCCGCCTCTATGTCGTCAACGGCAACAGCTCCCTCTATACATTTCACAAGCATCTCAGGGATGATCTGGAATTTCCCCTTGACCAGCCGATCCTTTTCAAATCCTTCGATGAGGGAGGGGCGGTGGCTGCCAGATATGCTCTTGTAGACCTTGGCAACGGTACGGTGGATGACGTCACTGTCGCACAGACCGTACAGGCCGGTATTGTGAAATTCATGTATTTCTATGACGTGCTTGCCAAGAAATATGTGATAGTTACTCTTGAGGGTGAAGTCGATGAAACCGTCACGGTCCCCGTCATCATCGACAGCAAAGGCCCCCTTCCCATCGATTTCGAGCACGGTTACGTGGCTTTCGAGGATCTGCCCGCCGAACGGCGTCATCTGCCCGGTGAAAGACCCGTCTTCTCGGGAGAGGACGACGAAAATGACGACGGCGAGGATGACGTCGACAATGAAGAAGATGAGTACAAGGAGGATGAAGAGGTGGTCTACGACGAAAACGAAGAGTAGCCCACCTCCTCTTTTACCAGATAATCACACGCTCTGATTCGGGTTTCCACATTTTGTCTCCGTCCTTGATGTCAAAGGCGGAGAAGAAGGTGTCGAGGTTCCTCAGGCTCACGTTTACACGGTTGCTTCCGAGGGAATGAACGTCCACCAGGGTTCGCCGGGTGATTTCTTCGTCAGTGATGTTCTGGGCCCATACCGCCGCATATGCAAGATAGAATCTCTGCTCGGCAGTGAATCCGTCGATATCTGCGGGATGGTTGCCGCCGAACGAGTTCTGCATGGCCGTATAGGCAATGCGGAGACCTCCCTGGTCAGCGATGTTCTCTCCCAGAGTGGCCGAACCGTTGGCCTTGACACCGGGAAGGACTTCCACCTCGTCAAACTGGGCCACGAGCTTGGAGGTCTTCTCCTTGAATGCATCAGCATCGGCTTCGGTCCACCAGTTGTTCATATTGCCGTCCTTGTCGAAAAGGCGGCCCTGATCATCGAATCCGTGGGTCATTTCGTGACTTATCACAACGCCGATGGCACCGTAGTTGACCGCGTCATCCGCGTCGGAGTTGTAGAAAGGAGGCTGAAGTATGCCTGCCGGGAAACAAATCTCGTTGGTGGTGGGATTGTAGTAGGCGTTGACCGTCTGGGGAGACATAAGCCACTTCTCGCGGTCTACTGGTTTGCCGAGTTCGGAGATATTGTCATTGAAATACCATTCCGAAGCATTCCTCAGATTCTCGTAATAGCTCAGTGAGGGATCGATCTCAAGGGAAGTGTAATCCTTCCATTTGTCGGGATATCCTATCTTGACCGTGAAGTTGGCCAGTTTTTCCTGAGCCTTGGACTTGGTCTCGCCGCTCATCCATTCGAGGGCGTCGATGTGCTCCGACAGAGCGGTCTGGATATTTCTGACAATGCCGAGCATCCTTGCCTTGTCCTTCTCAGAGAAATACTTGCCGACATACATCTGACCGACAGCCTCTCCGAGGATGCCGTTGGGGACAGCCATAGCCCTTTTCCAACGGGGCTTCTGCTCCTGCACTCCGGCCATCTGCCTGGAGAAGAAATCGAACGACGCAGCGTAATACTCGTCGCTGATGCTTCCGCAGGCGTCGCTGAGGAGCTTGGCCTGAAGATAATGGCGCAGCTTAACAGGGTCGATGTCCGCCACAATCCTGTCGATGGCTTCAAAGTAGGAGGGCTCCTCGACTATGATCTTGTCCTGCTCTCCGATTCCAAGTTCCGCAAAGAACCTGTCCAATTCAAGATTGGGGTATGCGGCAAAGATTTCAGCGCTGCTGCGGGGATTGTACTGGGCCTCGACGTCGCGCTGCTGTACCATTGACCAGTATGGCCCGGCTATGGCCATTTCCACTTCGAAAGCATCCGAAGCAATCCCGGCGGCATTGTCATATCCGGCAAGGGAGAATATCTTTTCGAGGAAGGCCTTGTAGCCGTCACGGAGCGCCTGATGCTCGGGAAGGAGATAGTAATCCCTGTTGCTCATGGCAAGACCGCTCTCTCCCAGATAAATGACCTGGCTGTTGCAGTCGACCAAATCGGAGGTGACATATATGCCATATATCGAAGGGATACCGAATCTGGCGCATCTGCCGGTGGCGACTGCGAAGCTTCCGGCATCCGTCACGTTCTCGAGTTCGGCAAGATAAGGAAGTACGGGAGCGGCTCCTTCAGCATTGAGCCTCAGGGAATCCAACCCCATATTGTACAAATCGGCTATCTTGCGCTCCGTGCTGCCGGCCTTTGTCCTGGCTGTCGCCAGTCCCTTGAAGAGGTCATTGAGACGTATCTCGTTATTTTCGGCAAGTACGTCAAACGAACCGTAGCGTGAATATTCGGGCTTCAGGGGGTTGTTCTTCTGCCATCCTCCGGTGGCATAGGCATAGAAATCCTCTCCCGGGGCGACGGAGGTGTCAAGGTTGGCGGTGTCGATTGCGGGGACTTTGTCCCGATTGCAGCAGGATGCTGCGGAAATGGCAGCGACAGACATTACGGTTGCCATCAAAAGACTATGTTTCATTCGGTGATTGTATTATTCGGTCTATTTGTCAAGGGAAGCACTCAGGTCCCTGATGAAATTGTCAATCCTGTCCCTGCTCACGTGCTGCATCACCACTATGTGGCACAGGTCGCCTCCGAAGCGCTCGTCGCTGCTGCAGGCAAGGTAGTACTTACTCACCAGGTCCTGGCAGGGCCTCTTGAATATCACGGTGTTGCTGTATTCGTCGAGCCAGCAGGGATATCCTATTTTGTCAAGCTGCTCCTTGAAGTATGCGGTGTTGTCGAGAAGCTGGGCGGCATCCTTCTCCCACTGTCCGCTGCCGACGTTCTTGATGAGCCACCAGAATTTGAGGGCGCTGGTCGAGGACCTCGAGCAACTTATCATCTTCATGTCTGCGTTGAGGTAGGGGACGTCGAACTGGGTCTGATTGTCATAGACTTCCCTTGTAGTGAGAAGCAGTCCGTTGGGCTCGTCCATTCCGAAGAATTTGTGGCCGCTGATGGCTATGGACTGATAGTTAAGCACTCTCTTGTCGACCATATCCCTGTGTTCGGTGAAGGGGAGATATCCTCCGAAAAGGGCGGCATCCACGTGTCTGTACACTTCCATTCCGGGATATTTGGCAAGAACGGCATTGAGCGCGGCCTGGTCGTCAATGGCACCTTTGAAGGTGGATCCCATCGCATATACTATCAGACAGGGACGGGTGGGGTCGATGGCTTTGTCCAGTTCTTCGGGAATCATTCTGCCCATATCGTCGCTCCTGATGAGCCTGATGTCAAGGTTCATCACGTGTGCGAGCCTCATATTCGAATAATGGGCTTCGTCGGATACATAGAATACGGGCTCCTTGCCTGTCTTGTTGCGCAGGTAGTTGACACCGAAATATATACCGTTGCAGTTGCCGTCGGTACCGCTGTTGCTGATCAGGCCCCAGACTTCATCCTTGTCAATGCCGTAGAAGGGGGCGAAATATTCAATCACTTCACGCTCGAACTTGTGGGAGGACAGCAGGGCGCTGGGTTTGCCCGAGAAGGGGTCGCCCACGTTGTTAAGTCCCGCGATATCCAGATTGTTGGCGGTATACCACTCATAAAAGCCTTTCAGCCGGATATCCTGATTGACGGGATATCCGAGCTCGTTGTATTTCTCGGAAACCACCTCTCGGGCCCATTCATCCAGTTCGGGGAAGCCGGATCGGGAGTGGTCGGTGCAACTTGTGATTGTCAGAGCGGCGCTGATGGCGCATAATGAAAGAATAAAGGATTTTGTTGTCATAATCAATCAGGTTATCGATACAAATAAACAAATTTTCGGCTAAAAATCAAATGCCTGTAATACTTGGAACTTATTGTAAAATTTCTTTCCTTTGACAAAACAGGTGCGGGAGAGCACTATCGACTGTCAAAAGAATCTTTTATGAAAACAAGAAGTGAAACATTCCAAATCGGGGCTGATGTCCCGTGGGAACCTGCCGGAGACGGTATGAAGAGACAGATATTGGGTTATGACGGTCAGCTGATGCTGGTCAAGGTTCATTTCGAGAAGGGCGCGACAGGCGCAGCCCACGAACATTTCCACAGTCAGGTCTCATATGTCGTGAGCGGCAGATTCGAGCTGACCATCGGAGACGAAGTGCGTGTTCTGGGCCCCGGGGACGGTTATTATGTGGAGCCCGATGTGCGTCACGGATGCACCTGCCTGGAAGAGGGAGTGCTGCTTGACATTTTTTCTCCCCACAGAACCGACTTCCTCAAAAAATAACAGAAGGATATGAAAACATCAGCCATTCTATTCATTGCATTGGCGCTTCACGGCGGAGCCCCCGGGTCCATTTATCACAATGGTTGGATCGACTTCAACAAAAACGGTCGGAAGGATATATTCGAGGATCCTTCAAAGCCCGTGGACGCACGAGTGGAGGATCTCCTGCGCCAGATGACCGTAGAGGAGAAGACCTGCCAGCTCGTGACCCTGTACGGCTGCGGCCGTGTGCTCAAGGATGCCCAGCCCACGGAAGAATGGGCGGATGAAATATGGAAGGACGGCATCGCCAACATAGATGAGATGCTCAACGGCTACGGCAAGGCATACAAGACCTACTATGACCTTATCTATCCTTTCAGCAACCACGTGGAGGCTCTTCACAATGTCCAGCGCTGGTTTGTTGAGAACACCCGTCTGGGTATTCCTGCCGAATTTTCCAACGAAGGAATACACGGACTGAATCATACGATGGCTACGCCCCTCCCCGCACCCATAGCAATGGGCAGCACCTGGGACAGGGCTCTTGTGAGACAATCCGGCAGCATAGCCGGGCACGAGGCCAGGCTGACAGGCTATCACAGCGTCTACGCCCCTATTCTGGACGTTGCCCGCGACCAGCGCTGGGGACGCACCTTGGAGTGCTATGGAGAGGATCCGTACCTTGTGGGGGAACTCGGTGTGCAGATGGCTCAGGGAATACAGGAATGGGGAGTCGCGGCCGGCATCAAACATTATGTCGCCTACAGCGTCCCCAAAGGCGGACGCGATGCTGACTGCCGTACGGACCCTCACATCACTCCGAGGGAACTGCACGAGATATACCTCAACCCATTCCGCAAGGTGTTCCTTCAGGCTCATCCGCTGATTGTGATGAGCAGCTACAATGACTGGAATGGTGAGCCTGTCAGCGCGTCACACTGGTTCCTTACCGAACTCCTTCGCGACACTTACGGCTTTGACGGATATGTAGTAAGCGACAGCGATGCCGTCGAATTCGTTTATACCAAACATCAGGTGGCGCCCACTTACGAGGATGCCGTGCGCCAGTGCGTGGAGGCCGGACTCAATGTGCGTACCAACTTCACCCCGCCTGCAGAGTTCGTGGAACCCCTGCGCCATCTCATCGCCACAGGGCAGTTGTCTATGGATACGGTGGACCGGAGAGTGAGGGAGGTGCTGAATGTCAAATTCAGGCTAGGGCTGTTTGATAATCCCTACACGGGAGACGCCGACCTTGCAGACAAACTCGCGGGGGCCGACAGGAATGAGGAATTTGTGCTGAAGGTCGGGGCCGAATCCATGGTCCTTCTGAAGAATGACGGCTTGCTCCCGCTCGACAGCAGGAAGTTGAACCGGGTGCTTGTAACCGGACCGCTTGCCGATGAATCCAATTATATGTCAAGCCGTTATGGCCCCAACGGACTTCCTCCCACGACGGTCCTCAAAGGTGTCAGGGAGTATCTTGACAACAAGGGTGTCAGCGTTGATTATGCAAAGGGCTGCGACATCATCGATGCCGGATGGCCCTATTCCGAACTCGCTCCCGGCCCTCTTACCGATAAGGAACGCTCTATGATAGGCGAAGCGGTGACCGCCGCTGCCGGTGCAGATGTGATCATAGCGGTAATGGGAGAGGACGACAAGCGCACGGGAGAAAGCCGCTCCCGCACTTCGCTCGAACTCCCCGGACGCCAGCGCCAGCTTCTTCAGGCTCTCTATGCTACCGGCAAGCCCGTCGTGCTTGTCCTGGTCAACGGACAGCCTCTGACTGTGAATTGGGAGAATGACCATCTGAATGCAATTCTCGAGACATGGTTTCAGAATTACAAGGGCGGCACCGTCATCGCTCAGACTCTGTTTGGAGATATCAATCCTTCCGGCAAACTCACTGTCACCTTTCCCAAATCCGTAGGCCAGATTGAATACAACTTCCCCTTCAAGAAGGGGTCTCATGGTGCCCAGAGACGTTCGGAAGGCAACAACGGCAGTGGCGTGACACGAGTCCTGGGAGCTCTTTATCCCTTCGGATACGGGCTCAGTTATACGACTTTCGGATATTCCGACCTCAAAGTCACCAAAGACGGATGCTCGTTCGGGGTGGATGCAACAGTCACCAATACCGGAAGTCGGCAGGGGGATGAGATTGTCCAGCTCTACATACGCGACAAGGTCAGTTCGGTGGTGACCTATGATTCGGTGCTGCGTGGATTCGAAAGGGTTTCGCTCGCTCCCGGAGAGTCGCGCACAGTCCACTTCACCGTGGATTCCGAGGCCCTGCAGATTCTTGACAGGAATATGGAATGGAGAGTTGAACCGGGGGAATTCGAGATTATGGTCGGAGCAAGCTCCACCGACATACGTCTGAAAGAGACGGTTACGGTGGAGAGCTCGGACAAATTCTAGAACACGGCGCTCTCGGTGCAGTTCAGCATCAAGCTGCAGTCACCGGTGCTGAGGCGGAATGTCCCCTTCTCGAGATGCCACTTGAGATCGTGACCGGCGAAGGCCAGATCCTCCGCTTTGAGGGAGAATGTCACCGTGCGGGTCTCTCCCGGACGCAGTTCTATCTTGGAATAATCCCTGAGTCTCCTTACTTCAGGGGTCACGGAGGCGCACAGATCGCTGCTGTAGAGGAGAACTGACTCCTTCCCTGCTACGCTGCCGACATTCGTCACGTCCACACTGACAGTGATGACATCCCCTTTGCGGAATTCCGACCTGTCAGCCCTCATATCCGAATACTCGAATCCGGTATAACTGAGTCCGTACCCGAAGGGCCACTGTACGTTCATTACGGCGTCATAGTTGTATTCACCAGTCATTGTGCCGCGGTTTTCGCAGAGCTTGTAGTCGTAGGTCGCAAGCTTGCCGCTGTATCTGGGGTAGGTGAACGGCAGTTTGCCGCTGAAATTCTCCTCGCCGCACAGAAGTGCCGCTATGGCGTCTCCCCCGTAGTTGCCGGGAAGCATTATGTCCACAATGGCCGTGCAAAGGGGTTCGATATCATTGATAAGCCGGGGCCTGCCTTCATTAAGGATGAGAAGAATGGGTTTGCCGGCCGCTGACAGGGCCCATACGAGTTCTTTCTGCCTGTCAGACAGATTGAGGTCGGAGATGTTGCCCGGAGTCTCGCAATACGAATTCTCCCCGACGCAGACCACCACCACATCGGATTCCCCGGCCGCCCGCACTGCACGGGATATATCGCCCATTATTTCCTTCTCCCACTTCCTGCCTCCGTAGTATTCGAGCACCGGCAGATATTCCACTTTGTCGAATTTGGTCTCGAGAGCCTCGTAAATGGTATTGTAGGGCCCGGTAAACCGTTCCTCGTCAGTCTTGTCGCCCTGCCAGGTGTAGGACCATCCTCCGTTGAGGGTGCGCATGGAACCGGCATTGGGACCTGTCAGAAGGATGCGGTCCGTTGTCTTGAGCGGCAGCAGGCTGTTGTCGTTTTTGAGCAGGACAGCACTTTCAACGGCTGCTTCACGGGCCACGCTCACGAAGGCATCACAGCCGAAGTCGTGATATGACGCCTTCTCTCCGTAAGGGTCGTCAAACAGCCCGAGGCGATACTTGGCCCGGAGGATTCTTCTTACAGCATCGTTGACCCTTGACATTTTGACCCTGCCTTCCCTGACAAGAGCCACCAACTCGTCGCATACCTGGACCCTGTTGGGCTCCATTATCATATCAATGCCGGCATTGATGGCTAAGCATAGTGCGTCTTTGTTGCTTTCGGCAATATGGTCGCGTTCATAGAGATTGCGTATGTCCGACCAGTCCGTCACGAAGAATCCGTCCCATCCGAGGTCTTCCTTCACCCATTCTGTAAGCAACTCCCTGTTGGCGTGGAAGGGTATGCCGTCATTGATGGAGGAATTCACCATTATGCTGATGGCACCGGCCTCAACACAGGCCTTGAAGGGCTGGAAATATTTTTCCTTGAGTTCGCGCGGGGTCACCATCGAAGGAGTGCGGTCCTGCCCGGACACCGGCACCCCATAGGCCATATAGTGCTTGAGGCTTGAGCCGACGTGGAAGGCATCGATGCGGTCCGGGTCAGGACCCTGCTGGCCAAGAACTTCAGCCCTGGCCATTCTGGAGTTGACCAGCACGTCTTCACCGTAACTCTCCCACATCCTCGGCCAGAGAGGATTGCGTCCCAGGTCCATTACGGGGGAGAACACCCAGGGGACGTTGCAGGCCCTGGTCTCATAGGCGGTTATTTCGCCCATCCTGAATGCATAGTCATCATTGAATGTGGCGGCCAGGGCTATTTCCTGGGGGAAGAGTGTGCCTCCTACGGTATATGACGCCCCGTGTATCTGGTCCAGCCCGAATATGCAGGGTATGCCCGTTGCCTCCAGGGACTTGTCCTGTATCGCCCTTATCAGGCTCCTGTATGCTTCCGGAGTGGCCGCTTCGCCTCCGGGGACATTCAGTATCGATCCCACTTTGTATATGCCGAGGACGGTGTCCGCCATCGCTGTGAGAGCGGTGCCGTCAGCTGTTGTGATGACGCCTACGGTTATCTGCATCATCTGGCCGACCTTTTCCTCGAGGGTCATTTTGCGAAGGGTGCGCTCTATCCGGCAGTCTGTTCCGGATGTGCAGGACAGGGTGAGTGCCAGCGCTGCGAGTGTGGCAAGTACGGGGGCTTTCATATTCCGGTCAGTCGAGAGCGATTTCGTCCACAAACAGATAGAGAGCGTGTCCCTTGCCGTTGTGATATGCCGGCAGGACCTTGGGGCATCCTATCCTGATACGGAAATACCTTGCCGTGACAGGCTCGAAGTTGAGATTGTGATCGGCTATTTCATAGTGATGTTCCGTGGGTTCGGGATAGGATTCCGAAACAACGGGGAAGAATTCGCTACCGTCCTCGGACGCGCTCAATTCCACAGAAACGGCATCGAACAGCCACAGGGCGGTGTATACGCAAACGGAGAAGTTGAGGGTGGACACCTTCTCGGGTTTCTGCATATCTATCAGCACCGTGGCGTCCTTCTCCTCGAACCCGAGCCAATGTCCGCTTCTGAAGTCCTGTGGGCCCTTGATACCGTCCGTCAACAGGGCCGCTCCCTCGTACGAATGTACCAGAGCGGGCTGCTCCTCGAGAGTGGCGGGCTTGAAAGTGGACTTGGAAATAAAATAGCGTACCTGAGCCACCGGGGACATCACGGTGTCACGCAACGCAGCCATCCTGAGAGTGACGGGACCATCGACCTTGATGGGCTCAGCATACAGAGGTGACTCGGCAGTAGGGTCCGAACCGTCAAGCGTGTAGTGAACGGGTGCGCCGTCCACAACTCCCGCACTTACTTCATAGCCTCCGGAGCATACACGCGAAACCACATTGACTTCGTCATCCACTCCTTTGAAGTAGTCTATTCCCATCTTGTCATATATTGCTTCGAGACGGGGCAGACTGGCA
This sequence comes from Bacteroidales bacterium, assembly GCA_024401865.1. Classification (GTDB taxonomy): domain Bacteria; phylum Bacteroidota; class Bacteroidia; order Bacteroidales; family UBA932; genus Cryptobacteroides. Next base: position 13,045 of record JAKSKI010000003.1, read on the forward strand.
CAGAAACGGAAATAATCCTTCCTGTCCGGATCCAGCCACTGTACCTCGGACATTGCCGCAAGCCTGGGCAGAAGCTGCGTGGAAGCCTTTTCTTCCGTAGCGACATATTCAGCCCAGAGATTCGCCTGGCAACCTATGACAAGGGATTTCTCTGCGGGCGTCAGTTCTGCGGGAACCGGATCGAAGTCATACACCCGGCGCAGAGGGATAAGCCCGACACCGGTGCTGACACCCGGAGGGGGAGGGACCTGGTCGTAGTCGAAATAGCAGTAACGGGTCGGCGTCATTATGACCTGATGCCCGGCTTGGGCTGCAACGACGCCGCTTCTGACAGCACGCCAGGCCATTATCGTTGCATCAGTTGAAGCCTCGCCCTCAAGCATCTCATCCCATCCTATGATACGGCGGCCACGGTCTTCGAGATATTTCTGGACCTCCGCCATTATATAACTCTGCAGATAAGCTTCCCTGGGATGTTCGCCGTCCACAAGTCCGAGTTCCGCCGCCTTCGCCTGGCAGACGGGGCAGTCGTGCCAGCGGACTCTGGGGCATTCGTCGCCACCGATATGGATGTAACGGGAAGGGAACACCTCCATCAACTCGTCCATCACCGCCCTGATGAAATCAAGGGTGGCGGGATTGCCCGCGCAAAGCACTTCATCGCTTATGCCCCAGCGGGTGCGCACCTCGTAGGGGCCTCCGGTGCATCCCAGTCCGGGATATGCCGCCAGCGCTGCCTGCATATGTCCGGGAAGGTCTATTTCGGGAATGATCTCAATATTGCGTTCGGCTGCATATGCAACCAGTTCGCGGCATTCCTCCTGTGTATAGAAGCCTCCGTGGGGCACGCCGTCATACCTGGCGTTTGTCCTGTCGCTGCCCACCTGTGTTTCCTTGCGTATCGAACCGACCTGTGTCAGAAGAGGATACGCCTTCACCTCGAAGCGCCAGCCCTGGTCATCAGTCAGATGCCAATGGAAACGGTTGCATCCGTGCAGCGCCATCACATCAATAAACTGCTTGAGATATTCGATGGTGAAGAAATGGCGGGCAGTATCGAAGAGCACGCCGCGGTGTGCGAAACGAGGCTCGCCCTTGATGGTTCCGCAAGGCATCGCAACCATAGTTTCACTGCATTGGGGCAGGGATTTGCGTATGGTCTGAACAGCATAGAAGACTCCAGCCGGAGAGCCTCCGGTAACGGTTATCCCCTTGCGGCGCACGTTGATGACATATGCTTCGGGATTCTTCACGGACAAGGAGTCCACCTTCAGGGTGATGTCTCCCCTGCCGTCCACACAATTCAGACGGATGCCGGTCATATCTTCCACATAATCCGAGAGAAAAGCGGCATTGCGCGCCATGGTTTCGTCAGAAGCGGGGCAGGCGATATCAAGCCCGGACGTCAGCATGAACGAGCCGGGGCGGGATGTAACGGCAGGCGCCGGAATGACGTTGTAATCGGCGGACTGGCAGTCAGGGGTCCTGCAGGATGAAAGGGCAATTCCTGCGGCAAGAACCAGGGAGCATTTCAAACAGTTGGCCATCCTCATAGTTGCTATGGATTTAATTCGGTTGTCAAAAAGTATGAATCGTAAGTCCCGACCGGAGCTTAGGCTCGAACCAAGTGGTCTTCGGGGGCATTATCTTGCCGCTGTCGGCAATATCGGTAAGCTGTTTCATAGAGACCGGATAGAGGGCGAACGCAACCTTCATTTCGCCGCTGTCAACCCTGCGCTGCAACTCTCCCAATCCGCGGATTCCTCCCACAAAATCTATTCTGCTGTCAGTCCTGAGGTCCTTGATGCCGAGAACGGCGTCCAGGACAAGGCCCGAGAGAATGGTAACATCCAGCACTCCGATAGGGTCAGTGTCATCATACCGGCCCGGCCTTGCCGTAAGGCTGTACCAGCGGTCCCCAAGATACATTGAGAAATTGTGGAGCCCGACGGGCTGGCAAGGCTTTGCGGGACGGCCGCAGCGCGGCTTTGACACAAGCGATACCTCGAAATCCTTCTCAAGGGCCTTGAGGAACCCTTCCTCGTCCAGGCCGCCAAGGTCTTTCACCACGCGGTTGTAATCCAGTATCCTGAGCTGGCTCTCGGGGAAGCATACCGCCATGAACCAGTTGTATTCCTCATTCCCGTCGTGAGCGGGATTCTGCTCCCTTCTCTCAGCCCCCACGCGTGCGGCGGCTGCGGTACGGTGATGGCCGTCAGCCACATAGAAGGCATCCACGCTTTCGCCGAAAAGAGCTGTGATGCGGCTTATGGCAACATCGTCGTCTATCACCCACAGCTCGTGGCCGAAGCCGTTCTCATCGGTAAACCTGTACTCCGAGGGACGGGATACGGCGGCAGCCACTATGTCCGCCAGCTCGCTGTTGTCGTGATATGCAAAGAACACGGGCTCTATATTGGCGCTCTGGATGCGCACGTGAACCATCCTGTCGTCCTCCTTGTCCTTGCGGGTCAATTCGTGCTTCTTGATGACTCCGGATGCATAATCGTCCGTATGGGCGCAAAGCACCAGTCCGTACTGAGTGCGCTTCCCCATTGTCTGGGAATACACGTAATAGCAGGGCTTGCCGTCACGCTGCAGCCAACCTCTCTCCTGCCACAGTTTGAAATTGGCGACCGCCTTGTCATAGGTACGGCGTTCGTGCTCGCCTGCCATCGGCTCGAAATCAATCTCGGGCTTCGTGATGTGGAGCAGGGACTTCTCCCCCGCCAGACGTCCGGCTTCAGCCGAGTCAAGTACGTCATAGGGAGGAGCCGCCACTTCAGTGACAATGTTTTTCGGGGGCCTCAAGGCCGCAAAAGGCTTAACTCTAACCATAGTGGGAAAACGTTATTTTTCTATCAAAGGTAGCCAGAAGTCTTGTTTTTTGCAAACGATGTTCGTATCTTGGTAAATAAATGGACTCATCTATGATTGCGGATTCGGCTACGATTCACGGGACCCTCAAGGAATTCTTCGGTTATGACGGATTCAAGGGTGACCAGGAGGAAATAATAAACCACCTGGTCGGCGGAGGTGACGCATTTGTGCTTATGCCTACGGGAGGAGGCAAATCCCTGTGCTATCAGCTTCCAGCTATGATTATGGATGGCACGGCCATTGTGATATCCCCTCTCATAGCCCTGATGAAGAATCAGGTGGACGCCATCCGCGGCTTCGTCTCAGGCAACGAGAGCATCGCCCATTTCCTCAATTCTTCCCTCACCAGACAGCAGATCGAGGAAGTGCGTGATGACCTTCTGTCCGGGCGCACCAAGATTCTGTATGTCGCTCCCGAATCTCTTACCAAAGAGGACAACATTTCCCTTCTGCGTGAGATAACAATTTCATTCTATGCCGTTGACGAAGCCCACTGCATCTCCGAGTGGGGACACGATTTCAGACCGGAATACCGGCGCATAAGGTCCCTTGTCGACGAGATCGGCCGGGCTCCCATCATAGCGCTGACCGCCACGGCCACGCTGAAGGTCCAGAGCGACATCCTCAAGAACCTCGGCATCCCCGACGCCAGGGTCTTCAAGTCTTCGTTCAATCGTCCCAACCTGTACTACGAGGTCAGGGACAAGGTGGATGCCGAGAAAGACATCATCAGATATATCAGGAACAATTCCACCAAATCCGGCATTGTCTATTGCCTGAGCCGCAGGAAGGTCGAAGAGATGGCCGAGTTGCTTTGCATCAACGGCATCAAGGCTCTGCCCTATCACGCAGGGCTCGAGTCCAAGGTGAGAGCGGAGAACCAGGACAAGTTCCTGATGGAGGAGGTCAAGGTCATTGTCGCCACCATCGCCTTCGGTATGGGCATAGACAAGCCTGACGTGCGTTTTGTCATTCATTATGACATACCCAAGAGCATAGAGAGCTACTATCAGGAGACAGGACGTGCCGGAAGGGACGGACAGGAAGGACACTGCATATCATACTACAGTTACAAGGATATCCAGAAATTCGAGAAATTCATGGTGGGCAAACCCGTCACCGAGCAGGAGATTGCCAGACAGCTCCTGTCCGAAGTGGTGGCATACTCCGAGTCCAGCCAATGCAGGAGGAAGCTGCTCCTCAACTACTTCGGTGAGGATTATCCTAACGACAACTGCTGTTCCTGTGACAACTGCCTGCACCCCAAGCAGACTTTTGACGGCAAGGTGGAGATGAGCACAGTGATAAGGCTTGTGCTCAGTCTGCCCGAGCACTTCAAGGTGGATCATCTGGCCAATATCCTGGCCGGCAACGAGACCGCCCTGATCAAGTCATACAACCACGACAGGTGCAGATATTTCGGCGCCGGCAAGGACCATTCGGACAAGTTCTGGTGTGCAGTCATCCACCAGGGCCTCATACTTCATCTTCTGGAGAAGGAGATCGAGACCTTCGGGCTGATACACGTCACCGACGAAGGGAAGGCGTTCCTGGACAATCCTTTTGAACTGCAACTGGTGGAGGACAGGGTCTTCACCTCGGGAGGAGATGCTGCTGAGGATGAGAATGACGAGGAGGCAATGGCCGCCAATGCTGCAATGCGTGGCGGCGGGGGCGGTGACGAGGTGCTGCTCTCGATGCTGAAGGATCTCAGGAAGGATCTGGCCCACAAACTCAAGCTCCAGCCCTGGATACTGTTCTCCGACCCCGCTCTCGAGGATATGTCCATTCTGTATCCCGAAACCTTCGACGAACTGAAGAATTGTCAGGGCGTGGGGGAAGGCAAGGCCCACAAGTTCGGAGAGGAGTTCATCAAGCTCATCAGGAAATATGTGGAGGAGAACGACATCACCCGTCCCGGCGACTTTATGATGAAGTCCTCCCCCAACAAATCCGCCAACAAGATTTACATTATCCAGAACATAGACCGCCGGGTGGACCTCGACGCAATCGCATCCGCCAAGGGTCTTGATATGCCCGAGCTTATGACCGAGATAGAGGCCATAGTGGCTACTGGCACCAAGTTGAACCTGGACTATTATATCAAGGACAATCTCGACGACGACATTGTCAGCGAGATTCTGGATTATTTCAGGGAAGAGGCCCAATCCGATTCCCTGGAGCAGGCCCTGGAGGATCTCGGAGATGATTATGACGAGATGGAGATCCGTCTGGTCCGCATCAAATTCCTTTGTGAAGTTGCATCGTGATACCTCAGGATACAGTAAATCTCATTCTAGACAGCGCGCGGATAGAGGACGTTGTCAGTGATTTCGTAACGCTCAAGCGCCGCGGAGCCAATTTTGTCGCCTGCTGTCCTTTCCACAACGAGAAGACTCCTTCATTCTACGTGTCCCCCGCCAAGGGCATATTCAAGTGTTTCGGTTGCGGCAAGTCAGGCTCGGCTGTGGGGTTCGTGATGGAGCACGAGCATTTCGGCTACACGGAAGCGCTCCGCTACCTTGCCCGGAAGTATAATATCGAAATCGTAGAGAAAGAAGAATCAGCGGAAGAACTTGCCCTCAAGCAGCACCGTGAGAGTCTCCTGCTCGTATCGGAATTCGCCCGGAAGTTCTTTTCCGACCAGTTGAAGGCCGGAGAGGGAAGGGCGTTGGGATACAATTATTTCCGGTCACGCGGCCTGGAAGATGACACCATCGGCAGATTCGGACTGGGCTGGGCTCCTTCAGGCAGGACGGCACTGTTGGATGCAGCCAGGGCCGCCGGATACAAGGAAGAATATCTCATCGACGCGGGTCTTGCCGTACGCCGCGAGGACGGAAGTGTCGCGGACAAGTTCCACGAGAGGGCGATGTTCCCCATCCACTCGGTGAGCGGGAGGGTAATCGCCTTCAGCGGAAGGACATTGAGAAGCGACAATCCCGCAAAATACGTCAATTCTCCCGAGACCGAGATATACACCAAGAGCAGAATCCTTCTGGGCATTTATTTCGCCAAGGCCGAGATCTCAAGGCAGGACAGGTGCATACTCGTGGAGGGCAACGTGGATATGGTGACGATGCACCAGCTAGGCATCACCAACGTGGTGGCCTCCTGCGGCACCTCACTCACAATAGAGCAGATACGGCTTATCCGCAAGTTCACTGACAATGTTACCATTATGTATGACGGGGATTCGGCCGGCATACACGCTGCCCTGAGAGGCATCAACCTGGTACTTGCCGAAGGGCTCAACGTCAGGATTGTACTTCTTCCCGAAGGAGAGGATCCTGATTCATTCGGAAGAAGCCACAGCAGGGAGGAAGTCGAATCCTTCATTGCCTCCAACGAGCAGGATTTCATCGCGTTCAAGACAGAGCTCCTCCTTGATGAGGCCGGAGGCGACCCCCTCAAGAAAGCCAATCTGATCAACGATATCGCAGATACGATAGCGCAGATTCCGGATGCGGTCAAACGCTCCGTATACGTGGATGACACAGCTTCCAGATTCGGCATCGAATCCTCGATCCTGTTCGAACGCATCAACAGGACAAGGCAGAACATGCTTGTGGAGGAGAGGGTGTCAGAGCAGAGGAAGGCCGCGAAGCCTGCCGAGGAGTCCGCGACATACGGTGACACTGCTTCGATGAATGAGAGCATCGTCCTGGAGAACGCCACTCTGGCCAAGGCAGAGAGGGATCTGCTGTATTTCCTTCTGACTCACGGCACGGACGATCTTGATTTCGAGAGCGACTCGGACTATTACTCCGGCAATGAGGATGACAAGCCCACGGTCGCCGATTTCATCAGGGATTCACTCGACGCTGACGGGTCATCTTTTGCCAACAGTGCCTACAGGGCTGTCTATGGTGCATACATCCGAGGCTACGATGAAGGTCTCACACAAGAGCAGATATTGCGCAATCTTTACAATTCGGCGGACAGGACAGTGGCCGAAGTGACCGGAAATCTGGCCACCGAAAAATACAGGCTGTCCGTCAAGAAGTTCGAAAATTCCCTGACAGCGACTCCTTCCTGGCTGGCCAATTATGTCCCGAAGGCCATATTATTCTACGGAGAGCGCAGAGTTCAGGATAAAATTGATTATCTTCGCCGTTCGTTGCAGACTGCTCCCGTGGAAGAGCAGGAATCCATCATGAAACAGATGGTCAGCCTGCAGGCGGCCCAACGCAAAATCAAAGCAAAGATCGGAAGAGAAAAATAACTTACTATGGACAAGAAATTCAAAAGAACCCTCGTGACCTGTGCGCTTCCCTACGCCAACGGTCCTGTACATATCGGACATCTCGCAGGAGTCTACGTCCCCGCCGACATCTACGTTCGCTACCTGAGGATGCGCGGTGAAGACGTGCTGTACGTATGCGGTTCGGACGAACACGGCGTGCCCATCACCATCAAGGCCCGCCAGCAGGGTTGCAGCCCTCAGGACATAGTCGACAAATACCACGGCATCATCGACAGGTCCTTCAAGGATCTGGGCATCAATTTCGACATATACGGCAGGACATCTTCCAAGATCCACGAAAAGAACGCTTCTGAATTCTTCAGGAAGCTTTACGACGAAGGCAAGTTCATTTCGAGGGAAAGCGAGCAGTATTATGACCCCGAAGCCAAGACTTTCCTCGCCGACCGCTACATCGTGGGCACCTGTCCCAAATGCGGTGCGGAAGGAGCCTATGGCGACCAGTGCGAGAAATGCGGAGCCACACTCAGCCCCGAGGAGCTCATCAACCCCAAGTCCAAGCTGAGCGGTGCCGAACCCGTCAAGAAGAAGACGACCCACTGGTATCTTCCGCTTGACCAATACGAAGGCTGGCTGCGCGAGTGGATACTCGAAGGCCATAAGGAATGGAGGCCCAATGTCTATGGCCAGGTCAAGAGCTGGCTGGACGGAGGACTGCAGCCCCGTGCTGTCACCCGCGATCTCGACTGGGGTGTACCCGTACCTGTGGAAGGAGCGGAGGGCAAGGTACTATATGTATGGTTCGACGCACCCATAGGATATATTTCCAACACCATCGAACTGCTGCCCGACGAATGGGAGAAATGGTGGAAGTCCGAAGACACCAAACTCGTGCATTTCATAGGCAAGGACAACATTGTATTCCATTGCATAGTATTTCCTTCGATGCTCAAGGCTTTCGGAGGGTATGTGCTCCCTGAGAATGTCCCCGCCAACGAATTCCTCAACCTTGAGGGAGATAAGATATCCACATCCAGAGGATGGGCTGTATGGGCCCACGAATATGTCCGGGACTTCCCCGGCAAGGAGGATGCCCTTCGTTACGTACTGACGGCCAACGCTCCCGAGACAAAGGACAACGACTTCAGCTGGAAGGATTTCCAGACTCGCAACAACAGCGAGCTCGTAGCTATTTTCGGCAATTTTGTCAACAGGGCCATAGTGCTCACTCACAAGTATTTCGATGGCAAGGTACCCTCTTGCGGCGAGCTTGAGGACATTGACAGGGAGGTGCTGTCGCAGATACCCGGACTTAGGTCATCACTGGAGAAGAACATCGAGTCGTACAAATTCCGTGAAGCCCTCAAGGATGCCATGTCGATTGCGCGACTGGGCAACAAATACATTTCCGACACCGAACCCTGGAAGGTTGCCAAGACCGATATGTCGAGATGCGCCACCATACTCAATATCTCTCTGCAGATATGCGCCGACCTCGCCATAGCCTTCAATCCCTTCACCCCGTTCGCTGCATCAAGGCTCTCCGGAATGCTCGGAATCACTGCTGAATGGGACAATCTGGGCAAGACCGACATTATCCCGGCCGGCCACGGCATAGGGGAAGCAGAACTCCTGTTCACCAAAATCGAGGATGATCAGATACAGGTCCAGCTTGACCGTCTTGACAGAATCCGTGCAGAAAGAGAAGAAGCCGCGAAGCTGGAGGCAGCCAGGCAGGTGGAGCCCCAGAAGGAGGAATGCTGCTTCGAGGACTTCGAGAAGATGGACATCCGCACCGCCACCGTATTGGAAGCCGAAAGAGTGCCCAAGACAGACAAACTCCTCAAACTTACCATCGATACAGGCATTGACAAGAGAGTCATCGTATCCGGCATTGCCGAGTACTACAGCCCCGAGGACATGCTCGGCAAGCAGATTTGCATACTTGCCAACCTCAAGCCCCGTACCATACGCGGCATCGAAAGCCACGGTATGATACTGATGGCAAAACAAGGCGACGGCAAGATGCGGTTCATTACGCCGCAGGATGCCGTCGCCAATGGTGCTGTTATAGGTTAAGTCCTATTCTTCGGCGGTTCCCACCAATTTGCCCACCTTCACGACCTTTACGTCGAAAATAAGTGTGGAATTGGGTTTGATGGCCTGCATGCCGCGCTCACCGTATGCGAGTTCGGCGGGAACGTAGAGTTCGATTTCGCCACCTTCTCCCACAAGCTGCATTCCTTCGGTCCAACCGGGAATAACGCCTGCCAGGGTGAATGATGCGGGTTCATCCTCTTCACCGACCTTGTCGAACACTTCACCTTCGAGAGTCTTGCCCTCATACCTGACCCAGATGGTATCTACAGCTGATGCGTGTACGTCATTGCCGGCAGCAAGAATACGGTACTGAAGTCCGCTTTCGGTCTCTACCACGCCTTCTTTCTTCTTGTTCTCAGAGAGGAATTTCTCACCTGCCTCCTTGTTCAGAAGGCTTGTGTACTGATGCCTCTCACCGAGATATCTGTTAATAATTTCTCCCATTGTCTCGGGATTGATCTTGAACTGCTCGACGAATGAAGGGTCATTGTAATTGCCTTTGGCATTGACGAAATCCTTGATACCCTTCTCAAGCTGGGCGTAATTGATGTTCCCGAAATCATAACCCTTGATTGTAGATCCGAAATTGATGCCGAGAAGATAGCTCACGGAGTCTACGAGAGCCTTGCTGGGCTCACAATCCTTGGATGTCTTGACAACCTCACCGTCCGCGGCTTCTGCCTGGTTGGCCTTGGGTGAGCAGGCCAACACCATTGCGCCCATAAGAAGGGCAGGAATAATAAATTTTGTTTTCATTATTGTTTGTGTCTTTTACAGCTCCCAGGCAAGTGCGGATGCACCGAGGATGGCGGCATCCGACTCCTTGAGGCTTGAGAATACGATATTAACCTTGTTTTTCCATATCTGGAGGACGTTGTCGTTCATAGCCTTCATCATAGGCTCATAGAGGAACTCCTTGGAACGGGCGAGACCGCCGAAAAGGACGATGGCCTCGGGTGCGCTGAATGCTATGAAATCGGAGAATGCGGTGCCGAGCAGGGTACCGGTGTACTCGAATATGTCGAGAGCCACCTTGTCCCCTTCCTTGGCGGCTTCATACACGTCCTTGGAAGTGATGTTCTGCACCTCGCGGAGCAGTGAAGGCTCCTTGGAGTGCTCGAGCCACTCGCGCGCTGTGCGGGCCACGCCCATCGCTGAGCAATATGCCTCGAGACAGCCGTTGCGGCCGCATCCGCAAGCGCGTCCGTTGTGACGTATGACATTGGTATGTCCGAGCTCGCCCGCAAATCCGTCGTGACCGTAAACGACCTTGCCGTCTATGACTATGCCGCTGCCGACACCGGTGCCGAGAGTTATCATGATGAAATTCTTCATCCCCCTTGCGGCTCCGTATGTCATTTCACCGACAGCCGCGGCGTTGGCGTCATTGGTAAGGCTGACGGGAATGCCGTCAAGCTGTGCGCTGAGTTTGTCGACGAACTTGACCGCCTGATGGGCGGCCCAGGCGAGATTGGGTGCGAATGCAACCTCACCGGTATAATAGTTGCCGTTGGGGGCTCCGACTCCCACACCACGTATTTCACCCTCCTTGCCGGATTCCTTGATACACTCCTTCACGGCCGTCGCAAGCGCGGCAAGGAATGCGTCAGCATCCGTACCATAAGTGTCCGAACGGATGACCTTCTGTGCCAGAACAGTGCCCCTGGCGTCCACAACGCCAATCTTGGAGGTCTGACCTCCCACGTCGATACCGACTACGAATTCTTTTGCCATATTATTCTACAGGTATGTCTTTGTTAACGTTCTTGCTGCCTGCGAGCGCATAGAAAACGAGGAAAAGGAGGCAGGCTACAAGTATCCAATAGCTCTGAAGATAGCCCGCCGATTTGGCGAGTATTCCGCAGAAGAAAGGAATGATACCGCCACCGCAGACCAGAGTCATGAAAATTCCGGAGGCGGGTGCGGTGTATTTGCCGAGGCCCTCTGCCGCAAGGTTGAATATCGAACCCCACATGACAGATGTGCAGAGGCCGCAGAGGAACATAAACAACATTGAAATGGGAATAACCTTGCCGAACACGGTGACCCGGATATCCTGAGGGAGGAACATCACGAGGAGAAGGAAGATTATTGCGACCGTTGAAGTGACTGCAAGCATTGTCTTGGATGAAACCTTTCCACCGATTGCGCTTCCGATTAGACGGCCTATGAGCATACAGAACCAGTAGAAGCCCACGATGGTACCGGCCACTGCCGGCATATTGAGATCATTCGACATATAGAGGTTCGCCATATTCGGTATGCCGACCTCAATGCCCACATAGAAGAAGATTGCCACTGCTCCGAGTACGAAATGACGGAATGAGAGCGGACTGTATTTGTCTTTCTGAACCTTGCCGGACTTGCGTGCAGCCTTCTCTTCCGGAGTCTCCATATGAGGCTCGGGAATATTTGTAAAGGCGATGATAATAGCTGCAAGCACAAAGATAAGCATTGCTATGAGCATTGCGGGAGCGGCGTCGGATACATTTGCCTTTGAAGCCTCTCCTCCGATGAGGAAGCCCAGAAGGATGGGGGCCAGAGTTCCGCCGACAGAGTTGCACGAACCTCCGAGCTGGATAAGACGGTTGCCCTTGTTGCCACCGCCTCCGAGAGTGTTGAGCATAGGATTGACTACGATGTTGAGCAGACACATCGAGAATCCTGCCACGAATGCTCCGATAACGTAAACGAGGAACGACTGCACGGGACCGGCAAGCCACTGGATGCCTACACCGACAAAGCCGACGATGACGGCCAAAAGGGCAGTGAACTTATACCCTTTCCTCTTAAGGATTATTCCCGCAGGAATACCCATACAAAGATAAGCTATGAAATTTGCGAGTGTTCCGAGCTGGCTGAGCGCAGGGCTTGCTCCGAACTGATTCGATACAATCACGCCCATTGAACCGGCGAAATTCGTAACGAAAGCAATCATAAAGAAGAGAGCAAACATCACCACTATTGCTGGTGTGTAGTTCTGATTTTTTGTTGTTTCCATACTGATTATTGATAATTGTTTCAGACTGTTACAGTGAGCGCATGTTCTCCGGGTTGTACAGGAGTTTGCCCTCCGGCGTCATTGCGTATGCGATGCGCTCCGCATAGTGGGCCTCGACCTTGCGGCGCACCATCTTGGCTGTGGTGTTGAGCATTCCGTTCTGCTCCGTGAAAGGCTCGTCAGCGACCACGATGGCGGCAGGAAGCCATTTCTCGGGGAACATCCCGGCCTTGGAAGCGCCGGGGCGGTATGCATCGATCTCCTTCTGGAGGAGGTCCAACATCGCCTTGCGGCCGGATTCGGCCTCAGGTACGAGGTTCATCTTCCTGACGGCGTCATAGAGCGCCTGCTTGTTGGGGACGACTACCACAACGGTGTAAGGGCTCTGATTGTTGTAAAGCACAGAGGAATCGATATATTTGGAGCCGTCCGCAAGGCTGTCCTCGAATCCTTCGGGAGAGTATTTCTCTCCGTCGGATGAGATGAGAAGGCTCTTGAACCTTCCCGTGACATACAGGAAACGGGGATTCTCCTTACAGATATATCCGCGGTCTCCGGTATGGAGCCATCCGTCCACTATGGTCTTCTCCGTAGCCTCGGGATTCTTCCAGTAACCGGCCATCACGTTCTCACCCCGGATCACTATCTCTCCCGTCTCTCCGTCGGAGATCTGCTTGCCGTCCTCGTCACATATCTTGATATCCATAGGCACCACGGTGCGTCCTGACGAACCGAAGCGGGCTTTGCCCTTGCCGCAGGCGTTGGAACAGATGACAGGGGTGGCCTCGGACAGGCCGTAGCCCTGGAATATGGGCATTCCGATGGCGAAGAAATAGCGCTGGAGCTCGATGTCCAGAAGAGCGCCTCCGCCAACGAAGAACTGCATCCGTCCGCCAAAATTCTCACGTATGCTCTTGAATATGAGTCTGTCGAATATGGATTTCAGGATGCCGCGCCACCACAGGCAGATGAAAGGCCTGCCCATATTGTAATACTCGCGGTTGTACTTGATGGCATTGTCAAGGGCGAAATTGTAGAGCTTCTCGACCCTGGGTCCCTTCTTCCTTATGCCGCTCTCGATGTTCTTGCGGAAATTCCTCGAGATGGCAGGCACCGAAAGCATTACGTGCGGACGGGTCTCCTTGATGGCGACGGGTATGTTCTTCAGCATGGTCACGGCGCTCTTGCCTCCGGGCACCGTGGCGATGCTTCCTCCCGAGCTCATCATGAAATAGAATCCGGCCACGTGAGCGAAGCAGTGGTCAAGGGGAAGTATGATGAGCATTACCGCTCCTTCCTGAACGCCTATGACCGAATGGCACTGCTCCACATTGGCCGTATAATTGCGGTGGGTAAGGAGTATGCCCTTGGGATCGGCTGTGGTGCCGGAGGTATAGCTGATGTTGGCATAATCATCGGGGCCCACCTCGGACATTCTGCGTTCTATGGCCCCGGGATTGGACTGGATGAACTCCTCTCCCATCCTGCGGAGGTCGCCCACAAACATTTCGTTGTCCTGAAGGGGGATATCGTCAAGGACGATGACCTTCTCGACCTGAGGGCACTGGTCAATCACTCTACGGACCTTGTCTATCTGGCTCTCCGAAGCGATGAGGAAACGGGAGTCCGAATGGTTTATGCGGAACGTAAGGTCGTGGTCGGACTCGAGCTTGAACGAAAGCGGCACGTTGACGCCGCCCGCGTAGAGGATGCCCAATTCCGAGAATATCCACATATTGCGGCCTTCGGATATCAGGGAGACCTTCTCCCCCTTCTTCAATCCCAAAGCCATGAAACCTGCCCCAAGAATGATTCCTTCCCTGTTTGTCGTGGAATACGACGTCTCAACCCACTCGCCTCCGACCTTCTCGCGAAGGAAGGTCTTGTCCGAATACATCCTGGCGTACTTCTGAACGAAGTCAATGATTGTCAGTCTTTCCATAGTAGTTTATTTTGACAAAGGAGCCTTCAGGCCCGACAGCCTGGCTTCCAACATTTCCCTGACTTTAGTGAAATCGGCGGCGCTCTCGCCGAACTTGATGCTGTCCGCATCTATTATGAGCAACTCCCCCTTATAATCCATAATCCACTGCTCGTACCTGTCATTGAGGGCCTTGAGATATTCGGTGCTGATCCCCTGCTCGTATTCCCTCCCTCTCTTGCGTATGTGCTCCACGAGATTGGGTATGGATGAGCGCAGATATACCAGAAGGTCCGGCATTTCGACCAGGGACATTATCAGTTCGAACAGTTCCGAATAATTCTCGAAATCCCTGGAACTCATCAGTCCCATGTCATGCAGATTGGGAGCGAACACTCTGGCGTCTTCGAATATGGTCCTGTCCTGCACCACCACATCATCCGTCCTTGAGATGTCGACAACATCCTTGAAACGCTTGTTCAGGAAATAAATCTGCAGGTTGAAAGACCAGCGCGCCATATCTCCGTAGAAATCGGAGAGGTATGGATTGAAGTCGACGGATTCGAACTTCGGAGTCCAACCATAATGGGCGGCAAGCAACCTTGTCAGCGTAGTCTTGCCGCTACCTATATTGCCCGCAATGGCTATATGCATTGTCTATAATAGTATAATCATACAAATATAATATTTCTTTTGTAATTTTGCGAGTCCCAATGACAAAACTATGGCAGATGTTCAAGTTTTCACATTCAACCTCTTCCGGGAGCACACTATGACCGCCAGAGAAACCGGTTCTCCGACCTGCGTCGTAGTGGATCCCGGCTTCTATTCCCCCGAAGAAGAAAACACGTTCCTGTCTTCACTCGAGGCCTCGGGGACTGCGCCCGAAGCCATCCTCGTGACCCACTGCCATATCGACCACATCTGGGGCGCCGCTTCGCTCCAGAGACGATACGGAATCCCTATTTATATGGCGGCATATGATGCCGGGATGGAAGTCGTATTCGGCAGAATGTGCGACAGACTCGGCCTGAGAGTCCCGGATTTCTCATTTTCGGTCACGCCCGTCAAGGACGGGGACATCATCGCAGCCGCCGGCCTGAGGTTCAAGGCTATCACCACTCCGGGCCATTCTCCCGAAGGTGTATGCTATCTTGAAGAGGGAAGCAGGATAATGTTCACAGGGGATACCCTGTTTGCCGGAACCATAGGCAGGACAGACCTCGTGGGCGGCGAATATGACGACCTCATCCGCTCCATAATGGAGAAACTCATCTGGCTCGATCCCGACATCACCATATATCCCGGTCACGGCGGCACCAGCACAATAGGTGTCGAAAGGACATCCAATCCCTTTCTGGAACCTTTCAACGAGCCCGAAGAAAGCACTTTCGAGTCCGAATGACAGCCACAGAGCCCGACTCCGCATAGTTTTTTAATTTTTATGTACTATGTGTTGCATAGTACTAAAATTATTTTATATCTTTGCAGTGCAGAGTAATTATCAAATCAAATCATATGAACTATCTGGCATTATTTCTGAGTGTTGTGGCACTTTCCACATCAACTTCTTCATGTTCTTTTTCTTTCTCATCATCTGATTCCGATCACAAGGGAGTCTGCAAATCCTGCAAAGCCGTGACGATGAGCGGTGTCGACAGCACTGTCGTCTATGGAGACATCAAGGCGGACTATGAAAGCATCGACGTCAGCGGCGTGTTCCGCGTCAGGTATTCAGACACCGTCAGCAGCGTCACGCTCAAGGCCGACAGGAACCTCATTCCCTATATCAGGATCTGTCCTGACGGGAACGAGCTTAAAATCAGCATCAGACTCAATTCCGGCAAGGGGATAAGGACTCCCGAAGTCTTGATTCCCGTCTCCTCCCGGAGCATAAGGTCCATCGATATGAGCGGTGCCACTTCTTTCGTCTCGGATGTCGTGATGCAGGGCAGCGAGTTGAACCTGGACCTGTCCGGAGCTTCCAAAGTCAAGATGGATGTCAAAGTCGGCATATTGGAAGTCGATGTGAGCGGGGCAGGCAAGCTCGAGCTTGCCGGTGAAGCGGAACACGCCCGGATAGATTGCTCCGGGGCGGCCGTCATCAAGGGCCGGGATGAAGCCTGTCTCAAAGCAGGCAGCGCCGAACTTGACTGCTCCGGGGCCGTCAAAATCGAAGATCTGTCGGGAGGAAGGCTATACGGCGAGCTTTCGGGAGCATCCAGGCTCAAGGTATCAAACGGCAGCGACATATCTGGAATATCCTGTTACGGAGCATCCAAAGTCACAGTTAAATCGAACTAAACAAAATATGTTATGACAAAGACAATCAGCGTTTCATTGGGCAAATGCAACTTCGTTCTGAATGAAGACGCATACGAGTTGCTGAATCACTTTCTCAAAGACTACAGGCAGGGCCTGGGCAGGACAGAAACGCCCTCATCTGCCGACGAAATCACCGAGGAGGTTGAATTGAGGATAGCGGAGCTGCTGAGGGAATCCCTTCAGGGAAGGGAGGTGGTCGACAGCGCGATGATCCGCAAGGCTGTCACGGATATGGGATTCTCCATCCCCATACACCCGGTGCCCGACTTCACCGAGTCCGGACAACCCGTCCGAAAGCTCTACCGAGATACAGACCACAAGGTCCTTGGAGGCGTGTGCTCCGGACTTGCGCTGTACTCCGGCCTGGACGTAATTCTTATCAGGGTACTGTTCACACTGGCCTTCATATTGGGGCTCGCCGGATTGTGGGCGTATCTTGTATTCTGGATTATCGTGCCCGCAGCCAAAACCCCAGTAGAGAAATGCGGTATGCACGGCGAAGCCGCAACACCGGACAATATCAACAGGTACAGCGCTTCTTAGGAAATGGAACAGATTTTAGAGAACAGCAAAACCCAGATGAGAAGGGGTGTGCTCGAATACTGCATACTGCTTGTCCTTCAGAAAGGGGACGAATATCCGTCTTCAATAATCCAGAAGCTCAAGGATGCTGACCTGATTGTGGTGGAAGGCACTTTGTATCCGCTCCTGGTCAGGCTCAAGAACCAGGGTTTCCTGAGTTACAGATGGGAGGAATCCACTCAGGGACCTCCCAGGAAATATTATTCCATAACTCCTTCCGGAAGAGTCCAGCTCCAGGAGCTTGACGCCAGTTGGAAGGAACTCACCCAGTCTATCGACGCGTTGAAATGTCAGCAAGAGTAAACAACTATGAAAAAGACACTTAATCTAAATATCGGAGGTTTCGCATTTTTCGTCGAAGAAGATGCCGCATCCGCACTGGAGACTTATCTGAATTCGGTCAGAATCCGGTATGCGTCCGACCCGTCAGCGGACGAAATCTGCTCCGACATCGAGGAACGGATAGGAGAACTCCTTCTGGAGAAATGCGGTCCTTCCAGAATAGTCACCAATCAGATTGTAGACTATGCGAAATCCGTGATGGGAGAATTCGGGAGCATAGACACGGAACCGGATGGCGGTGATGTCAAAGCCCCCTCTGCCAGGAAAAAGAGAATCTTCAGGGACACGGACAACAAATTCCTTGGTGGAGTATTCAGCGGCCTGGCAGCATATTTTGACCTGGACGTGGTAATATTCAGAATAATCTACACAGTGCTGTGCCTGTCGATGATGTTTGCAGACAAGGATTGGAGTGAAGCCCTATTCGGGGTTCTTCTGCTCTCTTACGTGGTGGCCTGGTGCTGCATTCCGGCCGCCAGGACGGTCGAGCAGAAATGCAAGATGAACGGCAAGCCCATCAATGTCGGCGATTTTGCCCGGACATCTTCATCTCCGGTACGGGAGTCGTGCCAGTCTCCGGCCCTTCATCTGATCGGGAGAGCAGTGCTGATTCTTATCGGCATCACTATGGTTGTCCTGGGCACCGGAGCCATTGCGGCTTTCGGAGCTATGGACTTCCTGCCCTGGATCTGGTCGGACATCTTCGAAATGCCGGGAGTCGCCGACACAATACTCGCCGGCAACCTGGCGCTTGCCCTGTTTGTTCCGGTCCTACTTCTGGCCGCCTGGAACATTTATTCCGGCATACTGCTCATTTTCGATCTCAACTCTCCCAAATGGAGACCGGGGCTCATTCTGATAGTCCTGTTCGTCCTTTCCCTGCCGGTATGCGGATTCTTCCTTGTGCGGGCGGCGGGAGGTCTTATGGCATTCTAGAGGGTTTGTCCGCCTATGAACTCCCTCAATATGGACGTGGGAGGGATGGCAGCTATCTCCGAAGGTTTCAGCGCAGTCACGTGTGAGAGCATCTCCAGCAGGGACTGCGCTTTGTCATATGCCGGCGAACCTTCCAGAATCCCGTACAGAAGCGGTTCTGAATAGTATTTGAGCAGAGGCATATCATACAGGGTCGAAGAGTTGAACACTATGTCGGCATTCTCCTCATAAGGGAAAATGTTGCGGGTCTCCCCGCGACGTACCGAGGCCCAGTGCGTGAGTGTCTCCTCGGGGCTTATCCCCCTGGTGCGGCTGTCCCTCACGATTCTCCTCAACAGTCTTTTGTCCGTTGTGGAATAGTGCACCTTCTCCCCGCCTTCCAGTGAAGACAGGGCCGAGATGTATACCCTGAATATCCTGTCCTGTCCGACATCGGGCGTGAGTGCCGGATTCAATGCGTGGATGCCTTCCATAAACAGCACGTCACCGTCATTGAGTTTCATCCTGTTGCCTTCGAAAACCGGCCTGCCACTGACGAAATCGAATCTTGGAATCTCCACCTCACGGCCCGACAGCAGGTCGTTCAGCTGATTTCCCAACAGTTCGACATCCATCGCTCCAAGAGCTTCGAAGTCATATTCTCCCGTCTCGTCCCGGGGGGTTCTGTCCCGCTCCACGAAATAATTGTCAAGCTCTATCACCTTCGGCATAAGACCGATGGCAACGCACTGCTGGGCAATCCTCAGGGACGACGAGGTCTTGCCGCTGGAGGATGGCCCCGACATCATCACTATGCGCTTGTCCGTATGATTCCAGTATATCTGGTCCGCAACGGCGGCATACTTGCGCTCCTGACGGGCTTCGCATATGTTGATGAGCCTTACTCCGTCTCCGGATGCAAGCACTTTGTTGACATCTTCTATGGTACTGATGCCTATTGCACGGCACCAGTCCCTGTATTCTTCTCTGGCAGCTTCAACTTTGGTCATAACAGATTCTTTAGATATTTTCCCGTTACGGATGCCGGATTGTCCGCCACTTCCTCGGGAGTGCCCGCAGCCACTATCATACCGCCCCTGCGTCCACCTTCCGGCCCCATATCGACAATATAGTCCATTTCCTTCAGCACATCGAGATTGTGCTCGATCACTATTACCGTGTTGCCCTGATCCACGAGTTTGTGGAGTACCGTCATAAGGGTGTCGATATCCTTGCGGTGAAGTCCCGTGGTAGGCTCGTCCAGCATATAGAGGGTATTGCCCGTGGCTTTGCGCGACAGTTCGGCCGCAAGCTTCATCCTCTGGCTCTCTCCGCCCGAAAGCGTGACGGAAGACTGGCCGAGACGGACATAGCCGAGACCCACGTCCACGAGCGCCTTGAGTTTGGGCGCTATCCCGGGATGATTCCTGAAGAACTCGTACGCCTCGTCTATGGACATCTCCAGCACATCGTTTATGTTCTTGCCCTTGTAGCGGACGGCAAGAGTGTCTTCCCTGTACCTCTTGCCCCGGCACTGGTCGCAGACCACGTTGACCGGGGGAAGGAAATTCATTTCAATCACCTTGATGCCGGCCCCTTTGCACTCCTCGCAGCGGCCGCCGGGCACATTGAAGGAGAATCTGCCGGCCTTGAAGCCGCGGACCCTGGCATCCGGGGTCTCCTCGAACAGGCTCCGGATATCGCCGAACACTCCGGTAAAGGTCGCAGGATTGGACCTCGGAGTCTTGCCTATGGGGCTCTGGTCGATTTCGACGACTTTGTCTATATGTTCCATGCCGACAATGCTTCCATACGGCAGAGGCTTCTGCTGCAACTTGTACATCCGGGACTTGAGGGCCGGCATCAGTGTACCGTTGATGAGCGAGGACTTGCCGCTGCCGCTCACCCCGCTTATGCCGGTCATACATCCCAACGGGAAGTCCACATTCACGTTCTTGAGGTTGTTGCCGCAGGCTCCGCGTATGCCGAGCATTTTGCCGCTGCCTTTCCTCCGTTCGCGTACAAGCTCTCCTGAATCCTTCCCCGTGTCTTCTTTGACCGGACCGCTGTAACATATCCGGCCTCCGTTCTCCCCTGCCCCGGGTCCAACATCCACAATCCAATCGGCGGAGCGCATCGTTTCCGTGTCGTGTTCGACCACTATGACGGTATTGCCTTCGTCCCGCAGGCTCTTGAGAGAGGATAGAAGTTTGAGATTGTCCCTCTGATGAAGACCGATGCTGGGCTCATCCAGAATATATATGACGTTGACCAGTTTGGACCCGATCTGCGTGGCCAGCCTGATGCGCTGGCTCTCGCCTCCGGAAAGAGTGGCCGTAGCCCTGTCAAGCGACAGGTAGTCCAGCCCCACGTCCAGAAGGAATCCAACCCTGTCCCTGAGTTCCTTGAGTATGTCGCGGGCAACGGCGGAAGAGCGGCCCGACAATTTGCCAGGAAGTGTATCCAGCCACTGTCCAAGCTCGGAGAGCTCCATTGCCGAGACCTCGCTGATGGTCCTGCCGTCGATTTTGAAGCAGTTCGTCTCTTCCTTCAGACGACTTCCGTGGCACACGGGACATACCACCTTGTCCTCGATGTCATCCACGATACCGGGCCAGTTGACCATTTCGGACATTGCTCCCTCCCCGATGCGGAAAAATTCGTCAGAGCCAAATATGAGCAGCGACACCGCTTCATCCGGCACTGCGGCCAAAGGGTCATAGAGCGAGAAGTTGTATTTGCGCGCGATGGAGCGCACGACATCGAACTTGCGTGCATCCCTCACTTTGCCCAGCGGCACTATGCCTCCGTCCGCTATCGACACCGTCCTGTCGGGAATAATTGTGTCCATATTGATGTCGACTATGGTACCGAGCCCCTTACAGTGGGGGCAATACCCCTCGGGAGAATTGAATGAGAAGCTGTGGGGTGCAGGTTCCTGAAGGGACAGGCCGCTGTCGGGATCTATCAGGTGCTTCGAAAAATGCCTGGGACGGGCCCCTTCTTCCGCTGACAATATGGCCACAGAGCCTTTTCCGAGTCCGAGAGCAGTCATAACCGAAGACCTGATGCGCTTGAGATCCCCCTCCCCGGGCTTGAGCTTGTCCACGACGAGCTCCACGAAATGCGCCTTGTATCTGTCAAGAGCCTCCACCTCATTAAGGCCCAGAAGTTCTCCGTCGACTCTCACTTCTGTATATCCCTTCTTGCGGAGGGATTCGAACAACTCTCTGTAATGTCCCTTGCGTCCCCTGACCATAGGAGCGAGAAGCAGGCATCTGCGGCCGGCATATTCTTGCAGAATCAAGTCAACGATCTGCTCATCCGTATACCGGATCATTTCCTTGCCGGTGAGGGGCGAATAGGCCGTGGAAGCTCTTGCGTAGAGAAGCCTCAGGAAATCCGAAATTTCAGTGATGGTGCCCACTGTAGACCTCGGATTGCTGCCGACAGTCTTCTGCTCGATGGCTATGATAGGGCTGAGGCCCTCGATATTCTCCACCTGCGGTTTCTCCAGCACGCCCATAAAGTGTTTGGCGTACGGAGACAGCGTATTCATATACCTCCTCTGCCCCTCGGCATATATGGTGTCAAAGGCAAGAGAGGACTTGCCGCTTCCGCTCACTCCGGTAATGACGCTGAACTTGCCGCGCGGAATCTCCACACTGACATTCTTGAGATTGTGCGCCTTGGCACCCTTTATCTTGATGTATCCGTCATTCGCCATAATCTATGACCCGATGAGCAGCAACACCATTCCGACAAGAAGCACGGCAAGTGAAACGGACTTGCCCCTGACGTTCTTTTCCTTGAAGAATACCGCTCCCACGGCGAACGTGACCGCAACGGAACTCCTGCGTGCAAGCGAAATGACCGACAGCAGGGCTCCGTCCTGCTTGAGGGACATGAAATAAAGTGCATCCGCAACCGTTATGAGCACCGCTATCAGCAGCAAAGTCCAATCCCATACGAAGCGTTGCCCACGCATTTCCCCCCATCTGGCACTTGCCAGCACGCAAACAAGCAGAATGAGTGTTATGTAGAAATCACTCCACCCCTGGACAAACAGAGGCTCCATTCCCTTCATTATGAACTTGTCATACAATGCGCTTGCCACGCCCGAGATGATGGACACTCCCATCGCCCATATTCCCTTGTTGCTGGTAAACACCACACCTTCACGCGAACTAGTCCTGGCAAGCATCAGCACTGCGACCAGAGCCAGGACCACACCTCCCCACTGCCAGGCATTCAGTCTTTCGCCGAACAGGACAATGGAGAGCACTACTACAAGGAAGGGACGGGAAGCCTTCAGCGTACTCACTATGGTGATCGGGAGCATCTTGAGACCTATCATTCCCGATACCCAGGACACCGTGACGAGCACCGCCTTCAGGACAAGTGCAAGGTGATCCCTGCATGTGCCGGGGCAGGCCACGAGCACCGGCGAAAGAATAAGTGTGGAGAGAGCCGTGGCCACCAGCAGCACTGCAAGGACCGAGTTCCTGGACAGGGCGAGTTTCTTCGCCACGTCGTAAAGGCCGAGCAGCACGGCCGATCCTAATGCCATCCAAAGCCACATAACACCCGAAATATCTTGATAAGCTTATGCAAAAATACGAAAAAACCTCAACAGATTGATTCTACTGACAATATAGTTCCCTCAGCACGGGCAGAGACCTGACGTTCAGGGAGGACTCTGTGTGATATCCTATGTACCTGAGCAGGGACTCGGCAATGCCGTTCCTTTCGGCTCCGGACATCGGGACCAGCATGAATTCAGCCAGTCCCAGCTCGAGAAGTGTCTGCAGACGTGCCAGATGAGGCCCCGCAAAAGGACTCAGCGATTCGATATCCGGGGTGAATCCCAAAGCGGAAGCGAACTCCAGAAGGAACCGCAGATGATAGTTGGCGAATTCGCCCTCCATTGCATCCAGAGTGTGGATGCTCCTTTCGCACCACTCGAAGAGTCCGTCTTCGGATACTCCGTCCCTGACGGTCCGGTAGAGCACTTCACTCATAAAAAGGGTCATTGTGTTTTTGTAGATGTTGCCCCGGATGCCTGAGAGAGGACAGGCCGACCTGATATTGCCCGCACGCCACAGATCCGAACGGGGGTTTTCGTGCACTTCGGCATCGAGTATGTTGAGCGGGAGGAACAGGGACATCGAGGTCTTCCTCCCGACATTGGTCAGGAAACTGCGTCTCCCGTACGCGGGACTGAGCGTATGCAATACAAGAGCCGTCTCACCGGATTTGGTGGCATTGAGCACTATGAGTCTGGTCGCAGCGGTCATCTGGTGCCGTCTTTCAGCCATTCGGCCATTTTGCGAAGGGCCTCGCCCCTGTGGGAAATGCTGTTCTTCTGCTCTTCACTGATTTGCGCCATGGTCAGATCGGGCCATGCATCGGGAACGAACACCGGATCATATCCGAATCCTCCGTTCCCGGACTTCCGGAGAGCAATGCTGCCTTCACAGCTGCCTTCAAAATAATGAGGTACTCCTCCTGTAAGCAGGGTCACCACGCACACGAACCGGGCCTTGCGGTTCCGGGTATCGCCGAGTTCGGCAAGGAGTTTGGAGATATTGGCATCGAAATCGTGGCCCGGTGAGGCATAACGGGCCGAATAAATGCCGGGGGCGCCGCCAAGGGCGTCGACTTCAAGCCCGCTGTCATCGGCGAAGCAGTCCAGACCTGTCCTGCGCCAGACATATTGGGCCTTGATGAGAGAATTCTCCCTGAAAGTACTCCCGGTTTCCTCTACGTCGTCGAATATGCCGAGATCTGCCGGACTTACGATTTCAAAGCCAGGGCCCAGTATCTCAGCAGCTTCACGTATCTTGCCCTTGTTGGCGGTCGCGAATATTATTTTCATATCTCCACCAACGGGCTTTTGAGGGCTTCCTGCAACTGATAGTCATAACGGAGCCTGATCTGCACTCCGGCTTCCTGGAAGTAATAGCGCACCGCAAGCTCTTCCTCAATGAACGGAATGATTTCGTCCTTCTTCAGGCGGAGCACCTGTTCCTTGTCCATATCAAGGGCCTTCCCAAGGGCTTCCAGTTCCGCTGACACCGTGGCCGTGAGCCCGTCTTTCTCAAGTTCCTTCTTCATCTGGTCGAAGCAGGTCCTGGCTTCGGACCTGTAATCGAATTCCCTGGTCTTGGCAAACGAAACGAAATCTTCATAGTCCGTGAAGTGGAAATCCTCCACGGCAGGTATCGAATCGTGCCTTGCGACATAATCCAGCACATATTTTTCGATAACGCCTCCTAGAACGACCGAATATGTCAGGCGGCTGTAGTCCTTGAATTCGAGCTGAACGTCGGGAGTGACTCCGCCACCGTCACGCACCGTCCTGCCGTGAGAGGTCTTGAATTCTCTGGTCAGGCTGTCGGGAATATGTCCTACACTGCCGTCGGGATTGCGGTGTGAATAGTCGATTGCCTGCACACAACGCCCGCTGGGTGTATAGTATTTGGCTGTGGTGACCTTGAGCTGGCCGCCGAAAGGAAGAGGACGGATGCTCTGCACAAGCCCCTTGCCGAAAGTACGGCCGCCCATTATCGTGGCCCTGTCCAGGTCCTGAAGGGCCCCCGATACAATCTCGGAAGCAGATGCCGATGCGGAATCCACAAGTACAATCACAGGCATTTCCAAGTCGACCGGTTCGAGAGTTGTCCGATAGTTGCGTGTCTCACCCGCATCCTTGCCCTTGGACGAAACCACCAGAGAGCCCTTCGGCACGAACACGGACACCAGGTCGACAGCCTCGTTGAGAAGTCCGCCCCCATTGCCCCTGAGATCCAGCACGAAACGCTTCATTCCCTGCTCGTCACGCATCTTCCTTACGGCCTCTCTCACCTGTGAGGCAACTCCTTCGGTAAATCCGCCGAGCAGAAGGTAACCGGTAGTGCCGTCATCCAGCATCCCGTAATATTGCACGTCGGGAATCCTGATCATTTCGCGGACTATCCTGATTGCCTTCTCTTCCCCGCTTCTGACCTTTTTGACCTTCAGAACAACCTCAGTGCCCGGCTTGCCCTTCATTCTGTCGCTGCAGCCTTTGGTGTCAAGGTCATATACGGACTTGCCGTCTATCTCGAGTATCCTGTCCCCGCACTGCAGTCCGTTCCGGACCGCGGGAGAGCCCGCATAGGGTTCGTTGATGAAAAGGTCGGACCGGGCGCTCTCCTTGTATATGAGGGCGCCTATACCCCCGTAGGTCTTGTTTATCATCATCTGAAGGTCCTCGTTCTCTTCCTGAGGCACGTAGATGGTATACGGATCGAGACTCCCGAGCATGGCGTCAATGCCGGCCTTTTCGATACGGTCCAGGGGAAGGGAAT
The DNA here is from genome assembly GCA_024401865.1 of Bacteroidales bacterium. Lineage (GTDB taxonomy): Bacteria > Bacteroidota > Bacteroidia > Bacteroidales > UBA932 > Cryptobacteroides. Next base: position 38,667 of record JAKSKI010000003.1, read on the forward strand.
CAACGTACGAACGGTTGAGCTCCTTCAGAAGAGAAGTCTGTATCTCGACCCACTTGGCAAGATTGTAACTTTTGGACTGCGCCCCTGCAGGCATTACCAGAGCCAGGAGCATCAATATTGCAATTGTTCTTTTCATATTTCTTTCCAGATATATATCTTGTCCCCCCGGCGGAGCCTTTCGAATCCTGCATCTCTGTCAAGGGGATGGACGGAGACGGAACATCTGCTGCCTTTGTCGGCGGAGGACACGCCCTTGAGATTGACTCTCAAGTCATCCACATCAAATTCGACCACTCCGGTAGTGGCCCCGATTGCCATAACCCTGTCCCCGACGTTGAGAGCGGCCGATTCCACGGTGATTTCGGCAACGCCTATCCTGTCGAACCAGTTGCTGACTTTACCGCAATAGACCTTTCTGCGCGTTGCCTGCGAGCCGTACACGTCGCTCCACTGACCGAGATACGCTCCCTGATAATATCCGTCCCAAAAGCCCCTGTTGAACACTTCGGCAAGGGAACTCTTGAGACTTGCGGCGATTTCCGGGGTATATGTCCCTTCACACACGGCATCCGCCGCCTTACGGTAGCAGGAGGCGCACCTCTTGACATACTCGGCACTCCTGGCCCTTCCCTCTATCTTGAACACCCTTACGCCGGCATCCACGATCTTGTCCATGAATTCGATGGTGCAAAGGTCCTTGGGGGACATTATGTACTTGTTGTCCACTTCCAGCCTGTTGCCCGTTTCGAGGTCTGTGACCTCATAGCCGCGCCGGCATATCTGGTAGCAGGAGCCCCTGTTGGCGGACGCCCCGTATGCGTGGAGGCTGAGATAGCACTTGCCGCTGATGGCCATACACAGGGCCCCGTGCGCAAACATCTCTATCCTTACCAGTTCTCCGGAAGGGCCCTTGATGCCTTCCCGGCATATTGTGTCATAGATTTCCCTGACCTGATCAAGGGTGAGTTCCCTCGCCAGCACGACCACGTCCGCGAAACGGGCATAGAAACGGAGAGCCTCCACATTGGATATGCTGAGCTGGGTGGATATGTGCACCTCCATCCCGATCTCACGACAGTACTGGATGGCGGCGATGTCGGATGCGATGACTGCCGACACTCCGGCCTTCCTGGCCGCATCCAGAGCCTCACGCATCGGCTCCAGATCCTGCTGGTAAAGCACTATGTTCAGGGTCAGATAGCTCTTCACTCCGTGCTCCCTGCAGATCCTGACGACTTCGGCAAGGTCCTCCGGCTGGAAATTGTTGGCCGAATGACTCCTCATATTGAGATTGCCGACTCCGAAATATACGGAATCCGCGCCTCCCTGTATTGCGGCCTGCAGACATTCGAAATTGCCTGCGGGGGCCATTATTTCCAATTCTTTATTTTGCACGGCCGACCAGTTTGTCCGCAAATCTGCAGAGCATTTCCTTCTTGAGCGCTCCGATATGCAAATTCCGCACCGCATCGGTAGCGCGGGCGGAGAACCTTACCACTTCGGCCCGGGCGTCATCATTGACTCCGAGAGCTTCGTAAACGGCCTTGACCTTCGCTATCTTGAAGTCCCTCCGCTCCGGTGTGTCGACCGGGAGGTCCATAAGGTCCAGAAGCCCCCGCCTGTCATCAGTCTTCTCGAGCGCCTTGAGCAGCAGCCAGCTTTTCTTGTTCTCCACGATATCCCCGCCTATGGGCTTGCCGAAAACCTTGCTGTCCCCGAATGCATCGAGATAGTCGTCCGCAACCTGGAAGGCCATTCCCAACTCGTATCCGTATTTGTACAGCAGTTCACAGTCCTCCTCCGGAGCATTTCCCAATATGGCTCCCATCTCCGCGGAGCAGGCCAGAAGCACCGCCGTCTTGAGCCCTATCATACGCTCGTATTCCGCCATCGGGACCTCGGGCACCTTTTCGAACTCCATATCATACTGCTGTCCTTCACACACCTGCGCCGCTGTCCTGGAGAAGAGGTCCATCACCTGCGCAGCGGCGAAGCGGGGCGCTCTGCCTATCCGCATATAGGCGTCTATCAGCATCACGTCTCCGGACAGGATGGCAGTGTCGTTATCCCACTTCTTCCATACTGTCGGCATACCGCGCCTGAGCGGAGAACAGTCCATTATGTCATCGTGAATCAAAGTAAAGGTGTGGAACACCTCCAATGCGGCAACGGGCTCGAGCACGTCGTCGGAAATATAGTCCCTGTAGAGAGAATAGGCCGTCAGACACAGCCTTGGCCGTATTCTCTTGCCTCCTATCCTGATCATATATCGAAGAGGGTCATACAGGCCCGTAGGCTCGGAAGGGAACTTCAGACCGTCGAAAAGCGCGTTGGTAATCTCATCTATGCGGGCTTCAGAAATCATAATCGAAATAATGCCATTAGAGGTCTTACAAATATAGTCATAAAAACTTATCTTTGTAGCGATGAAAGGAGAAGCGACCGTTGTAAAGAACGCGGGCAGCCACTATCTCCTTAGCGAACTGCCTGTCTGGAATCCGTTTCCGGCAGTCCTGAGGGGAAGGGTGAGGCTGAACGCCGGCACCGCCACCAATCCGGTGGCCGTCGGAGACAGAGTCCTCTACGAAGCCGGAGAGGGACAAGGCCCCGCAACCATCACCGACATTCTTGACAGACGCAACTTCATAGTCCGCCGTTCCACCAATCTGAGCCGTCAGTCCCACGTAATTGCCGCCAATCTGGACAGGGCTCTGGTTGTGGTCTCGCTGTATTTCCCTGAGATCAAACTACCGTTCCTCGACAGAATTCTGGTCACCTGCGGCGTATATGGCGTGGAACCTGTCATAGTGCTCAACAAAGTGGACCTTTACGGTAACGAGGCGCCCGGGGAGGTGGAACGGTTCTCAGACATATACAGCGGAGCCGGATACCGCATCATCAGGACATCCACCATAACGGGGGAAGGCATAGACGAGCTGCGGGGGCTTTGCAAAGGTGGCGTCAACCTCGTCTCCGGCGAGTCCGGAGTCGGCAAATCTTCTCTGGTCAAAGCCGTGGACCCGTCGCTGAACCCGCGTACAGGCCGCATTTCGGATGTCCATCTGCAGGGGAAACACACGACATCCCTGTATGAGATGTACCGCATTGCCACCGGCGGATATGTCATCGACACCCCGGGGTTGAGAGGATTCGGCCTGGTTGACCTTGAGAAAGAGGAAATCTACAAGTATTTCCCCGAAATGCTGAAGGCATCTCAAGGGTGCCGGTTCACTCCCTGCACGCACACTCACGAGCCTGGTTGTGCTGTCAAGTCGGGGTTGGAGAACGGTTCGGTCAGCCGGGAGAGATACTGGTCATATCTCGGCATGTTGGAAGAAGACACGAAATTCAGATAATCATATGAAGAAGCGCAACAGCAGGATTCAGAACCCGCAGCGCAAACGCCGCTCCGGAAAGAAAGTGTTCCCCCAGTTTGTAGGGCGCGTCCAGATGACGCGTGACGGATTCATATTCGTCATAGTGGACGGACAGGATCAGGACATTTTCGTAAAGGCGTCCAAGACAAGGAACGCCCTCGACGGTGACACGGTCAGAGTGGCCGTCACCCGCGAGGAAGGACGCGGCAAGAGGCGCGAAGGCGAAGTGGTGGAGATCGTGGAGCGTTCGGGCAGGCCTTTCGTGGGGATTCTGCACCTCGTCGGAGCCCAGGCCTGGGTGCTGATGCAGAGCAAGTCCATGCCATACGACATTTCCGTAGACCTGGACGACGCCCTCTCCAGAGGAGCCGTCACCGGTATGAAGGTTGCCGTCGTCGTGGACAGGTGGGACAGGCGGGACCCCTCTCCCGTGGGCCACATTGTCGACGTGCTGGGCAAGCCCGGGGACAACGACACCGAGATGCACGCCATCCTGACCGAATTCAACCTCCCCTACAAGTTCGAAAAGGAGGTGGAGGATGCCGCGGACAGCATATCCGAAGAGATTGGAGACAAGGAGCTCAAGGGCAGGAAGGATTACCGCGAGGTGTTCACCTTCACGATCGACCCTTCTGACGCCAAGGACTACGATGATGCACTTTCGTTCAGAAAACTCAGCAACGGCAACTATGAGGTGGGCGTACACATTGCGGACGTATCCTGGTACGTCAGGCCCGGCTCTGCCGTCGACAAGGAGGCGAGGGAGAGGGGCACTTCCGTCTATCTGGTGGACCGCACCGTGCCTATGCTTCCCGAAAAACTGTGCAACAAACTCTGTTCGCTGCGCCCGGGAGAGGACAAGTTGACCTTCGCCGCCATTTTTGAGATGAGCCCCGATGCCAGGGTCATCAATTCCTGGATAGGACGCACTGCAATACGCTCCGACCATAGACTTGACTACGAGGGTGCGCAGGAGATAATCGAGCGCTTCAGCGGGTCGGACGACAAGCCCGGATCCGGACTCGAGGAAGCGATAGTCATTCTCAACACTCTGGCTCTCACCCTCAGGGACAGGAGATTCAAGTCAGGGGCCATCAATTTCGACCGTCCCGAGATGAAAGTGGAGGTCGATGGGACGGGACGTCCCGTCAACGTATACCAGAAGTTCTCCAAAGAGGCCAACTGGCTTATCGAGGAGTTCATGCTGCTCGCCAACCGCACCGTCGCGGAATTCATAGCCAAGACCGGCAAGACCTTCGTCTATCGCATCCACGATGAGCCCGACCTTGTCAAGCTGGAGAACCTGAGGAGTTTCTCGAAGGGCTTCGGATACAAGATGGGCAAGTTCGGGGAAGGCAAGAGTGTGTCGAAGATACTCGGCGAGCTGCTGGAAGAGTCCAAGGGCAGGCCGGAGTTCGCGGCATTCGAGGACATAGCCCTGCGCTCCATGGCCAAGGCCAAATACAGCACCGACAATATCGGGCACTACGGTCTGGCGTTCGGATACTACACCCATTTCACCTCTCCTATCAGGCGTTACCCGGACACTATGGTCCACAGGCTCCTGGCCATGTATCTGGCGGGCAAGGAGAGCCAGAACAAGGACAAATACGAGGAAGAGTGCGCATATGCCTCACAGCGTGAGCAGATTGCGGCGGATGCCGAGAGAACGAGTGTCAAATACAAACTGGTCGAGTATATGATGGACAAGACCGGAATGGAGTTTGACGGTCACGTGTCCGGGGTGACGGAGTGGGGTCTTTACGTGGCCATCGAGCCCACGCAGATCGAAGGTATGGTACCCCTGCGCGAGATCAAGTCGGACTTCTTCGAGTTCGACGAGAAACTGTACAGGCTCGTCGGCAGAAGGACCCGCAAGGTCTACAGGCTGGGGGATGCCGTACGCATCCGGGTGCTCAGCGCCAATCTGGAGCAGCGACTGCTCGACTTCGAACTTATAGAGAACAATATAGAGTAACACAATATGTACAAATTCAATCCGATACTCAAGACTATGGTCTGGGGAACCGAGAGCTGGGTGCTTTCCGGTGTTCCCGGCAACGAATCAGTCGTGGCGGAAGGCCCCGATGCAGGCAAGAAAATCACCGATATATGGCCGGGGCAGTTCCCCCTCCTCATAAAATTCATCGATGCCCACAAGGACCTCAGTATCCAGGTACATCCCAATGACGAGCTGGCGGCCGCACGCCATAACTGCAAGGGCAAGACCGAAATGTGGTACGTCATCGGAGCCTCCGAGGGCGCGCACCTGCTGAGCGGTCTCAAGGAGAGGATAGATGCCGACAGATATGTCGAACTCGTCGAGCAGGACAAGATAGTCTCAGTGCTTGCGGACTATCCCGTCAAGGCCGGTGACGTGTTCTTCCTCCCGGCAGGCCGCATCCACGCCATAGGCGGCGGCTGTTATATCGCAGAAATCCAGCAGACCTCGGACATCACCTACCGCATCTATGACTACGGCAGGTTGGGGCTTGACGGCAAACCCCGCCAGCTCCACACCCGGGAAGCCAAGGACGCTATCGACTATACGGTATATGAGGATTACCGCACGCATTACGTGGCGCGCAGGGACGAAAACGTCGAACTGGTCAAATGCCCCTTCTTCACCACAACGCTTCTCGAACTCACGCAGCCGTTCAAACTGGACACTAAAGGGTGCGGCGACTTCATGATAGTGATATGTATGGAAGGGGAAGGTTCAATCGGGAGCGTCTCCATCAAACCCGGAGAAGCAGTGCTCCTTACCTCAAAGGACGGCAATCCCGGTATCGTCCCCGGCAAATCGGGACTCAAACTCCTCACGACACATTTGTAATCCTGTCGATAAGTTCCATCGATCCGGTAATCCTGGGCACTTTGCGCTGCGCATCCAGGTGGCCGATTGACTTCATATAGGACAGGAAGGCTCCGTCACGTGCTCTGATAACCCGGGGCGGTGCGACCAGTCCGCACCTACGGGTAAGACTATATTCCCAGCTGAGGTCCTTCAAATCGGCGTCGAACAAATCGGCAAAATCGTCGGAACTGCCGACAAGGGACTCAAACTCGACAAGCAGGTTGTGCCTCATAACCCCGTCCGGAAGGATTTCCGCCCCGAGGGTAAACTCGCGCACGACAGCGCCTGCCTTACGACAGGCGGAAGAGAGCGCGTCAGTAACGATATTGACATTCAACCCCTCCCCCTTGGTATCCAAATACTGCGCGGTGCGTCCCGTAATCTTGAATTTATATGGGCGCAATGAAGTGAATCGGATTATGTCCCCCAGAAGGAAACGCCACAGGCCGCCGGTAGTGGAAATCAGGAGCACGTAATCGACGCCGGCCGATACCTTCCAGACAGGCAGCGCATCCCTGCCTCCCTCAACGAATTCCTTATATGGGATGAATTCATAGAAAACCCCGTAATCGATGCACAACGACATAGCGCTGTCATCCGGAGACGTCTGAACCCCGAAGAACCCTTCACTGGCATTGTACGTCTCCACATATTTCATCCTGCCGGACGGAATAATCTTCTCGAAGGAAGGCCTGTATGAGTCAAATGCCATACCTCCGTGGAAGAACACTTCCAAATCCGGCCAGACCTGAGAGATATTGTCCTTGCCGGTAACTTCAAGCACCTTTTTGAGGAATTCCAGTATCCAGGACGGCAGTCCGGCAATAGCAGTGATGCGCTTGCCGGCTGTCTCCCGCGCTGCAGCCTCCACCTTTTCGGAGAAATCCCTGATAGAGACAACCCCGGGAGAAGGGGACTTGAACAGAAGGCATAACTTGGGAGTACCCGCATACAGAATGGCGCTGACAGTCGCTGCCTTTGCCTGTCCTCTGTCAAGCTCAGGGAAATAATTGCCCGTCAGCATCATTGTCCTGCCGCTGAAGACCCGGCTCGAGCGGTGATGCCTCAGATATGCCGCGACGGAGTCGATGCCTCCCATCAAATGGGTATCCCTGAGATTGTCAGCCAACACGGGAATATATTTGGATGAGGAAGACGTCGTGCTGGACGTCACAGCAAACTGCCTGCATCTCCCAGGCCACAGGACATTCTTCTCACCGTTATACATACGGTCGAAATATCCGGCCAGGTCATTGTACTCACATACAGGGACAGTGGAAGAGAACCTTCCATAAAGGTCCCCGTCCGAGAGCATATCACCGTAACCGTGCTCCCTGCCCCAAACCGTGTTCCTGGCGCGTGAAATCATCCGCCGGAGCATCCTCTTCTGAATGTTGTCGGCATTATGCGCATCCTTGTCGAAACGGACACTGCGATGCTTGAAAAACAGATGATATGCCAGAAATGTCTCAATCATCCTGCTGCTCGCAATATCTGCACCGGTAGGCGTTCACGGCCTTGCGGTATTCGATGCAGTCCTCTATATGCTTCTCCGATGCGCTCCGGTACTCCAGTTCGGCCTGAAGAAGGTCGGTGACGGTCACGCGGCCCGCCTCATAATCTGCAAGACAACGTCTCTGGGCCTCTTCGGCATCCTTGAGAGCCTCCCTTGAGACTTCGGCCTGGCTCTCGGAGGTCTCGATGTCAAGAAACAGTTTGCGGCGCTGGAGCTGGAGCTGCTCGTCAAGATATTCCCTCTCGTTGCTCACCTTCTGTATCTCATAATCCATCCTGCGGGCGCGGGAGGCGGCCTTGCCTATGCCTGTTAGAGGAATCTTTACGGAGACGAATCCAACCCCGTTGAACTTGCCGTTCCCATTGCCCTGCATATCGCCATAACCGTATGACAATCCGACGCCCACTTCCGGCAGGAACTCTCCTACGGAGACCTTCTTCTCCAGTTCCTTGGCTTCCTGCTGCATATCCAGCAGTTTGACCTCTATGGGGACTCCGCTCTCCTCCCCCGTCAATCCGTCACCCTCGGACAGGCCGTCGATGGTCTCCGAAAGCACATAATTGTCAAGGTCGAAGTACTGGTACTCCATCCCTATGGCATTGAACAGGTCCATCTTGGCGAGCTTGATGCCGCTGCGCAACTTCACCTTGCCTGAAGCCAGTTCGGAACGTTTGTGACTCAGTTCTGTCACGTCGGAGGGAGCAACGAGTCCGGCATCCCTGGCTGATGTCACAAAGAACCAGGCCGAATCGAGGACGCTCTCCGCCTTGTCCAGGGTCTTGGCCTTCTCCTGAAGGGACACCACAAGCCAGTACTTGCCCTCTATCTCCTCCTTGAGATTTCTCAACTTGAGGTCCGCCTGCAATTCCGACGCCCTGACACCCACGGTGGCGAGCCTATTGCCGTTGATTATCCTTCCTCCGGCATAAATCGGCTGAACAGCCATCAAGCCGAAGGCATAACCATTATGCAGAGTGGAATAATGGGTAGGGAGACCGAACCTGTTTGCAATGTCGAGATAGGCGTTGTTCAACGTCCACGCCAGGTCCGACGTGCCGAGCAGGTCGGTCGGTGTTATCCTGATAAGAGGTTTCTGCGCGTAATACCCCATACCGTTGATACTGACGTCAGGGAAGAATGACCACATTACCTCGCTCTTCATCGCCTTGGATGCCTGGATATCCAGCTTCGAGTTCCTGATATAAGGGTTGCCGGACTCGCACATCTCCAGACAATCCTGCAGGGAAATCCTCTGCTGGGCATCCAGAACCGTGGCGAAGCACGTCAATGTCACAATCGCTGTAAATATCTTCCTCATACTAATGACTGTGTTTGAAGACCTGCCAGTATGACACAGGCATAATCAATACGATAAGTCCTATCGAGAGCATCGTGCCGAAACAGATGACAAGCCCCATCGGCATCCATAGGGCATCCCTGCTGAGAATCATGGGTAGCACGCCAAGTGCGGTGGTGCAGGACGTGAGGAAAATTGGTCTCATCCTGCGCTGCCCGGCCAGCATAGCGGCCTCACGGACATCTAGGCCCTGTGTCTGGCGGAGCTCCTCCGCGTAGTCGAACATGATTATGCCGTTCCTCACTATGATGCCCACCAGGCTGATAAGTCCGAGCACGGCCGGCATCGTCAGGTCCATTCCGAACAGCCACAGTCCGAATGACGCTCCGAACAGGCACAGAACACTGAGAGTCAAAGTCAACAATGCAATGCTTATCTTGCGGAAATGGATGAGCAGGAATGCGAACAGTATAAGCACCGCCACCACGAAGCACTTAGCGACATCGGGTATCAGGAAACCGTTCGTGTCTTCCAGACCTCCGTACTTTATGGAAGCCCCCTCCGGAAGCATAGGCCGGATATTGCTGTCGACAAAACCCTTGACGGTCCTCATTGCAGCCGGCTGACCCTGACCCATCTTGGTATTGCCCATGACAGCTATGGTTTCCCGGCCGCTGACCCTTGTAACCTGAGACTTCCTCCACGAGGGAGTGATATCTGCAACCTGCGAGAGCGGAACTGACACTCCCGGCTTCAGTGAAGGCACCAGGACGTTGCCCAGGTCAGTATAATCCATATCGCTGCTTATCAAACTGCTATAAAGGTTGACGGGCACCTTTTCGTCTCCTTCATATATGGTCGCGATATTCCGTCCGTCCATAAGGCCCTGCAGCGAGAGGGACAGCATAGTCTTGTCGACGCCCAGACGTGCCGCCTCCTCGGGATTGAGAGTGATGTTGACACAGGGCAGGCTTTCACCCTGTTCGCTGCTGATTCCCTTAAGCACATCTGACATACCCTGCATAAAGGCCAGAAGGCTGTCGGAACAGGGTTTCAGATCATCCACGTGCCGCCCCTCCAGGATAACCTCGACGGAATTGCCATACTGATAGTCTATCTGGCGGAAATTAACCATAGCCCTCGGGAAGGCGTGTTCGTATCGGCTTTCGTAATCCCTGAGCACCGCAACTGTCGCGGAATTGGACACAGTATTCACTATCAGCATCGCCACATTGGGACCGGGCAGCAGAGGAGTGTACGTAGCCTGGAAACGGGGAGCGCTCTGGCCCACGAAGGCCGTAACGGACTTGACCCTGGGATCCGCGCGAAGTATGGCAGCTAGCGAGTCGCTCGCCGCCCTGGTATCCCGGATCGAAGAATTGACGTCAAGTGTGATTTCGACAGCGAAGCAGTCCATATCAGCCTTGGGCAGCATTTGGATACTCACACGGCTGAACATCAGGACACCGAGTCCGATTGCGACTACGCCTATTGCGATGGTGAAGGCCGGCTTCCTGAAGCAGAACTCCTCACACTTGTCATATAAGGCCTGAAGACCATTGAAAAAGCGGTTCTGCACCCTCAGGAACGCATTGTCTACGGGATGAGCAGTCTTGATAAACCTGACTTCAAGCGAAGGAACGACAAACATCGCGTATGCGAGAGAACTGAACAGGGCTATACCGATTATCCAGGGGAAGGGGCGGATGAAATCCCCCATATAGCCCTTCATTATATGCGGGCAGGGGATGAACATCACGGCAATGGCGGTTGTAGCCAGAAGCATCGGCAGGAACAGTTCCCTGCTGCTCTCCGACGCAGCCTTCTCCCTGTCACTATACTTGCCCAACTTGAGCATATAGCCGTCCATGGTGATGATGGAATCATCCACTATCATACCCAGAACCACTATCAGGGCCGCTAGAGTCACTGTATTGAGTTCTATGCCAAAGACGTACATCAGAGCTATTGTGACAAAGGTACAGACAGGAACACCCGAGCCGGCAATGAGCGCCGAACGGACAGGGAAGAGGAGCAGCATCACCACAATGACCACAAGCATAGCTATCAAAAGGTCCCTGAGGAAATTCATTATGGCGATCCTAACGTGCTTCGGCTTGTCGGTGATGCGGCTTATGTGCACGGAATCCGGCAGACCGGCACTGAATTCGGCAAGGACAGCGTCCACCTCTTCACCGAATTCGACCACATTGTTTTTGGCTCGCATTATGACATTCACCACCACTGCCGTATGTCCGTTGTAACTCAGTGACGGACTGTCCGCACGGATACGCCTCTCAACGGATGCTATATCCCTCAGACGCAGGACACCGCCCGCATCATCGGAGTATACTATGTAATCTTCCAGTTCCTGTTCTGACGTGACAGGATTGTCGATATGAATGGGAGATGTGGCATAATCCGTGTCGAAAGTGCCGCCCCCGCTGTTGAGGGTGGCGCTCTGATACCTCAGCATCAGAGATGCAGGATTGATGCCGTAATCCGCAAGCCTGTCAGAGTCAAGCGTCACGGCAATCTCTTCTTCCTGTCCTCCTATCACCGAGGCCTCTGCAAGGGATTCGATCGAGCGCAATCTGGCACACAGGTCTTCGGCATAACGTCTCATCTCCATATTACCCTTATCATCCGAATCCAGCGCAATAAGAATCGTGCTGGTCTTGCTGAAATCGTCAAGCACCACGATTGCGGCCACCTGGGGCGGAAGCATCAACTTAGCCACATTGAGCCTGTGCTTTATCTTTGACCAGACCTCTTCCTTCTCGGCAACCTCGACATTCAGGTCGACGTAAATATAGCAGATGCCGTCACGGCAGACTGTCTTCATTGTACGCCTGATTACCTCAGGAAAGGACAGCAATACATCTTCGAGAGGCTTCGCCACCTGTTCGTTTACCTCATCCGCAGTCGCTCCGGGATATATCGCGGCCACCAGGCCCTGTTTGATCTTGAATTCGGGCAGCTGGTCCCTGTTCATCCTGAACAGTCCTATTGTACCTACGATGAAGGCCAGCGCTATGAAGATATATGCTATCTTCTTGCTACCGACCGCCGTAGCGAATATCCTGTTCCCTTCAGGCAATCTCATTGCGCAACCACTTTCATTCCGGAAGACACCTTCTGGTATCCTCCCGTTATTACCTTGTCACCGGCTGACAATCCTTCCCTGACGACAACGCCCTTGCCCGCGTACCCTCCGATGACGACATACTCTTTGCGCACAGTCCCTTCGTCGTAAAGCCAGACGAAGCGTCCCCTGTTATCAAGTTGCACCGCCGCAGCGGGAACGACCAGCGATTCGTCACCGGGCGCCTCGAACCGGACCTTGACAGACATCCCCGGAAGGAGTCCCGCAGGAATTCTGTCCAGTTTGAGATTGCACTCATAACTGTGGGAGAAGGGTGACGGGACAAGATTCCGACCTGTAACCCGGGCCCTCAAACCATCCTGGCCGGATGCCGGCACGTCCACAAGCGCGTACGCACCCTTCTGTATCCTGCTGATATCATTCTCGTGCACGGATATGCGGATTTCCAACCCTTTGAGGTCAAGGACGGAAGCGATGCGGCCGGCGATTGGGATATCCTCGCCCTCATTGGCATAGACATCATCGATGACACCGTCGAACGGCGCCTTCACCTCACATTCGTCAAGTGCCCGGGAAGCGGTGGCCATCGCCGCTTCGGCTTGTGCGAGCTTGGTCTTCAGGTCCATGTACTGAACTTCGGAAACACCGCCCTGCGAGTAAACCTTGGTGGCCCTGTCATATCCGTCACGGGCCTGTTCCAGACTGGCCCTGGCCATATTGTATGAACTTCTGACCGTCTGCGAATTCACCTCTGCGAGCACCTGCCCCTTTGACACGACGTCCCCCTTCCTTACCTTGACGGAGGATAGGGTACCCGAATGCCGAGTTGACACTGTCGCCTTCCTGGCCGGATCCACCACGCCTACATAGGAATATCTCCTGCTGCCGGTCGAGGGCTCGACTGATATCACGTCCACCTTGATCTCCGCCTTCTCTTCGGTTTGGCGCAGCAGAGGTATTTCATCCTTGCAGGAAGACAGGACAAAGAGGGCCAGAACTCCGAGAAGCAATGATTTCCTATTCATTTCTGTTGGCAACACAATTTACGTTTGACGAAACTATGGTACAGGGATACAGCCCGAGGTCAAAACTGCCCTGGTATTTCAGATTCAGGATGACAGAGCCTCCGAGTCTCTTCCCCGAGCCCGACACGTTGACATTCACGCCTTCCATCACAGAAAGTCCCGACTCCCTGAACACGAAGACCTTCCTGTCGATAGGGTCCAGGATTATGTCGTCTCCATTGACAACGGCATTCATCACTACCAGGTCTCCGGCAAAAATATCCATCGAAAGCACCACTCTGTCTCCGGATTCGGATATGATCCTCATCTGACCAGACTCCGGAACGACATTCCTCCTGATTATGGTGTCCTTCAAAAGCACCCCTCCGGATTCTACGTCAATCACCCTGGTCTTGAGTTCAAGGGCTCCTCCCGTCTTGAAGGAATAACTCCCGCATATATTTTCTACAGGCGACTTCCGGCAGGAGCACACAGCAACGGCTGCAATCAATAAACAGAACAAAAACTTTCTCATAATTCCACAAATTTAACAATAAATACCGAGAAACGGAAAGACACAGGAATTTTGTATATTTGCAAGACGATAAAAACACCATCATAATATGGACAAAAAAGTACTTCTCATGATTCTTGACGGTTGGGGCGAAGGACGTCACGACCACAGCAATGCAATCTATACACAGGGGCAGCCTTTCATCGACAGCCTCCGCGCCAGATATCCGTTCAGCCATCTTCAGGCCTGTGGCGAATACGTTGGTCTGCCTGAAGGCCAGATGGGCAACTCCGAGGTGGGACATATGAATCTCGGAGCAGGAAGGGTCGTATATCAGGACCTGGTCAAGATTAATATGGCCTGCAAGGCTCACAAACTGCAGGAGAACGAAGAAATCGCCAAAGTCTACGATTATGTCAGGACCAGCGGCAGGAAACTCCATTTCTTCGGTCTCTGCTCCCACGGAGGAGTCCACTCCAGCCTCGACCATCTCTACGAATTCCTGTCCGATGCCTCCAAAATGGGCCTCAAGGACGTCTATGTGCACTGCTTTATGGACGGGCGCGACACCGACCCTCATTCGGGTCTGGGCTTCGTGAAGGAACTCGAAGAAAAGATGGCTGCCACCACAGGCAAGGTCGCCACGGTCTGCGGACGGTTCTATGCAATGGACCGCGACAAACGCTGGAACCGCATAAAGGAAGCATACGATATGCTGGTGGACGGCAAGGGAGCGGAATTCGAGTCCGCCCAGGCCGCAATCCAGGCATCCTATGACGCCGATGTCACCGACGAGTTCATCAAGCCTGTCGTCATCACCAAAGACGGCAAGCCCCTCGCAAAGGTCGAGGAAGGGGATGCCGTCATATTCTACAATTTCCGCAACGACCGTGCCCGCGAGCTCACCAATGTCCTCACACAGAACGATATGCCCGAGGAAGGAATGCATACCATCCCTCTCTACTACTGCTGCCTCACTCCTTATGACGCCTCATTCACCGGTCTGCACATCCTCTTCGACAAGGAGATAGTCAAGGACACTCTGGGCGAGACCCTCGCCAGGGCAGGCAAGCGCCAGCTCCGCATTGCCGAGACGGAGAAGTACGCACACGTGACATTCTTCTTCAACGGAGGCAGGGAGACCCCCTTCGAGAACGAGGACAGGATACTCGTCAACTCCCCCAAGGTGGCCACTTATGACCTCCAGCCCGAGATGAGCGCCCCCGAAGTGGCCGAAAAGCTGGTTGAAGCCATCAGGACCGGGAAGGAGGATGCCATCATCCTCAATTTCGCCAACGGCGATATGGTCGGACATACAGGTGTCTACGATGCCATCTGCAAGGCTGTCAAGACCATCGACTCCCTGGTTGAGAAGGTTGTCAACGCTGCTGTGGAGAACGGATACACCGTACTCCTGACCGCCGACCACGGCAACGCCGACTACGCAGTCAACGAAGACGGCACGCCCAACACGGCGCACTCGCTCAACGAGGTCCAGTTCATAGTCATCAACGCCGGAGACGAAGTCAGGACCGTCAAGGACGGAGCCCTGTGCAACGTTGCCCCGACCATTCTCAAGCTGATGGGCATACCCCAGCCCGAAGCCATGACGGCCGAGCCTCTGATCTGACGCGGTCTTCATACAACGAATAGCCCGGGATCTGGTCCCGGGCTATTCGTTTCAGACTGACGTGCCGATGCCGCTACTCCAGGCCTCTGGCCCTGAGCAGTGCAGCCGCATCGGGGTCCGCTCCGCGGAAGCGCTTGTAAAGCACCATAGGCTCCTCGCTTCCTCCCTTCTCGAGGATATTGTGGCGGAAGCTCATCGCAGTCTCGTTGTCGAAGATACCCTTCTGCTTGAAGAGTTCGAACGCATCCTTGTCCAGGACCTCGGCCCAGAGATAGCTGTAATAGCCGGCACTGTAGCCGCTGGATCCGAAGATATGGTTGAAGTAGGTGCTGCGGTAGCGGGGTATGATCTCCGATACGAGGCCCATCTCCTCGCAGACCTTTTTCTCGAATCCGTCCACGTCCACACCGTCGACAGAAGTGAGTTCGTGCCATTTCATATCAAGTATCGAGGCGGCGCAGAGCTCTCCGAGAGTGAAACCCTGATTGAAATTGGCTGCGGCCTGCACTTTGGCCACGAGTTCCTCGGGAATGACCTCACCGGTCTGCCAGTGGAAGGCGTAGGTGGAGAGCACCTCAGGCTCGAAGGCCCAGTTCTCATTGATCTGCGAAGGGAGTTCAACGAAATCACGCTTGACTGAAGTGCCGCTGACGCCCTTGTAGTTGCACTGGCTGAGGAGGCCGTGCAGAGCGTGCCCGAACTCGTGGAACATAGTTCCCACCTGGTCGATGTTGAGCAGGGAAGGCTGGTCTGCCGTGGGTTTGTTGAAGTTGCCGACATTGACGATGACGGGGCGCACATCCGTGCCGTCATCGGTCTTGTACTGATTGACGAAATTGGTCATCCAGGCACCAGCCCTCTTGCTGTCGCGGGGATAATAGTCGGTTATGATGATGCCTATCAGGGACCCGTCCGCATCCACCACCTTGAACGCCTCGCACTCGGGATTGTAGAGAGCCACATCGGTCAGGGGCTCGAAGGATATGCCATAGAGACGCGACGCATTGCCGAACACGCCCTCGCGTACGTTCTCCATCTTGAAGTACTGCATCACCTCGGCTTCGTCAAGGGCATACCTGGCCTTGCGTACCTTCTCGGCATAATACATATAGTCCCAGGGCTCGATTTTGCTTCCTTCGGGAAGAATGCCAGCCGCGACATCCTCATCCATCATCTTCTGCATATCGGCGATTTCCTCCCTGGCACGGCCCATAGCCGCATCCATTATGCCCGACAGGAACTTGTCCACGGTAGCCGGATCGCCCGCCATCTTGTCGTGGAGAATCCAGGCTGCGGGGCTCTCATATCCGAGCAGTTTTGCCTTCTCGATACGGAGTTCCATCAGGCGAAGCACATTGGCCTTGTTGTCCTTGTCATTGCCGTTGTTGCCACGGAGGGAATATCCCTTGAATATTTTCTCGCGGAGGGCCCTGTCCTCGATGGAGGCCATCTTGTCATAGTAGTTGGCCACGGAGAATCCGAATTCGGCCTTGAATGCGTTGCTCTCGTCGAGGAGGTTGTTGCCGAAGGTGAGCACAAGGGAGGCAAGGGAGGAGTTTATCTCCTTCAAGCGGGCCTGACCGGCTTCGTCGAGGCCGATGCCGTTGTTCTCGAAGGACTCGTAGATATCCTTGAGGAGCATCTGCTGCTCGCGTGTGAGTCCGCTCTGGTCGGCGTCATACACAAGCTTTACCTTCTGATAGAAGTCCCTGTTCATGAAGATATTGTCAGAATGCGCGGTAATGAGCGGCATAGCCTTGTCCACTATGGCGTTGAGTTCGTCGCTGGCATCGCTCTCACTGACATTGAAGAGCACGTTGGCAACCTTCTCGAGAGTGGCTCCGCTGCGGTCGAAAGCGGCGATGACGTTGTCGAAATCGGGGGCTGCAGGATTGTCTATGATGGCCTGTATCTCGGCCTGCTGCTCCTTTATGCCCGCTTTCACGGCCGGAAGGTAATCGGCGTTGCTGATCTTGTCAAACGGGGGTATGCCGTAGGGAGTGTCCCACTCGGCCAGGAAAGGATTCTGATGGCACGCTGTCATTGCCAAAACTGAAGTTAATAACATTAATGCTTTTTTCATATACATAAGTGTGATTTGATTTCTGTGCAGGACATACAAATCTAATCATTATTTTCCGCAATGTGATATGAAATCCTCCGGAGTGATTGCCGGGATATCGGTATAAGGCCTGAAATGACCTGCATTAACGTTACCCTTGAATCAGTGAAGGAGTCGCCGCACAGAAACGTGCGGCGGCTCCTTCACGGTAAATATGGTACAAAAATGCTTTAGAATGTATAGCGGAAGTTGAGAAGCATCTGCCAGGCGGAAGCAAAATTGTTGTACTTGCTCCACTTGGGCGCGACGAATGTATACTGTCCGCCTTCGATTCTGAGGATATTGTCGGAGGAGATTCTCTGCACGCAGCCCCACTCGGGATTCAACAGGTTGGCAACATTGTTGATATCGACGCCAAAGGTGATGGTATGAGGCCTCTTGCCGTTGGGATTGATGTAGATATCCTGAGAAATCTTGAGGTTGAAGCGGCTGTTCCAGGGAGCTGTGATGGCACCCCTTTCCATATACTGGCCGCGGTGTGAACTGAGGTATTTGTCACCCTGGATGAACTTCTCGTATTCAGCCTTGTTTTCATCGGACTTGAACGGCATACCGGCAAGTTCTGACGGAGTAGGGATGTAAATGAGGTTCAGGGCTCCGCCGTCACCTGTTACAGAATTCGACTGTTTCTTGTCAGAATTGTATTCGCAGATGGTGTATGAGAATGTGCTGTAGTCATAGCTGCTGACGTAGCAGTGATTATAGCCCTCATAGAACAGACCGATATTGGTTGCGCCCTTGCCCTCGTCGATACGGTAACCGACATTGGCGATGAAACGGTTGGGGGACACGAATCCGCTCCTGCCTATCTCATCGACGTTGGAACCGTTGACATTGTACGTCATAGTGTTATAGGCGGAAGAGATCTGGTCTCCCAGTCCGTCACTCAGGACATACGAACCGCTGCGCGTGTAAGCCGCCATAAGGGACAGACCGAAGTTGAAGTCCTTTCTCAAGCTGGCCGTTACAGAATAGTAGTATCCTGTCTTGCTGGCATTCGTCAGATAGTACGGAGTAACGGTATTGGTTTTGCCCTTTGCATCGGGTTTGCTCTTGATGCCCTCGCCCTTCCAGTGGGTACGCTTTGAAGGCTCGCCGGGGAGTTGTATACCATCATCCTCAATCTGGCCGAGTTTGCGTACAGCCACATCATTGAGGTTGTAATTGTAGATACCTTCGAGGGAAGCCTTGATGCCGCCGGGGAGAGTCGCATCCAAAGCGAGGGAAGACTTCCAGACCATAGGCATCCTGAGGTTCTTGTCAAGTATGGTGGCCTGGGCAGGAGCTTGAAGATTGTCAGCCTTGAAAGAGCCACCGTAAATGTTCTTGAGGATATCATCGATATTGTCGTGGAACTTGAGGTCAGCGGGGACATCACTTCCCACCTTGATATACTGAGCCTGGAGACAGTTGCTGTTGCCGGCTACGGATACCAGCCATACAAAAGGAATGCGTCCGGTGTAAAGACCGGTGCCTCCACGGAGGACAAGCTTGCGGTTCTTGAGTATATCCCAGTTGAAACCTACGCGGGGAGAAATATTGACCGTGGTCTTGGGCATATCTGCCGTCGATGTTCCGGCCATGGTCTTGCTGTTTCTGGTAACGTCAAGGTAATCCTTGTTCTCATTACCGGCAATGTTGGGAAGGATGGGGAGTTCGAAGCGGATACCGTAAGTAAGTTTGAAATAATCGCTTATGTTCCATTCGTCCTGGGCATACAGGGACACCTGATGATAATCGAAGGAAGGATAAACCTGCTGAAGGTCATCCCTGTTGGCGTGAGTGATGGCGAAAGCGGCGGGTGTCTTGTCTCCTACGAAATCCTCCCAGGATTTATAGACATAGTATCCTGCGCCACCCTGCATATAGCCGTTCTTGGTGTTGTCGTACTCATACTGGGCGCCTGCGACCACATTATGTCTGCCCAGGTCGATGGAGACCTCATCAGTGGCGGTGATGGTCTGCACGTCACGAAGGTTGCCGTATGTGAAGGGATCGGGACCGAATGAGGCCAGAAGGGCGGAAGTGTTGAGAAGTTCTGCGCTGAGTCCTCCGGTCTTGATATCCTGCTCGGAGATATTGCGCATAATGTCTACTGTAGGGAAGAGGGAACCCACGAAAGAGCGGGGCTCATTCTGATGGGACCAGGTGAAACGGGCCACGTTGGTAATCTTGTCGGAGAAGCGTGAATCAAGTTCGGCAGCAAGGGAAGTGAAGTTCTGCTCCTGGAAATAACGGTTGCTCTCCGTATACATTGCGTAGTCGGTGGTACGTCCGTAATAATCCTTGTCGTAAGGTTTGGGATTCAAGGGATTCACAGACGAAGAAGGAGCTGAAGAATACTTGTTGTCGGTATGGCTGAAACGGACATTCAACTTGTTGTTGTCATTGATGTTCCAGTCCACACGGGCCATAATCTTCCAATCGGGGGTACTCAGGGAATAGTTCTGATAGCGACCGGGGTTATATCCGTAATTCTGGTCGAGATAAGAGAGTATCCCGTCCATCTCACCTACGGTCGGACGGTTCTTGGAAGTACTGCCGCCCCAAGTGTCCTGATCGTTTGCCCTGGCGACGCGGCTTGAACCTGCGGTCTCATCGGACTGATACTCGAAGTTGACGAAAATGAAGAGTTTGTCCTTGATGATGGGAGCGCCCACGCTGGCACCGACAATGTTGTTGAGAGTCTTGTTCATGGAGCGGGTCTGGTCTCCGATGCGGTCACCTTCAAGCTGGTCGTTTGTGAAGTAGTCATAAACGCTGACGTGAAGCTGGTTGGTACCGGACTTGGTGACGGCATTGATGGCACCGCCGGTGAATCCGCTGTGACGCACGTCGAACGGAGTGATGTTGACTGACATCTGCTGGATAGCGTCAAGGGAGATGGGAGCGCCTCCTGAAGGAAGGTTGCCGCCGATACCGAACGCATTGTTGAACGCAGCACCGTCAACGGTCACATACGACTGACGATAGTTACCGCCACCGATGGCAAGACCATTGGATGTCGAAGAAGCCTGAGGGGTAAGTTTCATCAGGTCATTGAGGCTCCTTGAGGTCGTAGGAAGTATGTCCTTCGTCCTCTCGCTGATGGTGGTTCCGGCACCTGCACGGCTGATGTTCATTCCCGAATCGGAAGCATCTGCAGTGATGATGACGGACTCGAGCATCACGGAATCATCAACGAGCTTGAAGTCCTTGGAAGAGGTCTCGCCGAGGGCCACATACAATCCGTCAAGCTCGACTTTCTGATAACCGAGGAGCTCCACGGTAACAACATAAGGGCCGCCCGGAGCGACGCCGTTGATACGGTAATAACCATTGGCATCCGAAATCGCATAGTACTGCGATCCGTTGGAAGAATTGACTGCGAGAACAGCGGCACCGGCTACGGGGCCCGTTTCGTCAGAAATCTTACCTGCCAGAGAAGAGGTCGTCACCTGCGCGAAGGCGGAAACAGCCACAACAATCGCCGCCGCAACGGACAGCAACTTCTGAATAGAATGTTTCATAGATTATAATTGAGTGAATATAACAAATGTCATATTTTACAACACAAAATTAACTCAAAATATACTTCTCTCAAAAATAACTTTTCAACAGGTTTTTAACACCGGCAATCCGGCCCCCTGCCATTTTTGAAAGGCGCAAAGGTAACTCCGAACAATTTTATTTCAAAGATATTTTTAAATTTTTTTATTTTTAGAAAATCACTACCTTTGCATCCAGTAAACCCACGAGGAAAGATTTGTATGCTTGCAACCTCGTCTAAAAAATGCTAAAATGAAATATCTCTTCACATCGGAGTCAGTCTCCGAAGGTCATCCCGACAAGGTCGCGGACCAGATTTCAGACGCAATTCTCGACGAATATCTCCGCCAGGATCCGGAAGCCAAGGTGGCTTGCGAGACATTCTGCACCACAGGACTGGTTATGGTGGCCGGAGAGATTTCCGCCGCACCCGGCACCAAGGTCGACGCCGAGAGTGTGATTCGCCGCACCATACGCCGCATAGGATACAATGACCCGGCATTGGGATTCGATGCCGACAGTTGCCGGATTATAGTGGAACTTCATTCCCAAAGCGCCGATATCCACAGGGGTGTGGTAAGGGATGATGCGGAGGAACAGGGAGCCGGCGACCAGGGGATGATGTTCGGATACGCCTGCACAGACACGGAAGAATATATGCCCTTTGCGCTGTACCTCTCCCACAAACTGCTTCAGGTGCTTGCCGACATCCGCCACAACGAACCCGGCCTGATGCCCTACCTGCGCCCGGATGCCAAGTCCCAGTTCACGATAGAATTCTCCGCCAGACATTGCCCTGTCCGCGTAAACACCATAGTTCTCAGCACACAGCACGACGAATTCGATACAGACGAGGCTATGCACAAACGCATTGAGGATGATGTGCGCAACATTGTCCTGCCCCGTCTGATCAGCAGTCTACCCGAGAGCACCGCCAGACTGTTTGACGGCGAATATACGCTCCTGGTCAACCCCACCGGCAAATTTGTCATTGGCGGTCCTGCCGGCGACACGGGGCTGACCGGGCGCAAAATCATCGTCGACACTTACGGCGGACGCGGAGCGCACGGAGGCGGAGCATTCTCGGGGAAGGACTCGTCCAAGGTTGACCGCAGCGCAGCATACGCGGCCAGACACATCGCCAAGAACCTCGTTGCCGCCGGTGTCTGCGACGAATGTCTGGTACAGTTGGCCTACGCCATCGGTGTAGCCAAGCCCGTCAGTGTTTTCGTCGACACTTACGGCAGCGCCAAAATCAAGGCGGGCGACACTCCCGAAGAGACCGATGCATTCATCGCCGGGAAGGTTCAGGAAATATTCGACCTGCGTCCTGCCGCCATCGTAAAGCGCTTCGGCCTCAAGAATCCCATCTTCGAGCCCACCGCCGCATACGGCCATATGGGAAGAACCCCCTATGTCAAGGACGGGCTTCAGTTCTTCGGATGGGAAAAGCTCGACGCCGTAGATGACATCCGCCGCACCTTCGGATTGTCATAATGTTCGATAAGCAGTTTTTGGGTCATTAATAATGACTTGGGCAGACGAGAGGCTATGTCAAGATGTTTGAATAATCCGCTTGCTGCCTTCACCGGGATCAACCCAATGGATGCTGATGCCTGACCTTTGCATACCGCGAAACCAGGTCATCTGGCGTTTGGCGAACTGATGTATTGCGGTTGACAATTTGAGATACATCTGGTCGTAGCCCATTTCACCCAGCACATACAGGGTGACGAACTTGTACTCCAAGCCATAAGATATCAGAGTCTGTGCCGGGACCCCCGAATCCAGCAGACGCCTGATTTCATCGACCATACCGGCCTCGAGCCTGGCTTTAAGCCTGGCGTCGATCCGGGCATTCCTCTCCTCCCGGCTCACCAGCGTCCCTATCACATACGGTCTGCATACCGAGATGGCCGTTCTCCCTTCTCTTTGGTCATTATGGTTGGCAAGTTGGTCGGAAAAGGCTGTACCTGCAGCCGAGATGGCCGTT
>JAKSKI010000030.1 GCA_024401865.1 Bacteroidales bacterium
GCGAATCCGAACTGGTCGTATTTGGCTTTCTTGTCAGGGTCGGACAGTACCGAATATGCCTCCGACGCCTCCTTGAACTTCTCCTCGGCTTCTTTCTTGCCGGCTTCGGAATCGTCCACGTGACGGTCGGGATGCCATTTGAGGGCGGCCTTTCTGTAGGCGCCCTTTATCTCGTCGGCGCTTGCACCTTTCTGGAGTCCGAGCACCTCGTAGTAATCTCTTTTCTCTGCCATAAGCCTATGCTCCTACCACTACCTGGGGATAACGTATGATTTTGCCTCCGAGTTCGTAACCGGTGCGTGTGACGTCCAGCACCATTCCCTTGAGTTCCTCGCTGGGGGCAGGTATCTGTGCGATGGCCTCGTGCCTGTCGGCGTCGAATTTCTCGCCTTTGGCCTCGATGACTTTGAGCCCGCGCTTCTTCAGTGATTCCATCAGTTTGTCAAAAATCAGTTCCGTGCCCTTTTTCGCTGCCTCGTCAGCCGAGCCGGAGAGCATCTTGAGAGCCTGCTCGCAGGCATCCAGAACGGGAAGGAGCTCCTTGATCGTGTCTGCGGAAGCTGTGTTGATCAGGTTGAGCCTCTCTTCGGCGTTCCTGCGGCGGAATGTCTCGAACTCGGCCATCAGACGCAAATAGTCATCGTGCTCCTTGGACAATTTGTCAGTGAGTTCCTTGATTTTGTCCGTACCCTTGCCTTTCTTGTCTGTCTTGGCGGTTTTCTCCGCCTTCGTGACATTCTTGTCGATATCTTCTGCTTTATCTTTTGCCATAATATCTGTCTTTTACGGCTGCAAAGATAACAAATCCTCTGCCAATTGCTTCATTTTGACAATATGGCAGTGACAGATGTGCGGAAAATACTTAAATTTGTAGGATTAGATGCTGTTTTGCAGATGAAAGTCACATTCAAGATACAATACCATACACGATGGGGAGAGTCTCTTTCTCTCCTTGCAGATGACCGCAAGTATCCGATGTCCTGGGGGGAGGGGGATGTATGGAGCGTCACGCTGCCCAGGTGCAGCGCATCTCTTCTTGCAGATTACGGATATCTTCTGGTCGAGGACGGCATCGTGCGCAGGACCGAATGGAGCCGGCACAGTGCGGTGCCGCCCGAAGGAGTCGGCGAACTGGTCCTGGAGGACAGCTGGCTGGATTGTCCCGTCGAGGGATGTCCCTTCCCGCGCAAACATCAGGCTGCATTGTTCGACCGGCCCGGATTCAGGGGAGCAGGCACCGCTGTGCCCGTGTTCTCACTCAGGACGGAGAATGATTTCGGTATAGGCGAATTCACGGACCTTGTACCATTGGTGGATTGGGCCGTGAAGACGGGGCAGTGCGTAATCCAGCTGCTCCCCGTCAACGACACTACCCGGAAGGGCGGATGGGATGATTCTTATCCTTACAGCCCTGTCAGCAGCTTCGCCCTGCACCCCCTATACCTGAACCTTCAGGAACTTGGCGTCGCCGCCGATTCGGAATTCAAGCAGACACAGGCTGAGCTCAATGCCCTTCCCGAACTTGATTATCCGCGTGTGTTCGAAGCCAAGATGCGTTATCTCCGCAAGGCTTTCGAAGCCGTCG
This sequence comes from Bacteroidales bacterium, assembly GCA_024401865.1. Classification (GTDB taxonomy): domain Bacteria; phylum Bacteroidota; class Bacteroidia; order Bacteroidales; family UBA932; genus Cryptobacteroides. The sequence goes on from JAKSKI010000030.1 coordinate 1,586, forward strand.
GGGCCAGGGATATGTCATCGCCCTCATACAGGAGATTCTACAAGGCCAATGCATACTGGCTGGATGAATATGCTTCATTCTGCGCGCGCCGGGATGGACTCGAACAGGAATACTATGCCTGGATGCAGTATCATTTGGACAAGCAGTTCTCTGCGGTTGTGTCCTATGCCCGCAGAAGAGGGGTTTATCTCAAGGGAGACCTGCCCATAGGAGTGAGCCGTGACAGCGCGGATGCTTACTGGCATCCGGAGCTTTTCAACCTGGATACCAGTGCGGGTGCTCCGCCTGATTTTTTCAGCAGGGACGGACAGAACTGGGGTTTCCCCACTTACAATTGGGAGGCGATGGCGCGCGACGACTATGCCTGGTGGAAGGCACGTCTGCGCAAGATGGCAGAGTATTTCGATGCTTTCAGGATAGACCATATATTGGGATTTTTCAGAATATGGGAGATTCCCCTGGGCCAGAACGGCAGGATGGGCCATTTCAATCCCGCCCTGCCATATTCCGCCGATGAGATAACCCGCAGCGGTCTGCCTCTGGACGGTCTGTTTGTGGAGGATTCCGTGTCCAGGGGATTTTATCATCCGCTCATATCTCCTGATACCTCCGGTCTCGAGCCCGGGCTCAGAGAAACCTTCGACAGGATGCATACCGACTTCTTCTATCATCGCCACAACTCTTTCTGGCGCCGCAATGCCGAGAAGAAATTGCCCGAACTGCTGGGGGCTACAGGAATGCTTGCCTGCGCCGAGGACCTCGGGATGGTGCCTGACTGTGTGCCGGAAGTGATGGCTTCCCAGAGCATCCTGTCACTTGAGATGTCAATGATGGAGAAGGGCCGCCCCTGGCCTTATCTGAGCGTATGCGCGACATCCTCACACGATATGGACACTCTGCGGATGCAGTATGCGGACAGCAATGACGGCAGGGGACCCGAGGACTGGGAGTGCCGCAGAATGCTCCGTGACCACCTCGAATCGGATTCGATGCTAGCCATTTTCCCTATTCAGGACTGGCTGTCGCTGGACGATGCACTCAGACGCAAGGATTTCAGGCAGGAGCGCATCAATGATCCGGCCAATTCCCACCATCACTGGAGATACCGCGTACACGTCCCCATCGAACGCCTCTGCACATCAACCAAACTTTGCACCCTGACCCAGGGGCTTATCAAGGACAGCAACAGATTTACCACCATACTGAAGTGACGATATGCGCACGGCCCTGGTCATACTCAACTGGAACACGAAGGACTATCTGAGGGAATTCCTTCCCCCTATGCTGCGGTCCTGCGAGGAGATGGGCCTTTGTCCGGACGGCACACCGCAGGCTGGAGTCATTGTCGCGGACAGCGCAAGCACTGACGGTTCGATGGATATGATGGCGGCCGAATTCCCGGAGGTGCGAACCATCCCCCTGGATAGCAACTATGGATTTACCGGCGGCTATAACAGGGCTCTCCAGCAAATCGATGCGCAATACTACATTCTTGTCAATTCGGATATTGAGGTGCCTTCCGGATGGTTGCGTCCGCTTGTGGACTGGATGGATACCCATCCCGAATGCGGCATATGCGGTCCCAAGCTCCACGCATTGGTCAAACGGGACGGCTCCTATGACAGGCAGGACCGTTTTGAGTATGCCGGAGCGGCAGGAGGATATGTGGACAGATTCGGATACCCGTTCTGCCGCGGCCGCGTATTGAAGCACACCGAATATGACAGCGGTCAGTATGACCTCCCTCACGATGTCCTGTGGGTGAGCGGAGCCTGCCTTATGGTAAGGAGTTCTCTGTGGAAGTCCCTTTCGGGGCTGGATGACCGGTTCTTCGCCCATATGGAGGAGATAGATTTGTGCTGGAGGGCCAACCGGTCGGGTTGGAAGGTCACAGTGGTGCCATCAAGTGTGGTATATCACCTTGGCGGCGGCACGCTCCCGGTATCTTCCCCCTGGAAGTTGGAGCTCAATTTCCGCAACAATCTGCTGCTCCTGGACAATAATGACCCCTGCCGCCTGATCATCACTGTCAGGATGGTGCTGGACGGCTTCTCTGCCCTTGTGTATCTGCTCACGGGCCGCACGGCGTATTTCAAGGCCGTGCTCAAGGCCCACAGGGCATATCGCTCGCTCCGAGGTCTGAATAAGGTCAGGGATGCCGGAAGCGGCTCATTGCAGGGAAGTGCTGCCGCAATGAGGAAGATTTGCATACTGCCCCTCGCGGCCATTAAGAGAAATTCCATATTCAAATACCTTAAACGATATGAAGATAGTCATTGAAGGTGCCGGGGAAGTCGGCTGCCATCTCGCCAAGATGCTCAGGGAAGAATCCAACAGTGTTGTGGTCATCGATGACGATGCCGCGCGTCTGGACAGGCTCACTTCCAACGTGGATGTGGATACGGTCCAGGGCAATCCTTCCTCTGTCAGGATACAGAAGGAGGCCGGTGTGGACAAGGCCGACCTGTATATCGCGGTATATCCCTATGCCCCTCAGGAGTTCAACCTTGTGGGCGCCATCCTGGCCAAGCGTCTCGGTGCCGCCAAGGTGATTGCGCGCATCAATGACGAGGAGTATCTGAGCGCGGAGAACAAGCTCCTGTTCAAGGAGATGGGTATCGAACTGATGTTCTATCCCGAGAAGAACGCCGCTGACGAGATTGTGGACCAGCTCAAGCATGCGATGGCCGCCGAGACCCTCGACTTCGCCAGGGGCAAGCTTCAGATATCGGTTTTCAAGATTGATGAGAATTCGCCTATACTGGATCTCAAACTCTCCGAGTTTATGGCAATGCTCAAACCGGGGGAGGCGGATGAATTCCGTATCCTGGCCGTCAATCGTGACGACAAGACCATAATACCGGGGGCTAGCACAAAGTTCCTGTTCGGGGATCTCATATATGCGGTCGCCAGGAAGGACGGAGTCAGGGATCTTGCCGCCTACCTCGGCAAGTCCAGTATTCAGGTCAAGAGCGTGATGATCTTCGGCGGTGGTGCCATAGGCGCCATGGTGGCCTCCACCCTGAGCCGGCATGGAGTGATGGTCAAGATTATCGAGAAAGACAAGGAACGCTGTATCGAACTCACCGAGTCGCTCCCCGACGAAGTAATCATTTCCTGCGGAGACGGACGCAATTCGGACTTCCTCTACGAGGAGGGAATAGCCCGGTATGACGCGTTCCTCGCTCTCACCCCGGGAGATGAAACCAATGTGCTGTCCTGCGTGGTGGCCAAGAAATTCGGTGTGCCCAGGACAATTGCGGAGGTCGAGAACATCGAATACATCCGTCTGGCCGAAGAGATGGGCGTTGACAGCGTCATCAACAAGAAACTCATAATGGCCGGCCGCATATTCAAGTTCACACTCAGCGGCAGAGCCCGCTTCGTCAAATATATGAATGACAGCCGGGCCGAGGTGATAGAATATACCGTGGCTCCGGGATCTGCCGTCACCAGAGTCCCCGTCAAGGAACTCGGATTCCCCCAGGGAGCCATCATAGCCGGAATCATAAGAGGCAGCGACGCCATCATAGCCGTGGGGGATACCCTCATCGAAGCATATGACCGCGTCGCCGTATTTGCCCTGCCACAGTCAGTGGCGGAAGTCGACAGACTGTTCAAATAATCACTTGCCTTCGTGGCAGCATTTGCCCTTGTGGTGACCGCAGCATTCGCCCTCACCGTGATGGCATTCGCCTTCTCCTTCGCAGTTGCCGTTATGGCATCCGCCTTCGCACCCGCATTCTCCGTCTGTGGGAAGATATTCGCCGTGAAGTCCTTCTTCGAGTTCTTTCTTCGTGGCTTCCCTTACAGACTCGATGCGTCCCGTGAAGTTGAGAGTCTTGCCTGCCATAGGATGGTTGAAGTCCATTTTGACGGTATCCTCTCCTATGCCGGCCACCGTGCCCTGTACGACGTGTCCGTCGGAATTCATCATAGGTATGACGTTGCCTTCCTTCAGGAGGTCTTCACGCAACATCCCTTCGACCATAAAGGCGGTCTTGGGTATCTCTACCACGTACCTGGGATCGACTTGGCCGTATCCTTCCTCAGGGGTGAGGGTGAATGCGAATGCATCTCCCTCTTCCTTGCCTTCCAGCTCCATCTCGAATTTGGGAAGGAGCATACCCGTGCCGTGGATATATTCCAGGGGCTTGTCCGCTGAGGCCTTGTCGGCCACTTTTCCTTCTACTGTCAGCTCATAGCTGATTGCTGTCACTTTGTTGTTTGCTACTTTCATATATCTGATTTTGATGTTTATCCGCTGAAATCCACATCCGCGAATGCGAGTGTGGGGATGAGTTTGCTCATACAGGGTCTGGCGTCATCACCGGCCGCAATAAGCCTGTTCCATAATGTGATGAAGTTGCCGGTAACGAGCATTCCGCTTACCGGACGCACTATCCTGCCGTTTCTGAATTCGAACCCTTCCACGCCATAGGAGAAGTCTCCCGTGGAGCTGTTGCTGTTGCCTCCGTTGAACTCCGTGACCAATATGCCTTCGGAGCAGCGGGCCAGGATATCCTGGCGTGTAAGCCCTTTCTCCGGCCAGGGCATGACTTTTGGCCTCGTGGCATCCTCCACTGTGGGGGCAATGCCCAGTTTGGCGCTCATATAGCTGTTGACGAAGTATTGTCTAACCACACCTTTCTCTATGATGGGAGCCTCGTATGTGGCTACGCCTTCGGAGTCGAACAGCTTGGAGCAGGTCTGCCCGGGGATATGGGGCAGGTCGATGATAGTCAGCCCTTCACCGAATATGGCTTTGCCCAGACTGTCGTTCAGGAATGAGTTGTTCTGCTGGATGGAATAGGCGTTGAGCGCGTTAAGAATAGGGGACACCACCTTGGAAGCCACGTCGCTGTCGATGACCATATTGGTCCTGACGCTCTTTATCGGAGACGAACCGATCTGTGAGGCGGCTCTTCTGACGGCTTCGCGCCCGCACTCGGCGGCATTCAGTCCGAGAAGTCTTGATGATGAATTCCACCACCAGCCGCTGTATTTGTCCCCGTCGGCTTCTATGGTCACTTCCACGCCATAGTCGAAGTTGTCTTCGGTGTGCAGGCATTTGAGACCCTGACTGTCCATTATGACTGTCTGGTATCTGGAGTCCGAATATTCGCCTTCTTCCGAAATGAGCTTGAACCCCTCTTCCCCGACCTTTCCGAAGATGGCGGCATCCAGGGCAATGCGACGTCTCATCTCGGGCGATATGTCTTCAAACGTCGCGTCTGTAAGGTCGAGCTCATTGCCCGTTGTCGCTGACGTGCAGCAGCGTTCGGGGGATGGCAGATTGCGGCATTCGTCGGGTGCCATCATCTTCACGATGCCTACGGCCTTCTCGAGGAATGTCTTGAGAGACCGGGTATCGAGCTTGTCGGTCGAGAAACTGCCGTAACGCCCGTCTGCAAAAATCGCAAAACTCAATGAGCGGTCTTCGCAGTGGGTGACTTTGTCGATTTCGCCGTTGAGGGTGGCCACGAGATTCTCGACACTCCTGTTGAGCGTGACCCTCACTTTCCGGGCACCTGCTTCGAGGGCATATCCGATGGCATCCTGTACAAGTCTTATGCTGTCTTCCATATTATTCTCCTCCTACTGTCAGCCGCTTGACAAGTACCGAAGGCATTCCGCAACTGACCGGAACGCTCTGCTCCTTGCCACAGGTCCAGGTGCTGTCGTCTATGATAAGGTCTGAAGCCACGGCAGTTATGTCGGCAAGCGCCTGCGGACCGTTGCCGATGATGTTGATGTCCTTGACAGGCATTGTGAGACGTCCGTTCTCTATCAGGAAACCGCTCTTGACATAGAAGGTGAAATCACCCTCTCCGATTTTGACCTGACCGTTGGCGAACTGGTCGACGTAAACTCCTTTGCTGACTCCGGCTATCAGGTCCTCTACGCTGCCGTCCGTGCCGCTTTCCATATATGTGGCCCTCATCCTGGGGATAGGGTTGTATCTGAATGACTCCCTTCTGCCGTTGCCTGTCGGAGCCGTTCCGAAATATGATGCGCTGATCCTGTCATGCAGGAATGAAGTCAGTACTCCGTCCGTGACCATATAGGTTTTTTGTCCGGGGACCCCCTCGTCGTCGTAATTGCAGGAGCCTCGATTGCCGCGAATTGTGCCGTCATCTATAATGTTGATGCCTTTGGCACATATCCTCCTGCCCATCTTGTCTGCGAACACGGATTGTCCCTTACGGTTGAAGTCGGCCTCGAAAGCGTGCCCCATTGCTTCGTGAAGCAGAATGCCGGATGCTCCGGCGCCCATTACCACGCTCATGCTGCCTCCTTTGGGTCTCTTCGCTTCGAACATCTCATCCACTCCCTTGAGTGTGGAACTCACAAGCTGGTCGACAAGTGAATCTGCAGCCATCTCGGCGCCGCAGCGGAAACTGCGGGACACTCGCTTGTTCTCTATTCTTCCGCCGGATTTGAATACGGTACTTACCGATACGCTGCCCAGGGGCCTGCTGTCCCGCGTGAGCTCTCCAAGGGAATTGAACATCATCACTTCGCTGACAGACCACGAAAGCATTGCCATCACCTTGTGCACTCGGGTGTCCGCACGTCTTATGTCTTCCTCTATACGTTTGAGCATAGGTACAAAAGAGGATGCCTCCGTCTGCCGCCAGTCGGATATCTGGGGATAGCAGTCGTTGGGACTGCTCAGTTGCCTTATTGCCGCCGGACCTGAAACAGATACTTCGCCTGAAGCGATGGCCGATGCGGCTCTCGCGGCCTGGATGAGGGAAGTGAAATCGGTGCTCTCCGAATATGCGTATCCCGTCTTCTCGCCCGCCAATACGCGGATACCGCAGCCGTAATCCTGATGATAGCCTCCGGAACTTACCTCCGAATCTCTGAGAAGAAGGTCGCAATATACCGTATCTTCAAAATAGAGGTCACACCAGGAGCCACCTCTGCCAAGACCTTCGGCAACCAGTGCTCTCAATTGTGTCCCGTTTATTCCGAATCTGTCCATTATGAATGAGCGATTGACAAAATGTGTTCGTATTTGTCCTGATCTTTGATCGAAACCCAGTCTCCGGCCCCCTCGGCCACAACTGTGAACGGGGACTCGGTATTGTCTGCAAGCACCCATTTGTCGCATACGGGGGAATAGGTGTCGAAAAAATATTTCAACCCCATCCTGTAGCGCCTGCGCACCACCTCTTCGGGTATGTTGTGACCTCCGGCCTTGACTCTTGCCGCCACTCTGTCGATGGCTATTTCGGGAGATTTCAGCCAGAAATATATCACGGTGACCGAATATCCAAGAGACTTGGCCTCTTCTATGATACAGAGCAACGAGCGTGTTGCCAGAGTGGTCTCAATGCTGAAATCTTTCCTGCGGTTGAGCAGGTATCGGATTTTGAGAAGCATATATCTGCTCGCCGACACGGATGCCGCGGACGGATCGAATGGAGAAAGACTCTTGGCGAATTCGTCCGAATTCACGAACTCGCTGCATTCGAAGAGCTCCGGCAACAAAGTATATGATGCCGTCGTCTTCCCGGAACCATTGCATCCTGACAATATATACAACTTGGGCATAATCAGTGAGTGATTCCGTATCCGAACAGGGCGAAATCTCCTTTGACAGGGTCATCCGGAAATATCTCCCTGAATGCATCAGTAATCTCCAAGGCAGTCCCGAGATTCTTCTGACTGCGTCTTGTGAGTCCCAGAGCCCGCGCCTGGTCATAGACGTGAACGTCAAGGGGAATGACGAGAGAGGCCTTGTCGGTATGCTTCCACAGACCAAGGTCCACCTTGCCGTCATCCCTGACCATCCAGCGCCTCATCATATTGATTTTCTTGTCGGGAGCGTTCCTGTCCTCCTTCTGACCGAATATGGTGACGCGCATCTCGGCTTGGGACAGTATCTCGAGCGTATCGTGCCATACATACCATTCCTTGAGCCTGCGGCAGATTGCGGCCACTTCCGACCATTTGACAGTCCGGTGAATGCTCGTGTCGTCATTGCGCCATTCTCCGGCTTCGACGTATTCCGAAGGTCGCCATTCCATTTCGTCGAACAGTCTCTGAAGGTCCCGCACTATCATTGCTCTCCTGCCCCAGGCAAAGTGGGCCGAGAATACAGCCGCAATCTCGATATCCTTAAGGGAGGCGCCTCGGGACACGAACTCCCTGGGGAAGGCTATGGGATCTTCCGCAAAGTAGGCCGTGTCATTGTAGGTCTGCGCCCATTCGACAAGCTGTGACCTCAGAATGTCATCCATTATTCCGCTGTCGCTGCCTCAAGTTTCTTAAGCATTGAGAACATTACCGCACCTGCTATCGCGCAGAGAGCCATAAGTATGGTCCAGTTGGCCCAGAGAGGCACGTTGTTCCAGAGCATTGAAGGAATGCTGCTGAGGTAGTTGCCGATGGCTGTCGCTGCGAACCAGCATCCCATCATAAGTCCCTTGTATTTGGGAGGCGCTACCTTGCTGACAAAAGAAATGCCCATAGGACTCAGCAGGAGTTCGGCGAACGTGAGCACGAGGTAGGTGCCGATAAGGAACTCCGGCACAACGGGGTCTGGAGATACTCCACCCACCGAAATCAGTTCGGAAGGTGAAGGCTGGCCCTTGGAAGCCATCAGCATGATCAGGTAGCCGATGCCGGCCACAAACATTCCTAGGCCGATTTTCTTGGGAGCGGAAGGCTCCTTGCCTTTGTTTGCAAGAGCACCGAAGATTGCCATCGATATGGGGGTGAGTGCAACCACGAAGAACGGGTTGAACTGTTGGAACTGCTGAGGCAGGATGCTGATGCTCTCAGACATACCTTTGTACAGATAGTATGCTCCGCCCCAGAGGATTACGGTGACGGCGGCACAGATGTTCTTAGCCTTGATGGTCTCTGACTGGAATGCTCCGAAAAGGGTATATACCGATATGGCAATGAGGAACAGGGGCCAGATGTTGAACCCTATCCTGGTAATGCCGGATACGCTTGTCCGGGTATAGTCGCGGGCGAAGTAGGTGAGCGATGAACCGTTCTGGTGGAATGCCATCCAGAAGAAGATGACAACCGCGAACACGAAGCACAGGGCTACTATGCGCTCTCTGGTCTGCTTGGGGGTGAGCTCTACTACATTGTCCCCGCCCGCGGCCGCCTGCTGCTTGGCATTGACGTCGGTATGCTTGAACAGGGGTCTGGTGCTGAAATAAATGGCAATGGAGAATATCAGGGAAACGCAGGCTACTGCGAAACCGAGATTGTATGCCGTGGACAATTGGGTGATATAGAACTGGCTGAAGTCGGTAAGATTCATGGCCTGCGCCTCTGCACCCGGCATCAGGGCCTGAAGATTCTGGAGTGATGACGAATCTGCGAGGGTCCCGCCAAGACACTGGTGCGCGAGGGCCGGAATGTCCGCCTTGTAGATAAGCCCGGCCTTGGCAAGGTGGCTGTTGGTCAGAGCCGTAGCAGCCGTGGGCGCGAACATCGAACCGAGGTTGATGGCCATATAGAACAGGCTGAATCCCGAATCTCTCTTGGAGCTGAACTTGGGGTCATCATACAGATTGCCCGTCATAACCTGAAGGTTGCCCTTGAACAGGCCGGTGCCGACAGCTATTAGCAGCAGGGCCGCTATCATCAGCGCCAGAGCGAATCCCCTTCCTGCAAAGGCATCGGTCGGGACAGCCAGGCAGACGTATCCCAGGAACATTACGCATACTCCCGTGACGACACATTTGCCGAATCCGATCTTGTCCGCCAGCCATCCGCCGATAACGGGCATGAAGTAGACCGCTGCCAGGAAGATGGCATAGAATTGGCCGGCCGCCGAAGCCGAGAATCCGAATTTGGCCTGCAGATACAGCAGGAATATGGCGAGCATAGTGTAGTAGCCGAAGCGCTCGCCGGTATTGGCAAGTGCCAGAGCATACAGACCTTTTGGTTGACCTTTGAACATTTTGTATCTCTTGTTAGTTGTTATTTGATGGATGCAAGTACTTCCTTGAGGAAATCGTAAACTTTCTGGACTGAAGGTATGTAGCACCTTTCGTCAGGGGAGTGCGGGCTCAGAAGAGTGGGGCCCATAGACACCATGTCCCAGGCGGGGTATGTGCCTCCAAGTATGCCGCATTCGAGGCCGGCGTGTATCGCCATCACCTGCGCTTCCTTGCCGAACATATCCAGATAGACTTTTTTCATAATGCCGAGTATCTCCGAATCGGGATTGGGTGCCCATCCGCTGTAGCCCCCTGCAAATGAGGTCCCGATTCCGGCAAGTTCGAACACAGAGGTGAACTTCTCGGCGAGGGCGTCCTTGGCTGTATCCACGGAACTTCTCATAAGAGTGTGGACCGAGAACTCGCCTTTGTATATTTTGACCATTGCCAGGTTGTTGGATGTCTCCACGAGACCGGGTACGCTGGCGCTCATTCTCTCCACTCCGTCGGGACAGGCGATGATGGCCTCGATGAATCTGAGTGCGGCGCTTTCCTCCACATACAGGCATTCGTCGGGATCGCAGGCCGTTCCTTCCTGGCACTTGTACGGCTCAAACACTATGTTGAGGTCCGGATCCGTCTGGGCATATTCAGCGCGTATGGCGGAAGCGACGCGGCTGACTACAGCCTCGGCCTTTGCCGTATCCCTGACATACACCGTGCAGAAGCATTCGCGAGGGATGGCGTTGCGGAGCGTGCCTCCTTCCATATCCAGAAGTTTGGCGTCGGTTTCCTTCAGAAGCGCGTATAGAAGCCTGGCCGCCACCTTGTTGGCATTGGCGCGGCACAGGATGATGTCCATACCGGAATGTCCGCCCTGGCATCCGAGAACGTTGAGCGACCAGCATTCGTAGCCCTGTGGCTCTTCCTTCCGTTCATACCTGGCCTTGGCCGTGGCATCCAAACCGCCGGCGCAGCCGACATAGAGTTCTCCTTCGGTCTCGGAATCGAGGTTGATGAGGATTTCTCCTTTGAGTATGCCGGGTTCAAGAGCGGCGGCTCCGGTCATTCCCGTCTCCTCATCGTAAGTTATCAGAATCTCGATGGGACCGTGCTTGACCTCGGGGTCCTCCGCTATGGACATTGCCAGAGCAAGTCCCATTCCATTGTCAGCACCGAGAGTCGTGCCGCAGGCCTTTACCCAGTCGCCCACGATACGGGTCTCGATAGGGTCTTTCAGGAAGTCGTGCTTGATATCGGCGTTCTTCTGGGGAACCATATCCATATGTCCCTGGAGTATTACGCCCTTGCGGTCCTCGCATCCGGGAGTGGCCGGGACGCGTATGATGACATTGCCTGTCTTGTCGGCGAAGGTCTCAAGATTGTGGTCTTTGCCCCACTGCAGCAGGTATTCTCTGATTATCTCTTCGTGTTTCGAGGGCCTGGGACAACGGGTGATGTTGTAGAAGTTGTTCCAGACTGATGAGGGTTTGAGGTCTTTTATTGTCATATGCTATTTTCTGAACAAGTCGGTAATATTGAAATTATAGGTGATGCCGACATTGATATATTCATCGTAATCGGTCCTGTAGCAGCCACCCACGTGAACGCGGAGGTCATCTGTCTTGAGAGGGTATATCTGCAGCATGGCGCCGGCGAACCAGCTCTTGTCGGGAAGGCCGAGAAGGTTCTCCACCAGATTGTCACCGAATTCATATCCGCCCTTGACCTTGAGCGCAAGATGGTCCAGGATTCTCCAGTCCGAGCCCAGGACGAAGTGGTGAGTGTTGCTCACCGGCTTGTTGTGGCAGAAAGTGTAGTCGAGGAAGATACTGAGGTCATCGTTGACGGTGAAGAGGTTGCCGAGAGTGAAGATGCAGTATTTGTCGCTGACTGCCACGCTCTCGGCATCAAACACCGAAGTGTCATATTTGATGAAGTTGGCTGTGAGGTAGGGGGAGTATATGCCGTACTCTCCGCTGATTCCGAAAGACAGGGTGCCGCCATAGGAGAAGGGCTTCTCGTCCAGAGGGGAAGAGCTCAACTGTGCTTCGAAGGTCGTGTTGATGGCGGGGAAGGTATAGGCGATTTTGCCTCCCCACTGGTATACCTGGTAGCAGTTCCAGAACTCGCTGCACAGCATGGCGTAGTTGTCCACGTCATTCGGAACCTCCTCGTTGCTGCCGGTAAGCAGTATGTCCTTGCCGGCTGTAATTGCCAGGTTGCCGAACGTGAACGTGAAGTTGGCCCAGTCGCACCAGTTGATATCATAGGATCGCCAGGTGTTCTCGTACAGGCGTTTGGGGTCTTTGGTCAGCCAGTGGTTCGAGAAAGAATATGAAACGTGTTCGCCGATTTCACCCTCGAAGAATGTATAGATGTTGTAGTCGAAGGGGTAGTCGAGTCTTCCCACGATGGAGAAATCCTGTGCGGATGCAAATGCGCAGGCGGCGAGGGTGGCTGCAATGATTATTGCGGACAGTCTTTTCATTTGGCTTGTGCTATTTGTAAATTGGATAAAGTGCTGAATAACCCAGCTGGTAGACAGGGACGCGTATCTGCAGGAGTCCGTTGACTCCGTCGGTCAGGGTGGCCTTGCATATTGCCGGTACCCTGTACCTTATCTCGTATTTGGGCTTTGGAGCGCCTTTTGCGAAGGGAACTGCGGCCATGGGCTCGGGGACCAGCTGAAGATAATAGGGCTTGCCCGACATATTGTCCGAGGATACGAGACCGTCCGTATCGGATACCCTGAACGCGACGTAAATCTGCTTGGCGTTGTCCTTCTCGGGGATCACTTCGAAGACGGCGGACTGGTCATTGTACTCGGAATAGCCGAGGAAAAGTGTCGTGTAGTCGGCTTCAAGCTTGTTGAGCTCTTCCATGGTGGCCTTCATCGCTTCGCCGCTGTAGGTGGCATCAGTGTCACCTACAAGAATCTTATATCTGTTCTCGCGGATGCTGAATATCATATCCGCCACTTCCTTGGCTTTGCGTTCGGGAGACTTCTCCACGGTGACGTTCTGGCTGAACGAACCGCTGGTGCTGTGAAGGGTGTTGGATTCGGATGCGAGATTGGAAGGGATGCCCTTGCCTGCAAATGATCCGTTGGCGGACAGGGGGAACCTCCAGCTGGCGCTCTCGGAGTAGGATTCGCCTTCGCCGCTGACCAGACCCTGTGAGGTGATCTGCATATATGTCTGCAGCGCCGTCGAAGGCAGGGCAATGGTGTATCGGGCATTCTGGTCAGCCTCCACCGCGCTGGTGAGCTTGATGCCTGTTATCTCGAACGTGGTTTCGTCCTTCTCCCTCGCGTCCACTCCGAGATATTTCCGGGCATAACGGGCGAAGGGGCCCGCGTGGAACACTTCCTGCCGTGCCGTCACTTCAAACACGAGATCCGTGCGGGGGAGCGCATAGGTGACATACCCTGAATAAGAGTCCTGAGCAGAGGCGGACAAACACAGCGCTGCGAGCGCTGCAATAAGCAATAACCTTTTCATTCTGATATGAATTTGCAACTTACAAATATATCAAAATTTCGCATAAATCCATACCTCCGCCCGACAACAGTACACAAAAAAACCGGCGTCGTCAACGCCGGTTTCATAATATCCTGTATGCCTGCCTTATTCGGCGGCAACAACTATCTTGACGTTTGCAAAAACGCCCTTGTAGCACTTGACCTTGCCTTCGAACTCGCCGGTCTCCTTGATTTCGGGAACGGTGACGTTCTTCTTGTCGACCTCGATGCCCTTTGCGTTGAGAGCCTCGGCAACCTGAGCGGCTGTGACGGCGCCGTAGAGCTTGCCGTTGTCACCGACCTTGGCAGCGATGCTCACCTCTGTCGCATTGATCTTGGCAGCGACAGCCTCGGCGTCTGCGACGAGCTTGGCCTCTTTGTGCGCCCTCTGACGGAGAGTCTCCTCGTGCTGCTTGAGAGCCGATGCCGTACCTATGGCGGCATAACCCTGGGGAACGAGGTAATTGAGAGCGTAACCTGTCTTTACTTCCACCACATCTCCGGCCTCGCCGAGATTGGCAACTTCTTTCTTGAGGATGATTTTCATGGCTCTCTATTATTTAAGAAGGTCAGTAACATAAGGAAGAAGGGCAAGTGAGCGTGCGCGCTTCACTGCCTGGGCGACCTTGCGCTGGAACTTCAGGGAAGTACCTGTGATGCGGCGGGGGAGAATCTTGCCCTGCTCGTTGAGGAACTTCTTGAGGAATTCGGCGTCCTTGTAGTCGATATACTTGATGCCGGCTTTCTTGAAGCGGCAGTATTTCTTCTTGCGAACCTCTACGGTAGGAGGGTTCAGATAACGGATCTCGTTGTTCTCTACGTTTGCCATAATTTATTCCTCCACTGATGCTGCGGGTTCAACAATCTCTGTCCTGGTAGCTTCTGCCTTGGCGGCTGCAGCCTTGGCTGCGCGTGTCTGGCGGCGATGCTCCGCATATGCGACTGCATTCTTGTCGAGGGCTACCGTAAGGAAGCGGAGAATGCGTTCGTCACGATGATACTGGGTCTCCAGAGTTCCTACGAACTGGGGATCGGCCTTGAATTCGATCAGGTAATAGAATCCTGATGTCTTGTGCTGGATAGGGTACGCGAGCTGCTTGAGCCCCCAATCCTCTTCGTACACAATCTCTCCTCCATTGGACTTGATGAGATCGGTGTACTTGGCAACCGCTTCCTTCATCTGTGAATCAGACAAAACGGGAGTTGCAATGAAAACGGTTTCGTACTGTTTGATCATTTTGTTGTATGGTTAAAAATTGTTATGCCCCTTTCAAAGGGGTTGCAAATGTATGCAAATATTCCGACAATTCAAAATTATATGTCCACATCCTCCAGCTCCTCCTCGCTGCGGAGGTTGGCGCGTATGAAATTCTGTCTGTCTATGGTGTTGTCACCCATATAGAATTCGAGGATTTCGCCTATGCTCTCCTCGTCAGCCAGTTTGACGATGTCGAGCCTCATCTCGTCTCCGATGAAATGCTTGAACTCCTCCCACGAAATCTCGCCGAGACCTTTGAATCGGGTGATCTCCACATCGTTCTTGAGAGAGGCCACTGCCTTTTCCTTCTCGGCCCTATCATAGCAATAGCGGTTCTCCTTCTTGTTCTTGACCCTGAACAGGGGGGTCTGCAGTATGAATACGTGCCCGCGCCTGATGAGGTCGGGGTAGTATTTCATCAGGAAAGTGAGCACCAGCATCCGGATGTGCATACCATCGTCATCGGCATCAGTGGCCACGATGATGTTGTTGTAGCGCAGGTTCTCGAGATCCTCCTCCACTCCCAGAGCGCTTATGAGGAGATTGAGCTCTTCGTTCTCTGCCACTTTCTTGTGACTCTCCTTGTAGCTGTTCATCGGTTTGCCGCGCAGACTGAACACCGCCTGGAAATTGGCATCGCGCGCTTTGGTGATGGTACCGCTTGCGGAGTCTCCCTCCGTGATGAATATGGACGACTTCTCTATGAATTCCTGGGTCTTGTCGGTCCTCCGGTCATTGAAATGGTAGCGGCAGTCGCGGAGTTTCTTGTTGTAGACGTTGGCTTTCTTGTTGCGCTCGCGTGTCTTCTTCTGTATGCCGGATATCTCCTCCCTCTCCTGCTGGTTGGACTTGATCTTGTCCTCTATGAGAGGCACGATGTCCTTGTGGATGTGAAGGTAGTCATCCAGCGCCTTGCCCACGAAGTCGTTGATGAATGCCCTGATGGTCTGACCGTGTTCGTCCTGCTTCTCCCATACATAGGTCGAGCCCAGTTTCATCTTGGTCTGAGCCTCGAAGGTGGGCTCCTGAATCTGTATGCTGATGGCTCCGACAACGCCCTGGCGGCAGTCTTCGGGGGTATAGTTCTTCTTGAAGAAATCCTTGAGCGTCTTGGCTATGGCCTCCCTGTATGCTGCAAGATGGGTGCCTCCGTCGCGGGTGTTCTGTCCGTTGACGAACGAGGAGATGTTCTCACCGTAAGCATTGCCGTGCGTAAGCACTATCTCGATGTCTTCGCCTTCGAGGTGAATGGGCGCGTAAATGGGCTCCTCGCTCAGATTTTCGTTGACCAGATCGAGCAGTCCGTTATCCGACTTGTACGATACTCCGTTGAGAATCAGGGTGAGCCCTTTCTTGAGGTAGGAGTAGTTCTTGACCATTGTCTCGACGAAATCGAGATTGTAGTTGAAATCCTTGAAGAGGGCGGAGTCCGGCAGGAATTCGACGAGGGTCCCGTTCTTCTCTTTGGTGGCCTCCTTGCCGCTGCCTACGAGCTTCCCGCATTCGAACCGCGCCCAGGAGCATTCTCCGTCGCGGTGCGAGCACACGTAGAACTCTTTGGAAAGCGCGTTTACGGCCTTGGTGCCGACTCCGTTCAGACCGACCGACTTCTTGAAAGCCTTGTCGTCGAACTTGCCGCCGGTGTTGAGCACGCTCACCGCCTTGACTACGGACTCCAGTGGGATGCCGCGACCGAAGTCCCTGACTCTTACACGGTTGTCCTCGACGCTGATCTGAACCTGCTTGCCGTATCCCATTGTGAACTCGTCGATGGAGTTGTCCACAATTTCCTTGAGCAGGACATAGATGCCGTCTGACGGATTGCGCCCGTCTCCGAGACGCCCGATATACATACCCGGACGCATCCTTATGTGCTGGACGCCTTCGAGGGTGATTATGTTGTCGCCTGTATAGTTGTTCTGTTCGGATGCCATATCTTGCAAAGATACTATTTTTTCCTGACAATGCCGCGTATGTGCAGCACGATGGGCTTGGGCCCTGCATTGGTATATACAATCAGGGTCTTGTCGAAGGGATAAGGTCCCTCGTCGTTCGAATATACGGCCTCTATCACGCCGCTGTCTCCCGGTTCTATGCCGGTTCTGGTCCATTTGACCTCCGTGCAGCCGCACGAACTCACTACCGACTGTATGTACAGCGGTTCGTCACCCGTGTTGGATACCGTGAACTTGCAACTTAAAGGGCCGTCACAGACGCGGACTTTGCCGAAATCGTGCACCACCCCGTCCAAAACCGCCTGCGGGCCGGTTCCCGTGCCGGCAAGGAGCGCAATGACCAATAAAATTATCTTCATCATTGGCAAAGTTACAAATAAATGACTACTTTTGCGGAATACAAAACAACAAATATCTACAATTATGGCATACGTTATCAATCCCGACACTTGCGTCGCTTGCGGTACCTGTCAGGGTGAATGCCCTTCAGGCGCAATCAAAGAAGGTGATGTTTATTCTATCGATCCTGAGGTCTGTATCAGCTGCGGAGCATGCGCTGATGCCTGCCCTATGGGTGCCATCGCCCCCGGTGAATAATAAAATATGACGAAACACATATTTTTGAGCGTCCTTGTGACGCTTTTTTCGTTTGCGGTCCTTGATGCCAGAGT
>JAKSKI010000031.1 GCA_024401865.1 Bacteroidales bacterium
TCTTGGAGTTGACCTGGATGATGTCGGCGAAATATTCGGGGTCGTTGGCTGTCTGGACCTTCATCACGCGGCTCGCGACTTTGCTGCAATAGAAGAATGCATAGTAGTTGATCTTGGTCACGAAATCGAATGTCTCGGGAGCGAGAGTCTCCAGATCTCCTGCCCTTGCAACGCCAGCATTGCTGACGAAAGCATCAAGAGCTCCGAAGTTGAGAACCGTCTCGCGTACGAGATTCTCGATACTGTCCATTTCGCTGACGTTGGTCTTGACAAATATAGCCTTGCTGTTCTTTGCAATGGCATTGAATGCGGCCGCAGTTGCTTCTCCGGTCACTTCATTGAGGTCGGCGACCACGATATTGGCACCTTCTCTGAGAAGGTTGCGGGCAATTCCCTCTCCGAATCCCTGAGCAGCTCCTGTGACAATTATCGTCTTGCCTTCCACACGACCGGTAGCAGCACCGGCACTGACCTTGCGTCTGTAATTCTCCACTTCCCAGTTGTCGATGAAGGCAATCTGGCGTGCGGTCATCGGATGCTGTCCGCCGAATGCCGTCGAGAGGAAGGCAATCTTCATTGCATCAGTAAACACGTCTGTAATGATCTGGGCATTCCTTGCGTTGTCTCCCACGGCAACGAGTCCTATTCCCTTGATGAGGAGGACCTTGGGCGTATGGCCGCGCTTGTCGACATAAGCCTCGATTTTCTTCTCGGCCTGCTTGACAATGTCATCACAGTTCTTGGACTCGATGTAGATATACTCGGATTTGCAATATACGATTTCGTCAGGAGAGAAAGGCACTGATACTGCTTTGAATGCGTCTTTTGAAGAAATGAACTCATCCACGAGAGCGTTACTGGTGACCTTGAGGGTTTTGAGACCGCGTCCTCCCCTGCTGAGGATTGTACGTATGGCGGGGATTGTCTTGCATACGCAGTCGCACACCGGAGTATCTCCCTGAGGAAGTTTCTTCTTAAGACGCGATTCGATCCTGTCGAATATACCGGCATAAATCTTCTCGATCTCGGCTGTAGTGTCGGCTCCGACAAATATGCCGTGATTCTGGAGGAATATCACCTGAGGATCTCTGCTATTCCGGGTCTTGTATTCCTGAATTCTGTCATAGACTTTCTTGAAAAGCGTATATCCGGGATCGGTGTAGGGCACGAAGACAGCATCGGGGAAGAGTTTGGCGCATACATCAGCCGCATCAGCCGCACACATAAGAGCATTGACCGTCGTGGGATGTGTATGCACGACAAAAGTGTAGTTGATGCAGTTGTGCAGTGATGTCTCGACCGAAGGACGGCGGTCCTTGGTGATGCAGGCGGCGGAGAGATCGTTCTTGACCTGCTCCTCACGCTCAGCTACATCCTTGCTGTAGGATTTCTCCCCCATCGGGTTGAGCAAAGACCTGTCAAGTACCGCGAATCCTTCCTCAGTGATTGTTGCGAGGGAGTAACCGCTGGCCTTGACCCAGAGATGCTCGGAATCCTTGCAGGACGTGTTGCCGCCACCGGCAATCACATAGCGGGGATCTGACCCGTACTTGCGGGAGATTTCTATCAATGATTCGAGATTTGTCATAATGTTGCTTTGGTTATTAGTTCGTCTCCGGCGTCGACGCTGTCGAGTCCGGCCTGATGCGCGGCCACCATACAGGCACCGCGGTAATTGATTTCCTTGAGTTTGTCGGAAAGGTCAGAAGCATCGCGTGTGCGCAGCTTGATCGGCTCGAGTGCCGGGGTGTTGTGCTCCGAGCCGAAGGTCACAATGAAGCCTTCGTCCACAAGGTACGAAGCATACTGCTCCAGAACGGCTGTGGTATTGCGGGTAGTGATGAATTCTGCCGAGCGGAAACCGCGTTTCTTGAGGATGTCGGCGCATTTCTGAAGGTCGGCCTCGAAATCAGTGAAGTTGCCCTTGGCGTCGTCGGCGAGGAAAGGATATGTCGGAATACCTCCTGCAGCCTCGATAATGTCCTGGACCGTCTTCATCGGGAGGAAAGCCTTGGGGTCTTCGGGCACGAATGCCGCACCGCCAGACTTGAGAAGGTTGCCCCTGATCTCATTCTCTACCGCAGCGACATTGTCCAACGAGGACTTGAGCTGCTTGCCGCCGAACACCTTCTCGTAGAAGGCCTGTCTGTCGCAGGCGGGGATATTGCCGTCGACTGCCATCCTGAGAGCCTTTGCGAGATGACGTTCGCGGATGGAGCCGCGTGTCAGACGGTCCCTGACTTCTGCAAAGTCTATATTGAAACCGGCTCCAACCCTGCCAAGGTGTTCGTTAAGTCTGGCGCACATGCTCTCCACCTGTGCATTCGATTCAGCCTTGACTGCAGAGAGCTGCTCCGCCGGCTTTCCACTCAGTTTGACAGGATAGGAGAGGCCCTTGCCGCTCAGGTAGGTGCGACCGGGATTGTTGGGATCGTTGACCCTGACACCTGCTGCCTGATCCTCGACGTTCAAGGATATGAACTCGATGTTAAACAAAGGGAAGAGGCGGCGTTTGCCGCACTCTTCACTCCATTGTCCATATCCGTCCAAAGAATAGAAGTCGTTGATGCCCACAACCTTCACTCCCTCACTTTCGGCCATGTCGAGTGCCTGAGGCACATCGTTGAAGGCACTGAAGGAATATGGCGTGTGAAGATGGGCGTTTACGTCTTTGATCTTCATATACGGACAGTTTGACTATATACCTTTCTTTGATCTTGCAACGAACTGGGCACCTGTCATATTGGTGACGGGAGTGTGGCCCTTCAGAGGAACCATCTTCTCGTTGATAGCATCGATAAACCACTCGGGCTGAGGGAAGAATGCCTCTTCGAGCTCGTGGCAGGGAGTGATCCAGTTGCGTGAACCGAGCACCACGGGAGCAGCATCGAGATAATCGAAGCAGAGATCTGTGATGTTGGCTGCAAGGTCATTGAGGAACGAACCGCGTGAGCTTGCGTCTCCTGCGATAATGATGCGGCCTGTCTTCTTGACTGACTCGATGACCTTCTCATAGTTGAACGGCACCATCGAACGGGCGTCGATTACCTCGGCCTCCATTCCATATTTCTCCTTGAGTATGTCAGCGGCCTTGAGTGCGCGGTAAAGGGTTGCACCGATTGTGAGGAAAGTCACGTCCTTGCCGGCCCTCTTGACATCGGGCTCGCCAAAAGGAATCTCATAGTACTCCTCGGGTACGCCGCCCTCGTGGAACTGCTCGCCCAGGTCGTAGATTCTCTGGCTCTCGAAGAAGATCACAGGGTCGGTACCCTGGAGTGCGGAGTTCATAAGACCCTTGGCATCGTAAGGAGTCACAGGGAAAGCCACCTTGAGGCCGGGAATGTGGGTACAGAGGGATGTCCAGTCCTGAGAGTGCTGTGCACCATACTTTGAACCTACGGACACGCGTACGACAACAGGCATCTTGAGAATATTGCCGGACATTGCCTGCCACTTGGGCAGCTGGTTGAATATCTCGTCACCGCAGCATCCGAGGAAGTCGCAGTACATGATTTCTGGAATGACACGGCCACCGCACATTGCATATCCGATTGCAGTGCCGATGATGGCGGCCTCTGCAATGGGAGAATTGAAGAGGCGGTGATAAGGGAGAGCCTCTGTAAGTCCGCGGTATACGGCGAATGCGCCGCCCCACTCACGGTTCTCCTCTCCATAGGCAATGAGGGAAGCATCCTTGTAGAAGCGGTCTACGACAGCCTCGAATATACCGTCACGGATATTGAAGGTCTTCATCTTGCTGACGGGCTTGCCGTCCTTGTCTACATAGAAGCGCTCCTTGCCGGCAATCTGCTTGACTCTGGGGTTCTCCTCAAGAGGCATAAGCACGTCGGGCTTGGCCTCGCTCAGAGAATCGACGCTCTTGTTGGAGAACATCATATCTCCGAGAAGCTCGTTGTCCTTGACGAGATCCATACGGGGTGAGACCTCGGGATCGATGGCAAGTTTGTAACACTCGAAGATAGTTGCCTTCATCTCCTCCTGGATGGCATCGAGATCGGCCTGCTTTGCCACGCCCGCCTCGATAAGTTTCTTGCCGAAAGCCACGATGCAGTCTTCAGCCAACCAGGCTTCCTGCTCCTCCTTTGTACGATATGAGGACTGGTCACTGGGAGAGTGTCCGCTGTAACGGTATGTAACCACGTCGAGGAGAGCCGGTCCGAGTTTCTGCTCGAGAAGGGCCTTCTTGCGGCGGAATGCGTCGATGACAGCGAGAGGGTTGTAACCGTCTACGCGCTCGGCATTCATTGCATCGGGTTTGAAACCGGCACCGAGACGTGCGGGGAATGTGTAACCCATAGTCTCGCCCCTGGTCTGGCCGCCCATTGCATACTGGTTGTCCATAACGTTGAAGAGAACGGGGAGACCGCCCTTCATATCACCTTCCCATAACGTGTTGAACTGATCCATCGAAGCAAAGGTCATACCTTCGAGGACAGGTCCGCGTGCCATGGCACCGTCACCGAGGTTGGCGACGACGATACCCTTCTTGCGGTTTACCTTCTTGTAAAGGGCTGCACCTACTGCAATCGACCCGGAACCACCCACGATGGCATTGTTGGGATAAATGCCAAAGGGGGTGAAGAATGTATGCATCGATCCGCCGAGACCCTTGTTGAAACCGGTCGTGCGGGCAAAGATTTCGGCCATTGCGCCGTATAGGAGGAAACGGATACCGAGTTCCTTGGTGCTGCCCTTGAAGCCCTTCTTGGCTACGTTGACGGTAGCGCCATCCCAGAATTCGTTCATAACCTTCTCAAGTTCCTTCTCAGGGAGAATCTCGATGGAGCGGAGTCCCTTGGCGAGGATTTCTCCGTGTGAACGGTGGGATCCGAAGATGAAGTCATCCGTGTCAAGAGCATAAGCCATACCTACGGCAGCTGCTTCCTGGCCTGCAGAAAGGTGAGCGGGGCCGGGGTTGTTGTACTCTACTCCGTTATATCCGCCTGTGGTCTTGACGAGGTTGAGCATAGTCTCGAACTCGCGGATTGTGAACATGTCACGGTAGATGTGGAGGAGATCCTCCTTTGTGAAATTCTTTTCTTTGAGCTCCTGCTTGACGGTCTTCTTATAAGTCATCACAGGAATCTGGGGGAAAGTTATGGCAGAGCCTGCTTCCTCGCGAAGGACCTTGTTGGGGTCGATGTAAATTGATTTCGGCATAGTATAAAGTGTATATTATTTCAGTGAAAATGCAGTTTCTTTGATTATTTCGGACACTGTGGGATGAGGGAACACGACTTCCTTTATCTGCTCCACAGTCATCTCCTGCTCGATGGCGATACACATGCTCTGGAGTATTTCAGAGCAGGGATTGCCGAGCATATGGACACCGAGTATCTCGTGATACTTCGCACCGACGATGAGTTTGCAGATACCTTCACCGCCTTCATTCTCAGCGACAAAGCGTCCCGAATAGGCCATAGGGAGCTTGACGACCTTATAATCAAGGCCTTTTTTCTTGGCTTCCTCCTCGGTCACGCCCACACCGGCGACTTCGGGATTTGTGTAAACGACTCCGGGAATGGCGTTGTAACGCATCACGTCCTTGCTGCCGAGAATATTGTTGACAGCCACCTCACCCTCGCGGCTTGCCGTATGGGCGAGCATCGAGAAACCCGTAACGTCACCTGCCGCATAGACGTTGGGTACGTTGGTACGCATATGCTCGTCCACCTTGATGCCGCAGGGGCGTCCTGCGGGATTGAGTGCGAGCTCCACACCGATGTTCTCAAGACCGATTCCGTTGAAATTGGCACGGCGGCCGACACTCACGAGAATCTTGTCTCCGGACACACGGCAGACCTTGCCTTCGGGATCCTCATACACAACAGTGTTGCCTTCGATACCCGTGACCTTGCAACGCAGGCAGAAATTGATGCCGCGCTTCTCGTATATCTTCTGAAGCATCGAGCTTATCTCGTCATCGAGTGGACCGAGTATCTTGGGAAGCATCTCCACAACGGTAACCTTGGTGCCGAGTGTGTTGAAGAATGCGGCGAACTCCATGCCGATGACGCCGCCACCGATTATGACAACCTCCTTGGGCTGCTCCTTGAGCGCGAGGATCTCACGGTTGGTCACGATGACATCACCAGCTTCCTTGAGACCGGGGAACGGAGGAACTGCAGCCTCGGAACCGGTACATATGAGAAGGTTCTTCGCAATATAGTCCGTATCTGCAGCCTTGACTGTGATACCGTCGGCTCCGCGTCCGGCAATCACCGCATCAGCGTTGACGACCTCCACCTTGTAGCCCTTCATTGCAGCCTTGATGCCGCCGACGAGCTTGCGGACCACCTTGTCCTTGCGCTCCACGAATTCGTTGTACTTGAATGCCGGCTTCTCGACATATACGCCATAGTGGTCGCCGTTGACGGCGTAATTGTACACTTTGGCGCTGTAGAGGAGCGTCTTGGTAGGGATACATCCCTCATTGAGGCAGACTCCGCCGAGTGATTTCTTCTCGAAAAGGACTACTTTGAGTCCGGCTGCGCCTGCGCGCTCTGCGGCCACATAACCACCGGGACCGCCGCCGATAATTGCTAAATCGTACATTATAGTGTCAATGATTAAAATTCAACTTCAAGGTTCTCGATTTCGATGGCAATCTGCTTGAGGAAACGTGTAGCCTCGCCGCCGTCAACTGCGCGATGGTCATAGGTAAGGCTGAGTCCCATATAAGGCACGAAAGCCACCACACCGCCGCCAATGTCCTTCGGGCGGGAAACTATGTTACATACGCCGAGGATGGCACTCTGAGGGACATTGATGATGGGAGTGAACCACTCGACTCCGAATCCGCCGAGATTGGACACCGTGAACGACGCGGCTTCGGGAGAAAGGAGGTCGGGGTTGACACAACCCTTCTTGGCGTCTTCGGCAATCTTCTTGAGCTGCTTGCTCAAACCGATGATATTGAGTTCGTCGGCGTGCGGGATTGCAGGGACCATAAGTCCGCGATCCGTATCCACTGCGCAGCCGAGATTGACAGCCTTGAAAATGCGCATAGAATCGCCCAGACAGTGGCTGTTGAGATTGGGGAACTTCTTGAGTGCCTTGATGACAGCATAGCAGACAAAGTCATTTATGGTGATGTTGGCATCAATCCTGCCTTCTTCGAAGGCCTTCTTGGCTTTCTTGCGGAGGGACTGCACCTTACGGGCGTCGGCACCGAGCATATGTGTAAGCTGAGCGGAATTCTGGAGTGAATTGTACATCGACTTGGCGATGAGTTTGCGCATATTGCTCATCTTCACAACCTCGAACTCAGCGCCTTCACCGGCAATGTCGGTGTGATTGGACTGCCATACCTTGAGGTCTCCTGCCTTGACCGTGCCGGCAAGACCCGAGCCAGTTGCAGGAGCGGCCATACCGCCTTCTGCCATCTTGGCCTTTGCAAGACCGGTAAGATTGACAGCCACGGCCTTGACATCACGCTCGATCACCCGTCCGTAAGGGCCCGTTCCGGCGACCTGTGCGAGATTGACACCTTTCTCCTCTGCGAGTTTGCGCGCACGCGGCGAAACGGCGCCGGAGTTTGCGGCGCCTGCCGCCGCGGCCTCCGGCCTGCCTGCTGGCGCAGAGGGAGCAGGCTGGGCCTCTGAAGGGCCATTACCCCTATTCTCCGGACCTTCAGGGGCAACAGCCTGTCCCGAGGGCCTGTCCGACTGTACTGACGAAGATCCGCCATTGGGGTCGAATTCGGCGAACGACTCGCCGGGTGCGCCTATCACCATCACATTGGTAAGGCAAGGTATTTCGTCTCCATCCTTGAAGAACAAGGCCAGGACTGTGCCTTCGACCTTCGCTTCCTCCTCGAAGGAAGCCTTGTCCGTCTCATAACTGAACAGGACATCGCCTGCCGAGACTTTGTCGCCGGGTTTCTTCTTGAACTCAGTAACAATACAACTTTCAACTGACTGGCCCTGTTTGGGCATTATCACAACATTAGCCATTGTATAAATATTATTAGATTCAGTATCATTAACAATCACACAAATTTAACCAATTCCGCCCACTTTTCACAGCATTTTCGACATAATTGAGCGCACTTTGCGGGCAAGCGGTTAACTTGATGACATTCAGCAACCTCCAATACGAACGGTCGGGAATTATTCGAGATAAAAAGCTTCCGAAGGCACATCCTCAAGTGCGGGACTGCCGGGGACACGCCACTGCAGGGCGAAAGACTCTCCGCCATAACCCTCGAAATACCTTATGCGGAATCTGTGATATCCTTTCTGGAGAAATACATTGCCGAACGAAGTCTTATAGCCTTCGTGCTGGTCATTGTCACAGGCAAGCACATCTCCTATACAAAGATCTGAACCGTCGTTTGTCATAAGGCAGAAATCATACTGACCCGTTGCCGGCGCATAAATATACCCCGTGAACACGAATCCGAAATGATCCTTTCCTTCGCCGTCTGTGATTGCCAGCGAAGGGTACACACCCTTAGCCACCAATTTGCCCACACTCTCAACCTCCTTGGTGGACATTATATCGCCCGTATAGAACGAGTAACGGACTCCGTGCTTCCTGGCCTTGCACTTGACAGCCATAGAGAAATTCAACTGCCTGTTCAGCTCGACGCTCTTCTGTCCGTCACGCACGGTAACTGCGCGCACACGGGACGATTCGGTCACAACTATATCCTCTCCGTTATATACTGCAGCTTCCCCGTCGGGCTCGGAACC
Source organism: Bacteroidales bacterium (assembly GCA_024401865.1). Lineage (GTDB taxonomy): Bacteria > Bacteroidota > Bacteroidia > Bacteroidales > UBA932 > Cryptobacteroides. The sequence continues at coordinate 8,718 of JAKSKI010000031.1, forward strand.
GTCCAGAGTATAACGGGTAGTGCCCTCATCACAAAGAAGGCGGAATTTCATGCCGCTGTCAGAGAATTCGATGGCAGTCTCATCCACAATGGGCATAGTGACGTCAGCGTCTCCCTGAAGAAGGAAGGAGAGAGGGACTTGAAGATGAGTGGTGGATGTGACCCAGGTATTCGTAACCGAGAACGATCCGTTCAGAGAACTGGCTCTTCTGGTACATTCCGCATAGCCTTGTGCGGGTATGCGTATTGTTTCCTGCGGATTGGAATTCTGAAGAACAAAAGGTATATCACTCACGTTCAACAGTTTGAAATGCACAAATCCATTCTTCTCGCTGCAACTCACAACCTTGATGCAGGAGTGGATGAACTGACGGAGAAGTCCGGGACGACCTGTCAGGATATTATTGGCCCAGGCTATTGTCCTGCCTGCCCGGAGAGCCTCCTTGAGCGATTCGTCTGACTTGTCCCTGGCGAAAATGATGGTCATATCCCGATGGTCCTTCTCCTGATCATACAGATAGAACGTGGGATAATGACAGTCTGTACAGCCAAGCATTGCGACGTTGTATCTGTTGGCGTGATCTATTGCCATCGGGTAGAACTCCTTGTGATTGAACACTTCCACCCCTTGAAGCGTACCGTCTTCGAATCGTGAGACTATGTAATCTGAAAGGGTGCTGTTCTGGTCGGGCCAACCGGGATGGTTCGCCATAATGAAAGCATCTTCAGCCTTGGCCACCGCCAGTATCGAATCGCAATCAGAAGGCGTAAAGGGATAAGGAAGGTTATAGTTATTCAATTCATTCACAAACAGCACATTGATATGACCTACAGGTTCGCTTCCGGTAATCTCGAAGCCCTTTATGAGTTTGAGATCTGTACCGGCCGCATACTTGGCAGCTTCATTGAATCCGGCATTGCGGTTGCCCTTGTCGTATCCCGTCCGCGGCATGGGATGATGGTCTGTGATTGCAAGTATGTCCAGGTCTTCCATAAGAGCCTCTATCACCCGCATCTTGGGCGTGACCTGAGCATCAGAGAATATGGTATGCATATGGAGATCCGCCTTGTACGCGTGATACCCGGGAATGTCGGGAACCGGTACGCGACGGGGATTGGCACAGGCGGTGCCGGTGGTTTCGCTGTTGCGGGCATATGTCTCCAGCCATTCGTAGTGGATGTTGGTCTGCGCCGGAACGGCGATGCATAAGGTCAGAAAAACTGCCGTCAATACTGTTCTTTTCATATTTTCACAATGTTTTGATTATCGGTTCTAGTATTGCGCACAACTGGCCGCTCTCAAGGAGGAAGCCATCATGTCCGAATTCGGACTGAATCTCGTGATAGACGGCTCCCGGAATGGATTCTGCCATCTTACGCACCGATGAAGTCGGGAACATCCTGTCGGAAGCGACGGCGATTACGGTGCATTCGGCCTTTATTCTTCCGAGCGCAGCGTCGACGCCTCCCCTGCCGCGACCCGGATTCATCGAATCCAATGCATATGTGAGATACCAGTAGCTGTAGGCATCGAAACCCCGTTTTACAAGTTTCTCTCCCTGATACCTCTGATATGACGACGCCTTCCCCGCGAAGACGGCATCTTCGTCCTCGGCCTGGGTCGAATTATACCCGGAATAGGATCTGTAGGATATCAGGGCGATGGAACGGGCACACTTCAGGCCTTCAGCGCCACCTTCCAGATTCTCGGCCTTGAAGAAAGTCGGGTCGGCCTCTATTGCCATCCTCTGGGACTCGTTGAATGCAGTCATATAGGGAGTGGTGCGCGATTCGGTGGCTATCAGGGCAGAGCGCCTTATTGCCAGAGGATCGGTAATGCACCATTCGATGGCCCGGAAACCGCCGATGGAGGGACCTATGAGCAGGTCTATGGACTTGATGCCTATGTGTTTGCGCACCAAATCCTCGACTGCCACCATATCGCGTATTGTGACTTTTGGGAAATCCAGCATCCAGGGCTTGCCTGTGGCGGGATTGATGCTGGACGGTCCACAGAGCGAATATGACGAGCATAGGGATGCGACACACACTACGAAGTAGCGGGACGTATCGATGAGTTTGCCTTCGCCGACCAGTTCGGGCCACCAGTCTTCAGGGTCGGCATTGGCAGTCAGGGCGTGATTTATCCATATAACCTTCTCTCCTGACGAATAAGGTCTGGGTGAGGTGTAATACAGGATATCGATATTCTCAAGCCTGCCGCCGGACTCGAATCCGAAAGGGCCGGCACTGAACTGATGCCGCTCCATCATATACCCGCAGCGTTTATTGCCTGACGGATGTCATTGATGATGTCGTCAGGGTCTTCAAGGCCTACGCTGAACCGCAACTGGGCCGGATCGATACCCGCCTCCCTGAGCTGCCCGTCAGTCAATTGCCTGTGGGTATGCATTGCGGGATGCAGTATGCAGGTGTAGCAGTCAGCTACGTGAGTCTCTATCGTCGCAAGTTTGAGGCTGTTCATAAAACGGCTGACGAACGCCTTGTCGCCATCGAGGGCAAAGGCCATCACTCCGCAGGTACCTTCCGGCAGATACTTGAGCTGCCTGGGATGCTCGGGGCTGCTTTCGAGTTCGGGGAAATTGACCCATTTGACCTCCGGCTGCTTCTCAAGCCATCGGGCAATCTTCAGAGCGCTCTCGCTGTGCCTCTTGACACGAACGGCCAGGGTCTGGAGTCCAAGTCCGAGGTAGAATGCGTTCTGCGGGCTCTGAATGGCACCAAAATCCCTCATCAACTGACTGGTAGCCTTGATTATGTATGCCAGTTTGCCGAACTTCTCGGTATATGTGATTCCGTGGTAGGTCGGGTCGGGAGTACACAGCCCGGGGAACCTTTCGGCATTGGCTCCCCAGTCGAAATTGCCGCTGTCGACTATGGCACCTCCTACCTGAACGCCCTGACCGTCCATATACTTTGTGGTGGAATGGGTGACAATGTCCGCCCCCCATTCGAAGGGTCTGCAATGGATGGGGGTCGGGAAGGTGTTGTCCACAATCAAGGGCACGCCGTGGGCGTGGGCGATACGCGCGAATTTCTCTATGTCAAGGACCCTTACTCCCGGATTGGAGAGTGTCTCCCCGAAAACGAGTTTGGTGTTGGGTCTGAAAGCCGCTTCTATCTCCTTCTCATCGGCATCCTGATCCACAAAGGTGACTTCGATGCCCATCTTCCTGAATGTGGAGCCGAACAGGTTGAAAGTACCACCGTATATGCTTGCCGTACTTATCATATGATCGCCGGCTTCGCATATATTGAAACAGGCGAAGAAATTGGCAGCCTGGCCCGAAGAAGTGAGCATAGCCGCCACACCGCCCTCAAGCGCTGCAATGCGGGCGGCCACCATATCATTGGTGGGATTCTGGAGCCTCGTATAGAAATAACCGTTGTCCTCGAGATCGAAGAGTCTGGTCATATCTTCGGAAGTGTCATACTTGAAGGTGGTACTCTGTATGATGGGTATCTGACGCGGCTGTCCGTTGCCAGCCTCATACCCGGCCTGGACACACACGGTGCCCTGAGATAGTTTGTTGTCCATAGATAGATTCGAATCATACAAATTTACTAATTAATTCGTATTTTACTATATTTGTAGGGGAAGACAATCAGTCTCCAAGCCCGATTATGACAGTACATATACTTACTGCCGGAGCATTCGAGGCTCCGGACGCACACATATCCGGAATATTGCGCACTCTCCCGGATGATGACATTCTGTTCGTTCCGAAGGGCAGGCTGCCCGAACTGGACGGGGTCGTCAATGTCAGGGAAGGAAGCACCGCGGAGGCCAGCGCCTGTGCCGCAGGACTCGGAGCAGCCAGGCTTGTTCTCTGGACCGACCGTGACGGCTTCATGACCGCAGACCCGGACATCATCAGCACATCTTACGTAATAGATGAACTCAGTTACGCCGAGGCAATGGAACTGAGCAACTTCGGCGTCAAACTGCTTGAGCCGGCAGCCCTCTCCCCTCTGTTCGGCACCGGCATTCCCACCGAAATCCGCAACGTCAGGCATCCTGAACGGCAGGGAACGGTAATCAGGGACACCAGAACGGACGCTTCCGGACACGGTACCGGTCCCCGGGGCATCGTTACCGGCATCGCATCCATAGACCGCATATCCCTGATTACGTTCAGAGGCCCTTCGATGGTAGGTATCATCGGAGTTGACGGCAGGCTGTTCTCAGCCCTTTCGGCTGCGGGCATCAGTGTATTCTTCGTTTCTCAGTCATCTTCCGAAACAGGTATCACGGTCGGCGTGAAGTCCTCCGAAGCTTCCGCGGCCAAAGAAGCCATCGAAGCCGAATTCTCCCGGGAGACAGCATCGGGGAAGGCTAATCCCTGTCTTGTGGAGAATGACCTTGCGGCCGTGGCCGTTGTCGGTGAAGGACTCCGTCGCAGCAAGGGTGTGGCCGCAAAACTGTTCTCCACCCTCGGGCGCAACGGCATCAACGTCCTTGCCTGCGCGCAGGGCTCTTCCGAATATAACATCTCCCTCATAGTCGACAGGCGATTCCTCCGCAAATCCCTCAATGTCATCCACGACAGCTTCTTCCTTTCCGAATACCAAGAGCTCAACCTGTTCATATGCGGCATAGGTACAGTTGGAGGCAGACTCATAGAGCAGATTGCCGGTCAACGGGACAAACTGATGCGCGATTACAACCTCAAGCTCAATGTCGTGGGCATAGCCAGGCGGAACCACGGACTCTTCAAGCGCGAAGGCATCGACCTGAGCTGCTGGAGGGAATGTCTCGAGCAGGGCCCGGCATTCGACCTGGACGGACTTTGCGGTGAGGTGATAGGGATGAACATTTTCAATTCAGTATTTGTGGACTGCACCGCCAGTGACGAAGTTGCCGCAATATACAAGGATCTGCTGGAGCATAACGTTTCCGTAGTCGCCGCCAACAAGATTGCGGCTTCTTCCGGGTATGATGATTATGCGGCCCTCAAGGAACTGGCCCTGCGGCGCGGCGTCAAGTACCTGTTTGAGACAAACGTTGGAGCCGGGCTTCCGATAATCAACACGATAAACGCCCTCCGCAACAGCGGAGACCGCATATTGGGCATCGAGGCCGTGCTCAGCGGGACCCTCAATTTCATATTCAACACCATATCCGAAGACATTCCCTTCAGCCGTACGGTCAGGATGGCTAAGGAACAGGGCTATTCGGAGCCTGATCCGCGCATAGACCTCAGCGGGAAGGACGTAATCCGCAAACTGGTCATTCTGGCCAGAGAGTCGGGTTACCGGGTCGAGCAGGAAGACGTAGAAGCCAACCTCTTCATCCCCCGTGAATTCTTCGATTGCACCATTGAGGAATTCTGGGACAAACTCCCCTCCCTGGATGCGGAATTCGAGCGCAGAAGGAAATCTCTGGAGGCAGCCGGACGCCACTGGAGGTTCGTTGCCAGGATGAAGGACGGGAAATATTCCGTCGGTCTGGGCGAATTCGACAGAGACCACTCTTTCTACAAACTTGAAGGGTCCAACAATATAATATTGCTTACAAGCGAAAGATACAACCAATATCCTATGCTCATTCAGGGATACGGGGCCGGGGCAGACGTCACTGCAGCCGGAGTGTTCGCGGACATTATGAGCATAGCAAACATTTGACAATATGAAAGCAGCCATCGTAGGCGCAAGCGGCGCCGTTGGTCAGGAATTCCTGAGAGTACTGGAACAGAGAGACTTCCCCGCTGATGAACTGGTCCTGTTCGGCTCAGAAAGAAGCGCAGGGCGCAAATACACGTTCAAGGGGAAAGAATTGACTGTCAAGCTGCTACAGCATAATGACGATTTCAAGGACATCGACATTGCCTTCGTGTCGGCAGGAGCAGGCACATCTCGCGAATTCGCCGATACCATAACAAGATTCGGCACAGTGATGATCGACAACTCCAGCGCATTCAGGATGGATGCCGACGTGCCTCTCGTCGTACCGGAATGCAATGCGGCGGATGCGCTGACAAGGCCGAGAGGCATCATCGCCAATCCCAACTGCACTACCATAATGATGGTGGTTGCGCTCCAGCCCATCGAGAATCTGTCCCATATCACGAACATCCACGTGGCCAGTTACCAGAGCGCTTCCGGTGCCGGTGCACAGGCAATGGCCGAACTCGAGAGCCAGTACCGTGACATAGTGGAAGGACGGCCCGTAAAGGTTGAGAAATTTGCATATCAGCTGGCTTACAATGTGATACCGCAGATAGACGTCTTCACCGACAACGGCTACACCAAGGAAGAGATGAAAATGTTCAACGAGACCCGCAAGATAATGCACTCCGACGTGAAATGCTCGGCAATGTGCGTGCGCATCTCATCGCTGAGGTCCCATTCGGAGGCCGTATGGGTTGAGACCGAAAGGCCGCTCGGTGTCGAAGAGGTCCGCGAAGCCCTCTCCAGGGCGGCCGGGGTAACTCTCGAGGACGATCCCGCAGCAAAGAAATACCCGATGCCCCTCTTCACGGCCGGCAAGGACAACATCTATGTAGGGCGCGTCCGCAAGGATATTGCCAACGACAACGGGATAACCTTCTGGCTCTCCGGTGACCAGATAAGGAAAGGGGCGGCTCTGAACGCAGTCCAGATTGCCGAATATCTTGTAAGTCAAGGTTTATGAAAAGATTCCCGCGTCCTTTTGCATTCGTGGCGGCATTGTCGCTGACCGCACTGTCCTGCAATACACCCACCCGACTCGAACACCCCGACTGGGCTCCCGATGTCAGGCAAGGCATCAACGATCTGGTCGAGGCATACGGCAACTCCCCGGAGAGGCAATATGCCGTGTTCGATTTCGACAACACGAGCACCATATTCGACGTCACCGAGAATATGATGTACTACCAGATACTCACTATGAGTTTCGCAACGGAGCCGGAGAGACTGCGGGAGGTTCTTTCTACCGGAGTCCCTCTTGACGAGGGGTCATACGCGGCATTTGCGGCCGACGTTGGCACCGCTTACCGGCAGCTGTATGACAGATTCGGGCCTTTCACTTCAAAGGGACTGGATGACGAGGCTATGGAACAGGTGCGCACTGACCCGTATTGGAATGAATTCGGCAGCAAAATCTGCAATTTCTACTCATACATTTACCACAACGCCTCCCCCACCGTAGCTTACAACTGGACAAAATACTGGTGCTGCGATATGACCGCGGATGAGGCTTATGAGCTTGCAGTCCGCTCACACAGGCATTGCTCGTCAATACCCACATCGGCGGGACGCTGGTGCGGAGACGGTGTGACTTCGGCCCTGGGTCCGATGACATATGAATACATTCTGGGATTCTCCATCCCCGAGCCTGTCAAGGAATTGTGGAAGGTCCTATCCTCCAACGCCATAGACGTATGGGTGTGCTCCGCGTCGGGTACCGTTCCCGTCCTGGCCGCCATTGATATGTTCGGACTCAAGCCCTGGTGCAGCGGAGTACTCTCGATGACCATCGGCAAGAATAAGGAGGGCAGATTCGACAATTACTATGACTACGACGGAAGGGCTTCTCTCCCTTGCGGAACGGGATGGAAGACCGACAGTCTTGCCACCGGCGCACAAACCTGCGGTCAGGGCAAAGTCACGGCCATCGTCAATGCCATTGCTCCCAAATACGGCGGACGCGGGCCAATTGCCTGTTTCATGGATTCAATGGGAGACTTCAACTTCTGCACCGAGTTCCAGGACACCAAGCTTGCAGTATGCTTCAACCGAGGAGACCGTAAAATCACCGACGGCGGCTCATTGATAGGCGAAACGGCGATTTATGAGCGTGACGTATTGGGATATGACCTCCGCAAGGCGAATGAGAACGGAGACATACTTTATCTGCTGCAAGGCCGTGACGACAACGGAATGCGCTGCTTGAGGCCATCCAATGCTACAATCACCCTGGGTTCCGCAGATGAGACCCTTTTCGCAGGACAGGACAACCGTGACAGATTTGACAGGATATGCAGGGATTCGCTGACTGTAAGGGAGATCATCAATTCATTCTCAGCGCCATCGCTGGTGGATTATCCGGGATACAAGACAATAAAATAGACTTCATATGACCAAGAGACTCTTCATTCTGGCATCAGCCATATTATTCGCCGCCACGGCATCCGCACAGCAGTTCGACGATCCCGACAATCTGGGACTTGAGTGTACCAGCATTATGGTGGGCCGTCAGGCAAGCGGCACCGGATCGGTCATCACATCCCATACCTGCGACGGGGTCTCCCATACCTGGGTAACCATAGTACCGGCAGCTGACCACAAAGCCTCAGAGATGACGCCGATACGCAAGAACTGGCGCAGGACACGTTTCCCCGAAGACACCGTCGGCATCAAAACGGTCGGATACATTCCCCAGGTTGCGCATACATACAAATATGTCAACACGGGATATCCCTGTATGAACGAGAAGCAGGTCGGCATAGGCGAGACGACATTCAGCGGCCCCGACACGCTCATCAACCGCAAGTCCATGCTCCTTGTGGAAGAGCTCTGCCGCCTGGCTCTCGAACGCTGTGACAACGCCAGAGATGCCATCAGGCTGATGGGAGCTTTGGCCGAGGAATACGGCTACGGTGACGGAGGAGAATGTCTGACTGTCGCCGACAAGAACGAGGTCTGGCAATTCGAGATTACAGGCAACGGCAAACACTCTACCGGTGCGATTTGGGTGGCACAGCGCATTCCCGACGGACACGTCGGCATTTCAGCCAACATCACACGCATTGGACGCATCGACAGGTCTGACCCTGACAATTTCATGGCATCCGACAACGTGGAGGAAGTTTGCAAAGCCCACGGTCTATGGGACGGTGAGAGCGAATTCGTGTTCTGGAAGGCCGTCAAGTGCGATTACGCCAAGGGCAAGAATTTCCGCGAACGCGAATTCATTGTTCTGAGCGAGCTCGCCCCTTCTCTCGGTCTCACTTTCGATATGGAAGAAATACCGTTCTCCGTCAAGCCCGACTCTACAGTAAGTGCCCGGAGGGTTATGGAGATACTCAGAGGCACATATGAGGGAACCGATTTCGATATGTGCAAGAACTGGCTGATGGACGTACCCGAGAAGGACGGAGTACCCGCCCACAAGGAAATCAGCCCTGTAGCCAATCCCTGGCTGACCAACAACACCCGCAACACTCTCAATACCATCGCACCCGGCGTTATCGAATTCCGCAGGACTCTGGCAGTGGCCTGGTGCGCATATTCGACAGTCATCGAATTCAGAAGAGACCTTCCGGATGAAGTGGGAGGAGTTTGCTGGTATGCAGTGGACAACCCGGCACAAAGTCCCCATATACCCATATTCTGCGGCAGCACAGTTCTCCCGGACGCATTCAACCGTTGCGGACACAAACAGTACGATCCGGACTGCGTGCTCTGGCAGTTCAGACGCGCCAACAAACTCGCGACCCTATCCTGGCAGACGACCAAGAAAGAATTCAACGAGGCGGTCAACTCTTTCGATGACTTTGCTTTCGGCAGTCTTGAATCAGTCGAGAAAGCCTATATGAAGGCCGGGAACTCACGCAAGAAAACGGCAGTTCTCAACGGATGCACCGCGCAAGTTCATTCGGAGGCTGTCAGAATATGGAAGGAACTGGAAGCCAAATACTGGTCAATGTTCGGCAGAGGCTTCTAGCAATTTGCAGGAAACAAAATTATTAGTATATTTGCATCCGCAAATGAGGGTTTAGCTCAGTTGGTTTAGAGCGCTTGCTTGACAGGCAAGAGGTCAGCAGTTCAAATCTGCTAATCCTCACAAAAGGGTTAACGTATTGAAAAGCAATAAGTTAACCCTTTATTTTATCTTTTATTCGGGCATTTCACCTAAGCAACTTAAAATCAATTGAGGGATCGATTATCAGTTTCCGTATGTTTCCTATCGTGCTTCCTGGAGGATTTCTTTTTATCCACAGATTTGATAGTTTGCCATAAAGTTCTTCCCTTCGAATTAACTATTGTTACACTGTTGCCGTTCTTTATGGCGGTAGAGTGAGTTCCGTCAGGATTGACTATCGTTGTACTGTTACCGTTCTTGATAGCAGT
>JAKSKI010000032.1 GCA_024401865.1 Bacteroidales bacterium
CAGTGGAAACAAGTTCTTCTGCCGGACGATGCCCGCGGTGGACAAATTTAAAACCGTCTCTCATCTCTTTGCTATTTTTTCACGAAGATACAACAATGTTCGCAAAAAAATCCAAGGTCTCATTCATCCGCGCAGGCGGCTGAATCCATATCATTCCAATATCTGTATTCATTCACTTCGGTGAGTGAAGTAAGGAAATTGTCATAATCCTTGAGAACAAATTGAAAATATCTTAAATTTACAAATGAGAATTGCAGATATTCTGGTAAGGAAATCCAATTGAAAATCAACAAGAAATATGATAGAAAAGACTGACACCAATCCTAAAGAGTACCAACTTGGAAACAGTATAGTCAATTCAAGCTACAGCTTTTTGCAGCTGACACTCACTGTTGTTTTCACCGTCGCATTGCTGCTGAGCAATATCATCGTGAACAAGCAGATCAGCCTGCCATTCGGACAGGCTACGGTGGGGTCTGTCATTCTTTTCCCTTTGACATACATCCTTTCGGACGTTTTTTCGGAGGTATATGGATATCGCTGGAGCAGGGTCACGTGTTACATTGCATTTGCTATGAACATCGTCATGGCCCTGATATTTGAGCTTACGCTTTCCTGGCCTTATCCTGATTCTTTTACCAACCAGGACGCATTCCGCACCGTGCTTGGCAGTACGCCCAGAATAACCGCAGCCTCACTGATCGCATATGTTGCCGGTGACTTTGTGAACGACAGAGTCTTTGCGCGAATGAAGAGAAAACATCCCGATATGAACGGTTTTGCAAAGCGGGCTATTGTCTCAAGTTGCATCGGAGAACTGTCCGACTGCCTCGTATTCCTCCCGCTCGCGTTCATCGGCAAGCTTCCGGCAGCAGTTCTGGTCGGCATCGGCCTCGCTCAGGTTTCTGCAAAGATCTTACTTGAAGCCATACTTTTGCCAGTTACGGCTGCAGTTACCAAGGCTGTTAAACAAGACGACGACCGACGTCGCATTGCTATCTGACTCGAGGGCTCTGTAGCAGGTAAATGCCCCTAAGCATATTTTCAAGCGAGAGACCCACGAATGTGGTATCCCACTGCTTGTGATGCGATAATATCCCGGCCGCTTTCTCCTGTAGGACCTTGATATTTATCTTGTCGGGATTCCGTTTGACCTCTCCGAGAACTAGTATCCTGTCAGTCTCATTTACCGCTACGAGGTCAATTTCCTTATCCTCTCCAGGAGCTCCGTTAGAGCCTTTCTTCCAATAATTCGTAACTATATTGTACTCTCCTGTTTCGCTGTATGCCTGCCTGAACCACTTTTCAAGGACAAATCCCGAGAACGTCTCATAGTCTGCTTCTATCTTCTGGCGTACGTAATCCATATTTCCTATTTCAACGGCACTGCGGTACTTGTATATGAAGCGGAACCAGAAGCTGAGAAAGGTGTCATCAAGATAATATCTCATATTTCTTGACTGCTCCCCGGAGAGATACGGACGGACTCTGGACACAATGTTGAAATCCGTCTCCAGCTTATCCAAATAGCCTCCTGTTTCGAAACCGACATAACTGGTCATATCACCCCTGTAGGTCTTGCCTCCGGCCAATGCCGAGAGAATGGAGAAGTAGTTGCCATAGTCTCTGCCGAATTCATCGGAAAGGAGTTCGCGCCCTTCGTCGATAAAGTATGACCCGAGAGAAAGCACGGATTTCAGCATATCATCCTTGGTATATGCCCCCTGGGACATCAACAGCTCGACATACTTTGCAACGCCCCCTGTGACCATATACAGTGTGAGAAGGTCATCCGGTGTGAAGTTCGGATTGTGGTCTCTCAGAATGGCCGTCAAGGTCTGTGTGCCGAAGGCCTTGATCCTGAACCTTGCGGTTGCCCTACCATACAAGGGTTCTTCCTTGTCATCGAATATTTTCTTCATCTTCGAATAGATGGATCCACAGATGACAAGGTTTATCCTGCTGCTCTCCTTGTTTGCATCCCATACGTCCTGTATGTCTGAGAAAATGCCATCTCCCGCAATCTTAAGGTTCTGGAACTCGTCAAACACAAGGGTGAAATTTCTCCTCCTGGATATGCTCATTATCACCTCGAAGAGCCTACGGAAAGACGTAAAGTCGCCTATGTCCTCGCCAAGGACTTCACGAACAATCTCGGATAGCTCCTGGCAAAGAAGAGACTCACTCTTTTTCCCTACAAAGAAATATAAGAAAGGAATCTTTGTGAAAGAGCGTTTGATGAGCGTTGTCTTTCCGATCCGGCGTCTACCTGTGATAACAATCATCTGGGCGCTCGTTGCAGACAGGGCCTCATATTTCTGGAATGCGGCTGTTTCAGCTTCTCTATCGTAGAAATTCATGCCATTATGCAATCTGTGTTACTGTAATTACGGTTGCAATATACGCACTTTATTTTTAACAGCAAAACAATTTTAAAAACTTCTCTTATTACAGATAACCCGTTTCGCTTAATACTGATTAAGCGAAACGTATTTCCGCGCAACTCCGAGGATAGTCTGCGGAAGCAGATTGCGGCTCCAGGCAAGGCCTTCCATATCGCATACTGCGGGAACATCCCAGCAGGCTACGTATCCTTTGAAGCGGACGGGAAGACCGCAGACGGACGTGGGAGATTTCATCTTCAGAAATTGTATGCACTGCCCGAATACCAGCATTCCGGACTCGGCCGGCAGATGTTCGAATACGTCAAGGCTCTCCTGCACAAATGGAATCCTGACGGATGCCGGATAGAACTCAACGTCAACAGGGAAAATCCGGCGGTGGGCTTCCACGAACATATCGGCATGATCCGTGACCGACAGGGAGATTTCCCCATCGGAAAGGGATTCTACATGAACGATTACATATACGTTCTGGATTTCTGATTTTCTTTCAGGAAAGAATAACTATCTTCGCGGTATCTACGTGTCATGAATTCCACACCTTTTTCTATTGCAGGACCTCCGTTAGTGCCGACCCGTTCGTGCCGGGCGGCTGTCCCTCGGGGCGCGCCAAAAGCGCCCGTCGGACCCCCTCCCGCTCACGATTGTCATTATGGTGCGCAGTAGGCCGGTATGCGTCTACGGCGAATTGCGGATTGGAGAGCCTGTCCATTCTGCCGCAGGATTGAACAATGATATGTCTCGGATCCTGTTTCCTGTCTTCAGATGTTTTGAAGGAGCGAACGGTGTCAGTATCATTTTATGTGTGAAATCGACCTTTTTACACACAAAAAGGATGCGAGTCATAAACAATCGGCAGAGTCCATCCCCGTGAACAACTATCCTACAGGTCTCGGGATCCCTTATCATCCCAAATATGACCGACCGGAGATTTGTACGCGGGGTCGATGTCATATCGGGCCGTATGCTCGTCTTCCTGTTTGGCGATATATTTTTCGATTATCAGCTTCAGATAGGAACCTTCCGGTGCGGAGAAAGGAACGTCTTTGGTTTTAGAGAGGATATCGTTGTAAATTGCTTTCGCCTGTTCCTCGTTGGCAAAATCCTTGTTGATATATTGGTCGGTTACAGCAAAAATCCGGCTGAAATCAGAGGTTCCAGAAGGACCGCTCTTCCAAATGTATGGCGTTGCTATCCTGTAGTAGGGAGGGAGGTCGTCGTTTGGCTTTCCGCAGGATACGGCGGACAAGACGAGCAGTGCAGAAGCGATAATAACAAGAACTCTATTCATTTTAAAATGTATTTGGGCCTATATTTCTCTTTCGTCAGATACACCTTCTTCAAGAGATTTTGCGGGCTGTCTCAAAACGGGTTTTAATCAAGTGCTGCAAATTTATAAAAAAATAACGGGAAGTTCCCTGATTTTTGGCTTTATTTGCAGTAAACAAAAGATTGTTTATGAAAGCAAGAATAGCCTTTCTATATACGGGTCTCAACACATATTGGGCCCAGTTCGAAGGGTTGAAAGACCATCTTGACGGATATGCCGGACAAATAATTTCCCATCTGGGAGCCGACGGCGGCGTGGAAGTGTCCAATCTTGGACTGATAGATTCCGCGCAGACGGCTTCTGCCGCTGCTTCTGCACTTCGCAACTTCGGGGCGGACCTCCTGTTCATTTATGTCTCCACATACTGTCTGTCCTCGACCGTGCTTCCCGTGGCCAAGGCGGCGGGATGCCCCTGCATACTGCTCAATCTGCAGCCAGACGCCAGAATCGATTACACCCGCATCAATTCCACTACCGGACGTGCCGGGAGGACCGGGATGTGGCTGGAATTCTGTCAGGCCTGCTCTATTCCCGAAATCGCCGGTGTGTTCAACAGGAGCGGCATACGTTACGATATCGTGACCGGACATCTCCGTGAAGACAGCTGCTGGCGCCAGATCGAAGAATGGGTACAGGCGGCGAAGGTGCTCAGAGGAATGCGTTCGACCAGGCTCGGCATTCTTGGACATTACTATTGTGGTATGCTCGACGTCTACACTGACCTGCTTGGGCAGTCCTCCACTTTCGGTACCGAAATCAAACTTCTCGAGATGGACGAGCTGCACGAACTCAGGGACAGCGTGACCGATGGGGAAATACAGTCCAAAATACAGGAATTCGACAGCTCATTCGAGGTCAGTCCCGAATGTGACAGGGAAGAGCTTGTCAGGGCGGCCAGAACGGCGTGCGCTCTTGACAAACTGGTCGCCATACACGGTCTGGGGGCGATGGCTTACTACTACGAAGGCACCGCGGGCAGTGAGCACGAAGACATAGTGACATCCGTGATAGCCGGCAACACGCTTCTGACCGGGTCCGGAATCCCTGTAGCGGGAGAGTGTGAGGTCAAGAACGCCCAGGCGATGAAGATACTCAGCCTGTTTGGTGCAGGCGGCTCTTTCTCCGAATTCTACGCTATGGATTTTGACGATGACGTGGTTCTTCTCGGCCACGACGGTCCTGCGCATCATCTGATGTCGGAGGGCAAGGTCGCTCTGGTGCCTCTCCCCGTGTTCCACGGCAAGCCGGGCAGGGGACTGTCCATCCAGATGACGGTCCGCAGTGCCGATGTCACGCTTCTGTCGGTGTGCGAGGATGCGGAAGGGGTGTTCCTGCTTGTGGCTGAAGGCCGGAGTGTGCCGGGAGAGATACTCGAGATAGGCAACACCAACAGCCGTTACAGCTTCGAGTGCGGCGCCCGCTCATTCATTGACCGGTGGAGCAAGGCGGGTCCTTCCCACCACTGCGCCATAGGCATAGGCCATCTGGCCGGCAGGCTTGCCAAGTTTGCCTCTCTTGCCGGTATCAGGATGGTGACCGTCCGATGAATGAACAGGAAGATTTTACGGTTGGGTCAGGTGATTCCCGGATCTGTAATTGCGGAGAGCTTCTCCATAATACCTGACAAATGAAATGTCGCCGTACGACTTCACATAGTTGTCGTCAATCCAGGCTCCATAACAGGTAATGTTGCGGATTCCGAAATCAGCATACATCCTGAGGTCGGCATCGAACACTTCCTTGTCCCAATGCACAGGTTTCTGCGGCCTCTTCCAAAGACTGAAAAGGGAAGCATCCAGCCAATATTCGAGGACCTGCGCATTCTCGGTGCCGAACACTTCCAGATTGTCGCGGAGCATCTGACAATATTCGCCGTTGCACCAGCGTGACCTGCCTGCCCAGCGGGCAAGGCTGTCGGAAAGAGGCCTCTCGTGGCAGCGGTCTATGGGTGCGAATTCCAGGAAAATACCCTCGGCAGGCTTCACGCAGGAAGGAGCGGGAGTAGTCTTGTCGTAAGCGAGATGCGCCAGCATTGCTTCGGGGTCAAACTCACGCAAAGCCCCGATTACGGTGTTCTCGATGATAAGGGCCTGGTCGGAGAGATTGTACTTCTCACATTCCGGACAGTAACACTTGTCGCCTCCGTCATGCAGCCAGAAATAATACCGGTGATTTGTCGGAGCAAACACTTCGGCCAGTTCCTTCACGTTGCTGTATATTACAGCCAAAGCCTCGGGATTCGAGGGACAGCAGTTGTAATCGGGGACTCTCTCGCCGTTCTCATTCATACGGAAATATTCGGGATGTCCGGCGAACAGTCCGCGAGGGAGGAGTCTGGTCATTCCGTGCTCCTCACACTCGAACTCAAAGCCTGAGTCTATGCATTTCTGCCTGAGTTCAGCATATTCCTGACTGCTATGGTCGTGACCGGAAATGCTGATGGTATTCATTCCGGTTTCCTTCATCATCCCGAGCCAGTCAATGATTTCCGGGTCGGCAGTGACATCTTTCCAGTCGAGGCATATGCCTCTCAAACGGAAATAACTGTCATCGGAGACTTTCGTGTCAGACCCGCACGAAACGGACATAAGAGCTACCAATAAGGTGAAAGCAAATGTTTTATTGCGCATATCAAACGGCTTTGTTGTTACTGACAGGGCAAAATTACAAAAAAATCCATCACAACTCTGTGCAATGGATTAAGATAGGGACCGTCTGAAGGTCATTCTGTAGCGGGAGTGGGTCACGATCCCACGACCTCCGGATTATGAATCCGACGCTCTAACCAGCTGAGCTACCCCGCCATCATTTGGAAATGGACTGCAAAGATATATCTTTTTTCCGAAATCCGAAATTTATTCTGCAGTTACTTGAGATTCAAAGTTGTTCGTAAGGGATGGAGAATGTGTCACCGAGAGCGGGGTCGCCGGATGAAAGGCCTTTTTTGAGCCATCTGGAGCGTTGGGCGGAGGTGCCGTGGTTGAATGAATCGGGCACTGAATAGCCGTAGGCCTTTTTCTGGAGGTAATCGTCACCTATCCTGGAAGCCACCGCAAGTCCTTCCTCGATGTCTCCGTCTTCCAGCGAGTGGAACATCCTGTCGTCATTGCAGGCCCATACTCCGGCATAGAAATCGGCCTGGAGTTCGAGACGGACGCTCATTCTGTTGCTTTCCTTCTCGGACATGCGATTCATCCGGTTGTGAGCCTTCTGCAGGGTGCCGAGCAGGTACTGGACGTGATGCCCGACCTCGTGCGCTATCACATACGCGTACGCGAAGTCCCCGTCCGCTCCTATCTGCTTCTTCATGGAGGTGAAGAAGGACAGGTCAATATAGACTGTCTGGTCCGCGGAATTGTAGAAAGGCCCGGTAGAAGCGGATGCGGTGCCGCTGCCGGTCTGTACATAGTCATTGTAAAGGACAAGTCTGGGAGCTTCGTAAGTAAGGCCGTTCTCTGAGAATATCCTGGTCCATACGTCCTCGGTACCTGCAAGGATACGGCTGGCAAACACTGCCAGCTCCTCTTCTTCGGGTGTGGCCTGCCTGTCCGAGACGTATTCCGTACCGTTTCCAAGAACTTCACCGGCTGTCTGCATCGCGGCGAACGGGTTCACTCCGAGAAGCAGGGAGATTGCCCCTATGATCAAAAGACCGCCAAGGCCGATGCCTCCGGCAGTTCTGGCCGTGGAACGTCCGCGCCGGTCGTCCACGTTGGTGCTCTGTCTTCTTCCGTCTAACTGCATAATGTATGATTCAAACTTATGCAAAGGTAGAAAATAATTATATTTGTTGCAGAAAACACGGCCTTATGGAAGACTCACAAAGAATAGTATGGATAGATTGGCTGCGTGTCGCCGCCTGCTTTATGGTGATGGTGGTGCACAGTACCGAGCCGTTTTACCTGGGAGGAGAGGGCTCCCTCATAGCCAGCCGTTCGGATTTGCTGTGGGCGGCGTTCTTTGATTCTTTTGTCAGGAGCTGCGTGCCGCTGTTCCTGATTGCGTCATCCTTCCTGCAGTTCCCCATTCATTACTCCGCGGGAGAATTCTTCCGCAGAAGGGCGGTGCGCATCCTTGTGCCCTTCGCCATATGGTCTGTGTTCTATGCCTTCTATTGGGGAGAACCCTGCTCCAATCTCAGGGACCTGCTGTTCAATTTCAATTATGCCGCCGGTCACCTGTGGTTCGTGTATATGCTCTGCGGCTTGTATCTCATAATGCCGCTGTTGTCACCCTGGGCTGAGAAAGTCGGCCGCAAGGAGCTGTCGGTCTATATAGGCATCTGGCTCTTCACCACCCTTATCCCCCTGATCCGAGACTGGCTCGACGGGGGAGCCCTTTCCGTGACCTTCGGCCCTTCAGGACTGCCGAGACAGGCCCTGTACCCCCTGTGGGGTGAGGCCAGCTGGAACTCCAACGGAGCATTCTATTATGTCAGCGGACTGATAGGATATATGCTTCTGGGATTATGGTTCCGCAAATTCGGCACCGGCATCTCCAGGGGCAGATCCATCCTCACCGGCATTGCGGGATTCCTGGCCGGTTTTGCAATCACTTTCGGCGGCTTCGTCAGAAGGGCGCTTGCTTCCGCAGGCGGAGTCTTCCCGGTGGAAGGCAGGGTTGATATGGCAATCCGGTGGGAGACCACCTGGCAGTATGAATCGCTCGGCGTGGCCCTGATGACCATCGGAGTCGTGCTGATGATGAAGAATATCCGTTCGGACGGACGTTTCTACAGGGCTGTGGTCAAGCCTCTGTCGGAAGCCGGGTACGGCATTTATCTGGCGCATATGGCCGCCTTGTCCGCATATTCCCGCCTGTTCATACAACTGATTCCCTGCACGCCCCTTGCGATTATGGTCACTGCAACGGCCTCGTTCGTCACCGTGTCGGTGGTGGCGGTTATGGTCAGGCGCATACCTGTGGCAGGGAAATGGATTATGGGCTGAGAAGCCCGGAGTGGAGTATAGGGGGATCGAACCCCTGACCTTAAGATTGCGAACCTTACGCTCTACCAACTGAGCTAATACCCCGTAACGGACTGCAAATATAGAATTATTTCGTATTTTTACGAAGATTAACTCCGAATATTCCTTCGATATGACTACAGTTCTGCTGAGTACGATTCTTCAATGGGCCATTGTCACGGCTTCCGCGGTTTATATGCAGGAGGCCCCCGACTATGAATCCGCCAACGTGAGCCAGACTTCGATGGGGCGCGTGGTGGAAGTCCTGGACCACGACAGATATTGGACCCGCATACGTACTCCCGAACCCTATGAGGGCTGGGTCAACAGCCTGTGTCTCAGCGAGACCGACTTGAAGGGCAAGGATGCCTGGATCGAATCTCCCCGATATGTCTGCACGGTGGAATACACGCACATATTCTCTTCCCCCAGCGACAAATCCGCTCCCGTGACCGTGCTGCTTATGGGAGACATAGTGAAGAAAGGCGGCAGCGCGGCTGCCGGATGGTCCGAGGTGATTCTTCCTTCGGGTCGGAGAGGTTGGGTGAAGAACGCTGAAGTGAAGGATTTCGGATTGTGGGCGAGGCAGTGCTGCCCGGCGGGGGGCCCCAAGGCTTCCGGCCTTGCGGCAGTGGCGGGACGGTTCCTCGGAGCGGCCTATGTGTGGGGCGGAATGAGTGTCAAGGGATTTGACTGCAGCGGACTGGTGGGGCTGTCCTATTTTATGAACGGGGTACTGCTGCCCCGTGACGCGAGTGACCAGGTCAGATGCGGGGAAGAAGTGCCGGTCGGTGAAATGCAGCCCGGAGATCTTGTGTTCTTCGGGGAGGGGAAGGTGTCCCACGTGGCGCTGTGCATCGCTCCGGGGAGGATAATTCATTCTTCGCAGGTGGTCCGCATCAATTCTCTGGACCCCGGGGCACCGGATTACTACGGCCGTCACATAATGGCGGTGAGGCGCATACTCGGGCATATCGATGACGGCACGGGAGCTGTCAGCATAATCAGAAGCCCCCTGTATTTCAAACAATAGAAAAAATGCGTATATTTGCGACGCTGAAATTCAAAACACACTATTATGAATCTTAGAGATATCAAGAAAGACATCGAGTATGTCCTCAGTGCATTTGTAGAGGATTGTTCCGTATGCGCTGCAGTTAACCCCAATGCGTCAGACGAGAAGATAGCCGGACTTATGGAGGATGCAATCAATCTTTACAATGACCTTCGCGACAAGGCCAACGTCAAGATAGAAGGCTCCAAGAAGGCATATTTCGCCGGCCTTCGCAAGGAAATTCTCGAAGAGGTCAACGCTCTTTACGAGAAACTCAGCGAGACAGTCAAGGACAGTGTCAAGAAGTAAATTCAAGATTTTGATATCGGTCGCGCTCCTGCTGCTTTCAGGCGGGGGCGCGACTGTCGCTATATCAGCGGATCTCAACGGGGAGTTCGCCGCAATGGCACGGTGCGAAGCCCTCCGCGGATCCGTCTGGGGGGCGTTTGCCGTGACTGCTGACGGGGACACGCTCGTCAATGTGAACGGCGGTGTCAGGATGCTTCCGGCGTCCAATGTCAAGCTCATCACCACCGGCGCGGCCCTGTATTACCTGGGGCCGGATTTCAGATTCCGCACCTGCCTGGCCTGCGACGGCCCCGTTATCGGAGGCAGGCTCAAAGGCCGTCTCCACATAATCGGAGGGGGAGATCCTTCGCTTTGTGACAGGCACAAGAGCACGGGGGATTCCCTGGCCACGTTTACTCAATGGCTCTCTCTTGTGCGCAAAGCGGGCATATCCTCGATAGAAGGGGGAGTGGTCGGTGACGCGGGCCATTTCGATGGGGAAGATTTCCTCGGTGACTGGAGCCTCGAGGACATCAGCCTCGAATACAGTTCGGCGGCCCTCGGGCTCAACATATCGGACAACCTGATCGATGACGGGTCGGGCAAAGCCTGCACCGCATCGGCACCGCAGCATTGTGCGCGGCAGTTCGCCTCTTTCCTCAGAGACCACGGAATCACAGTGCCGGAGGATGAGTCCGGATGGGAGGGCACTCCCGCTTCCGGAGAATTGACAATGATAGGCGGGACCAGTTCGACAGGACTCGGCAATCTGATAACGGTGGCCAATCACGAGAGTGAGAACATATATGCCGAGGCTCTCTTCCGTGAGATGGGCTTGAGGGTCAGCGGCAGCGCTTCCTATGAGAAGTCGGCCGAAGCACTCGGGGAGGTGCTTTCGCGGATGGGGCTGGGCGGAAGTCTGGACTCGGTTCAGATTGTGGACGGCAGCGGCCTGTCGCGCAAGAATTATGTCTCTCCGGAGTTTCTGGTCGCATTCCTGACCAATATGGGCGGCCGTCCCGAATTCGGGGCTTTCCTGCAATCGATTCCCTCTCCCGGCAACGGTACGCTCAAGAACAGACTGACCGGCAAGGACGGGTCACTTCGGGCAAGGGTCCATATGAAGAGCGGCACTATGAACGGAGTCCGCTGCTTCTCGGGATATATTCTTCCTTCGGACGGCGATTCAGGCAAGATGATTGCATTCTCCATAATGACCAACAATGTCGTGGCGGCGGGGTCTTCGCTGGCTTCCCTGATGGACGCCATGGTAGTGCGCTTGGCGGCAGAAAATTAATTTGTTATATTTGCAAGTTATGACAAAACGATTCATATCCCTTGCGATTCTTCTGGCTCTGTGTTGCGGGGCCTTTGCGCAGAAATATCCCAACGGTTTGATAGACAAGACAGTTGCCGTTATCGGCAGTGAGGCCATCACGATCTCCGACCTGGAACAGGAGGTCCAGACGATGAGGGCTTCCGGGATGAGTTCGGACCGCAACATCAGGTGCGAGATAATGGAGCAGTTGCTCGAGGCCAAACTCTATCTGATGCAGGCCAGGCTTGATTCCCTCAAGATCAACCACGATATGGTGGAGTCGCAGTTGAGCCAGAGGCTGGACCAGATAAGGACGCAACTGGGTGGAGACGAAAACGTCGAGATATATTTCAACAAACCCATATTCAAGCTCCGTCAGGAGTGGAGACAGCAGTTCGAGGATATGTCGCTCATCCAGCAGGAGCAGCAGGAAATAGCCAAGAACATCCCCGACGTGACTCCTTATGATGTCAAGAAGTATGTGGATACCGTCGACGTCTCTTCCCTGCCTGTGGTTCCCGTCAAGTACAAGATGAGCCACATATGCGTCTATCCCGACCGGGAAGCGGCTGCAATGGCCGTCAAGGAGAGACTGCTTGACCTCCGGGAGAGAATCATCAATGGCGAGAAGTTCGCGACTCTTGCCCGTCTGTATTCGGAAGACCCCGGCAGCTCCCGCAAGGGAGGTGAGCTCGGAATGGCTTCAAGGTCAATATTCTGGCCGTCGTTTTCGGATGCCGCCATGGCTCTCAAGCCAGGAGTGATATCCCAGATAGTCGAG
This sequence comes from Bacteroidales bacterium, assembly GCA_024401865.1. Classification (GTDB taxonomy): domain Bacteria; phylum Bacteroidota; class Bacteroidia; order Bacteroidales; family UBA932; genus Cryptobacteroides. The sequence continues at coordinate 12,141 of JAKSKI010000032.1, forward strand.
ACCCCCGACGGCTTCCACATCATAGAGGTGCTGGAGAAGAAGGGCGATATGTTCAATGCGCGGCATATCCTCATCAAGCCCAAATACACTTCCGCTGACAGGGAGAAGGCTTTTGCCCGTCTGGATTCACTGAGGTCTCTGATTGTGGACAGCACCGACGTTACTTTCGATATGGCGGCCAGGTTCTATTCGGAAGATCTTCCGACCCGTACCAACGGTGGCCAGATGGCTGACGTCAACACCGGTTCAGCCTATTTCGAGATAGACCAACTGAAACCCCAGGACTACAAGGCCATACAGGACCTCGCGGAAGGTGAGATTTCGCAGCCTATCGAATCCCTTGACAATGAGGGCCGTGACGGCAACCTCGTATACAAGATAGTCCGCCTGGACAAGGTGGTTCCCGCACATACGGCCACCATCGAGACCGATTATACGGAGTTGCTCAACAATGTCCAGCAGATGAAGCAGAACCAGGCGATTGCGGATTTCATTGACAACAAGATCAAGGAGACCTACATCGTCATCGATCCAATGTTCAAGGAATGCCAGTTCGACCGTGCCGGATGGGAAGCAAAATTCAGAAAAGACTAGCCCTGTCGGTTGCTCTTCTGGCGGCGATGCTGCCTTCTTCTGCCCAGCAAGCTGAGCAGTCGGACAGTCTGGTGCGTTTTGTCAAGGGCACTTCCATCCAGCTTATCGAGAAGTATGGGGAGACTTTCCGCAAGGCGGTGGATGCCACTTTTCTGCACAACGGCACTTATCTGATATGTGATACGGCCCTTTGGGATGTCAACCGCAAAGTCATCAATGCCGAGGGCAACGTACGTATCATCCAGGAAGAGACAACGCTGACATCGGACCGGCTCGAGTACCTGATAGACGAGGCCGTGGCCCAGTTCAGGGGCACGCTGGTCCAGCTTAGGGACAAGGACAACAACACTCTCCGCACAAGACATCTGGATTACAGTACCAGGGACAGTTCGGCAGTCTTTATGAGAGGCGGCTCGATGAAGGACAAGGACGGCCAGATAATCGAGAGCCTCGAAGGCTCATACAGCTCCAGGGACAAGAGATTCTCCTTCCACAGGCAGGTCAATATGTTCACGGACTCTGTCTTTGTCAGGACAGAGGACCTGGAGTATGACACCCGGGATTCCAAGGCACACTTCATATCTGCTATCGATTTCTGGAAGGACGGCAATATGCTGTCATCCGAAAGCGGCTGGTATGACCGGTCATCGGAGACTTTCTTCTTCAAGGGAGGTGTGCACGCCCTTACTCGCGATCAGGAGACCTGGTCCGATTCGCTTTATTTCTACAGGGCCAGCAACAATATAAAACTGTTGGGTAACGCCCAGGTGCAGGATTCGACCCGCAAGGTGGCAGCACTCGCGGACTACATCTATTATGAGGATTCCCTGTCCCGCGTTACACTCAAGGATAATGCGGCGGTGGCGATGCGGACAGTCGCGAAGGCCGGGGAAGGCGAAGGGGCGGAGGAGAAGGCCGACACCCTGTATTTCGGAGCCGATACCCTTGTCTACTATACTGTACGGCGATGTGATATCCCGGAAGCTCTCTCGTCCGAAGCCTCCGCCAGGCTTGGAGAAATGTTTGTAGATCCGGTGACCGAATACAGGCTGAAGGCTGCCAGGGAAGCGGCGGCAAGGGCCGAGGCCGACGGAAACGCTGCCGGGGGTCCGGGCAAGAACCCTCCGGCCGCACTTTCCGGTGGCAAACGGAGCGGCCGCAAAGCCGATTTGAATCCGGATATCAAGGACAAAGCCGATACTCTTGCAGTTGAGGCGCCCTCTGACAGTCTTGCCTTGACGGACAGCCTCGCAGTCCAGACTCCGGATACGACGAGAGTGGGATTCCTGCAGGGAATCCACAACATACGCATTTTCCGAAAAGACATTCAGGCAAGGGCGGACTCGTTGCTCTATAGCGATCTGGACTCCATAGCACGGTTCTACGTCAATCCCGTCATTTGGAACGAAGGTACGAGACAATACAGCGCGGACAGTATCTTCGCTCTTGTCCGCAACAAAGGGATGGACCGGGCAAGCCTGATGTCCAACGCCTTCATAATCAATCAGGAGGATTCCCTTTGCTTTGACCAGATCAAGGCGACCGAGGTGATGGCCTATTTCGACTCGACTGCCGCTCTACGCCGTTTCGATGCTCTGGGAGGCGCTTCCGCATATTTCTATCTTGAGGAGAACGGAAGTCTTGCCACTATGAACAAAGTGGACAGCAAGATGCTGTCGGCCCTTTTTATCGACGGAGAGCTGGACCAGGTGTTCTACTTCGACCAGCCTCACAATGACGCTTACCCTGTAGCCCAACTGACGGACATGGACAGAGTAATGAGGGATTTCAAATGGCAGAAGGACAGATGTCCGGCATCCAGGGAAGATATCACGCCCCTTGTATTGAAACCCTCCGAAAGGCTGAAGTACCTTCTGAGGCCCAAGGCCGTATTTGACAATACGGATATTTATTTCCCGGGATATATCAGCTCCGTGTACAGGAGCCTGGAGTTGAGGGATTCGCTCAAGATGGCCCGCAGGCAGGAAGCCGAGACTGTCAGGGAGGATGAAGTACAGCCTGCTGACACCGTGCAAAAGGCCATTTCTCCGGCAGACACACTCTCTGCCGCCATTCCGGACGCTGTGGCCGATACTCTTGCCAAACCTGCTGCGGACTCACTCGTCACCGCTTCGGCAGATACGCTTTCATTGCAGCGGAACCTCTCCGAGCGGGAACGCAAGAAGCAGGAGAGGGAAGAAGCCCGTGAAGCCAGGTGGGCTGACCTTGATGCCCGTGATGCCGCCAGGGCCGAAGCCAGGGCGCAGAAGGCTCTGGAGAAAAAGCGTGCCCGCACCCGCAGGGCTTTGGAAGCCAGGAAGAAGCAGGAAGCCAGGGATGCCGCCAGAGTGGAACGCTTCAAGGCAAGGTATGCTGCACGCAAGGCCAGACAAGATTGTAAAACCCCAAAGACAAAATAATTTATGGAACAGTTGATGGACAGATTCCTGCGTTATGTCGCAGTGGACACTCAGTCCGTTGAGGAATCCGGTTCCCAGCCCTCCGCGGAGAAGGAACTCGACCTCCTTAGGATGCTTCGTGACGAGCTCGAGGCCCTTGGAGTGGAGGTGACCCTCGACGAATACGGATATGTTATGGCCCGCATCCCGGCATCACCCGGTGTCAAGGCTCCCAAGATAGGCTTCATCGCTCACGTTGACACGGCTCCCGATGCCTCGGGCAAGGATGTGAAGCCCCAGATAATCAAGGATTATGACGGATCTCCGATTGCCTTGAAGGGGGTTCCCGGCCTGCTTCTGGACCCGTCCGAATTCCCGGAACTTCTCGACCATAAGGGTGAGACCGTCATCACTACCGACGGTACAACCCTGCTCGGTGCGGATGACAAGGCCGGTGTCGCCGAGATAATGGACGCTGTCCAGTATATTGTTGCCCATCCCGAATTCCGCCACGGCGAGATCCGCATAGGATTCACCCCCGATGAGGAGATCGGCCGCGGAGTCGTCAAGTTCGACGTGAAGAGATTCGATGCAGACTATGCATACACTATGGACGGAGGCGAGGTTGGAGAACTCGAATTCGAGAATTTCAACGCCGCTTCGGCCGTGATAAGGATTCAGGGACGTAACGTGCATCCCGGATATGCCAAGGGCAAGATGCGCAATGCCATTCACATCGCCACCGAGTTCGACTCCCTGCTGCCTGTCGAACAGCGTCCGGAGTATACCGAGGGCTACGAAGGATTCTACCACCTCATCGATGTGAAAGGCAGCGTCGAGAACGCGACACTCACCTATATAATAAGAGACCACGACCGCGACAGGTTCGAGGAACGCAAGAGCCTTGTGCTCCGCTGTGCGGAATTCATGAACGGAAGATACGGCGAGGGAACCGTCAAGGCTGAAATCCGCGACTCATATTACAATATGCGAGCCGAGGTGGAACCCCACTATCACATAGTGGAGAAGGCGGTCAGCGCAATGGAGAAGGCGGGCATCAAACCCCGCATCCAGCCCATACGCGGCGGTACCGACGGTGCAAACCTGTCATTCAGAGGCCTGCCCTGTCCCAACATATTTGCCGGCGGTCTCAATTTCCACGGCAAGATGGAATGGGTGTCCCTCGAATCGATGCAGAAGGCAACGGAGGTCATACTCAACATTATCAGTCTATACGCAGAATAAACAGTTATGGCGGACAAAAAAGTTCAACTTCCCGACAACGCGCACAGGGAGCTCAAACCCGGTGAGCAGTACAAACCCGTTCTCGGCGGCAGGCAGCCTCTCGAGGTGACGCCGTATTCGGTGACGGTGGGTCTTCTGATGACCATAATATTCTCCGCCGCGGCGGCATACCTCGGGCTCAAGGTGGGCCAGGTGTTCGAAGCGGCCATACCTATCGCCATACTGGCGGTGGGCATCACGGGCGCATTGGGCAAGAAAGACGGTCTGGGACAGAATGTCATCATCCAGAGTATCGGAGCCTGCTCGGGCGTGGTCGTTGCAGGTGCTATTTTTACCCTTCCGGCCATCTATATCCTTGGACTGGATGTCAATTTCTTCCAGATGTTCCTGTCGTCGATGCTGGGCGGATTCCTCGGCATACTCTTCCTGATTCCGTTCAGAAAGTATTTCGTCAAGGAGATGCACGGCAAATACCCCTTCCCTGAGGCTACCGCAACTACTCAGGTGCTTGTAAGCGGCGAGTCCGGAGGCAAGAGCGCCCGCACTCTGCTTGCCGCGGGCCTCATCGGAGGAATCTATGATTTCGTGGTCAGCACTTTCGGCGCCTGGGCCGAAACTCTCAGTACGACGGTCATGCACTGGGGACAGGTGGTTGCCGACAAGGCCAAGCTTGTGCTCAAGCTCAATACCGGCGCTGCTGTACTCGGCCTCGGCTATATCGTCGGGCTCAAGTATTCGTTCATTATCTGTTGCGGATCGTTCCTGGTCTGGCTTGTCATCATTCCCCTGATGAATCTCATCTGGGGTGCCGATGTCATAGACCTGATGGGCACCGGCATCACGCAGACCATAGCGCAGATGTCGCCCGAACAGATATTCAAGGAATACGCGCGCCATATCGGCATCGGCGGCATCGCCACGGCCGGCATCATCGGTATCGTCAAGAGTTCCGGTGTCATCAAATCGGCAGTGGGCCTTGCCGTGGGAGAGTTCCGCAGGAAGAAGGACGCTCCCGCCGGGACTTCGGACCGCATCCAGGAAGACCTCCCGATGAAGACAGTAGTGTTCGGCATAGCACTTACGCTCATTGCCGTATTCGCGTTCTTCGCTTTCGGCGGGGTTGTCAATAACGTGTGGCAGGGCTTGATTGCGTTGGTTATTGTAGCTCTGATAGCCTTCCTCTTCACAACCGTTGCCGCCAATGCCATCGCCATAGTGGGCTCCAATCCTGTGAGTGGAATGACCATTATGACCCTTATCATCACGGCTCTGGTCCTTGTCGCCGCAGGGCTCAAGGGCAATGCGGGAATGGTGGCGGCGATGGTGATCGGAGGTGTGGTATGCACGGCCTTGTCCACCGCGGGTGGACTCATCACCGATTTGAAGATAGGTTACTGGATAGGCACGACTCCCCGCAAGCAGGAGGCCTGGAAATTCCTCGGAGTGGCGGTTGCCGCCGCTACTGTAGGCGGAGTGATGCTCATCCTCGACAAGACATACGGATTTGTGGGAGACGGGGCTCTTGTGGCTCCTCAGGCCAATGCGATGGCCGCGGTCATTCAACCTATGATGAACGGCGGCAATGCCCCGTGGCTGCTCTATGGCATAGGTGCGGCAATTGCTCTTGTGCTCAATTTCTGCGGAGTACCGGCCCTGGCGTTCTGTCTGGGAATGTTCATTCCCCTCGACCTGAACCTCCCTCTTCTGGTGGGCGGAGCGATTGCGTGGTTCGTGAGCAGCCGTTCCAAGGACAGCTCCGTAAATGCTCTTCGTCTTGAGAAGGGTACTCTCATCGCCAGCGGATTCATTGCGGGAGGCGCGCTTATGGGCGTGGTCAGCGCCGTGTTGAAGTTTGCCGGATGCGAGTGGTTCCTTGCTGGTTGGAATACTCCCGGGGTGGCGGATGCCGCAGGGTATTGCACTGCAGCCCCCGCAGAAATGATAGCCATAGTGCCTTTCCTGGCCATTTGCGGCTATCTCGTATGGGCTTCCCTCAAGAAGGACTGATTATCGGTATTTTTCGAGACAGAGGTAAAATACTGTCAATCAATAGATTTATTAAAATGGCGGCCCGGTGCCGCCATTTTTGATTGTCAATGGCGTAAAATTTTTGTTAAAAATATTTGCGGATTCTAAAAAAGTGTGTACCTTTGCAACCCTTTCGGAAATGAAAGGACAAGTTCATTGAAAATACTGAGAGAGATAACGAGGTAAAAAAGAAGATTAGTCTA
>JAKSKI010000033.1 GCA_024401865.1 Bacteroidales bacterium
TCCCTGACTCTGAAATATTTGTCGGGGGCTGTGCCGCGATATCGGCGCGAAAGGCGTCCCTGGACATACAGCATTACAGTCGAAGGGGCGATGGAACACAATCTCAAGGGCATTGATGTCAAGTTCCCCCTGGGTGTGCTGACGGTTGTGACCGGAGTGAGCGGTTCGGGCAAGTCATCCCTTGTCGGGGATATCCTGTATCCGGCACTGTTCCGCCGAATCAATGAGAGCGGTGACCAACCGGGTACTCACAAGGCTCTAAGCGGCAATGTGGACCGCATCAGCCGTGTCGAATACGTGGACCAGAATCCCATTGGCCGCAGTTCGCGCTCGAATGCCGTCACCTACCTCAAGGTATATGACCAGATCCGCGCTCTGCTGTCCCAGCAGCAGTTTGCCCGCATCAACGGTTTCGGGCCGTCAACTTTCTCTTTCAACCAGGATGGCGGGCGCTGTCCCGAATGTCAGGGTGACGGATATGTCAGAATCGAGATGCAGTTCATGGCGGACGTCACTATGCTGTGCGAGTCTTGCGGGGGCAAGAGGTTCAAGCCGGACGTGCTGGAGGTGAGGTATCGAGGCCGCAATATCGATGATATACTCAATATGAGCGTCGATGAGGCCATCGGGTTCTTTGCGGCCGGTCCCGAGGAGGAGGCGAAGGCCATAGCCGACAGACTTCAGCCGCTGGTCGATGTGGGACTGGGCTATATAAAGCTGGGCCAGAGCAGTTCGACGCTTTCCGGCGGAGAGAGCCAGCGTGTGAAGCTGGCATATTTCCTCTCGATGAGCCGCAATGAGCGCAAGTCGGAGAGGATAATGTTTATTTTTGACGAACCTACCACCGGTCTGCATTTCTCCGATGTGGCGAAATTGCTTGCGTCATTTGACGCGCTTCTTGCCGCAGGCCACAGCATTGTGGTCGTCGAGCACAATCCGGATGTCATAAGGTCGGCGGATTGGATAATCGATCTTGGCCCGGATGCCGGTGACAAGGGGGGAGAAGTGGTGTTTGCGGGGACTCCCGAACAACTTTTACAGGCTGACACCTTTACAGCGAAGTATATATGAAGCAACTTTGTAAATTCTTGTTGAAGTGCCTTCTGGCACCGTTCGCAGCCCTGCCGCTGAAGGTTCATTACAGAATCTCCCGATTCGTGGCCTGGCTTGTCGGTTCGGTGCTGCATTATCGTGTGCCGGACGTGATGGTCAATATGGCCAGATGCTTCCCTGAGATGAATGTCTGGGACCTGCTTATCCTGAAGAAAGAGTTCTACAGGCATTTTGCCAACGTCATAGTCGAGTCCGTGTGGTTCGGAGCCTGCCGTTCTGTGCGCAGGTTCGACAGGTCCGGCATTGTCCGGATGAAGAATTTCGCTGATTTCAGGGAGATATATGACAAATCCAACGGGGTGGTTGTGATGTGTTCTCACTGCGGCAATTGGGAACTCTTCGGAGGCTTGCTGTCATATTTCTATGCCGACCCGGTCAACCCTCTGGACGTCAATAAATTGTGTGTCGTTTACAGGCAGTTGAGCAGTAAGGTGTGGGATGCTTTGATGAGAGACAACCGCCTGGCTCCTCTCAAGGACAGGGACAGTTTCAGGGGTTATGTCGAGTCTGGCGCCTTTGTCCGCTATGCCTTTTCCCACAAGGATGACAGGATGGTATACTATATGATAACAGACCAGAGACCTTATTTCCCCGGGCCTGATTATTTGAAGGTGAATTTCCTCAACAGAGAATGTCAGACAATGGCCGCGTCGGCGGGGGTGGCCCACAAGTTCGGTCATGCCGTAGTGTACCAGAGCATGATGGAGAAGGCGGACGGCCACGGATATGAGGTACAATATGTCCCTATCTGCTCCGATGCGTCGGAAATGAGTGTGGAGGACATAATGAAACGATATTACGAACTCCTCGAGCGTGATATACTCTCGCAGCGTCACAACTATTTATGGTCACATCGGAGATGGGAGATAATCTGAAAAGAATAGCGGCCGTCACGATGGTGCGCAACGATGATTTCTACCTTCGCAAGTGGGTGGAATATTATGGACGTGAACTTGGCAGGGACAATCTGTATATCTTCTTTGACGGGACAGACCAGAAGATTGCGGATTTCTGCGAAGGGACTCACGCCGAACTTCATCCCAAAATAGGCAGTCAGGTGGTCGAAGCGGAGAAGGGGAGGCTCAAGTTCCTCTCGTCAATGGCGTCCAGGTTGCTGGCTTCATCATATGATCTGGTTATCGGGGTCGATGCCGATGAGTTCATTGTGGTGGATCCCAGGACTGGCAAGAGCCTCCGGGAGTATCTGAGCGAACAGAAGATTGACGTGTGTCTTTCGGCCCTGGGCCTTGACTTCGGTCAGAAATTGGGCGAGGAGCAGGACATAACCGAAGACCTTCCGTTCCTTAATCAGAGGCATTACGCCCAGATCGGCACCCGTTATACCAAACCTTCGATTGTAGCCAAGCCTTGTGTGTGGGGAGCTGGATTCCATAGGGTGAAGGGGCATAATTTCCATATCGGCAAAGACCTGTATCTGATGCATTTCGGGTATTTCGACAAGAAACGTCTTGAGGACAGATTCTCGGACGCTGACAGGCTCAGCCAGGGCTGGGGCAAGCATATGAAGAAGCGCTCACGTACCATCCGGCTGGTCAGCGCCCTGAAGGCCAGGGACTTCGACAGATGGACACGGTTTGCCCGCATATGCCAGTCGGTCGTGCGTCCGCCCTATGCCTGGAACAAGCCGGCTATGTTCGAATTGAGGATTGTTGTCAGGATTCCTGACCGTTTCAAGGATTTGATATGAATTTACGCAAAGCGACACTCAAACTGGGATTCAAACTCCGACTCCTGCTGTTCGGCCATATTTTCAATCCTTTGTGGCGCAGCAGGGAAGAGAGAAGGGAAGTGCGCAACAATGTCAAGACAGAAGGAATCATACGCTATTTGCGCGAATTCTATCTGCCCCGAGTAGACAGCGTGCCTGATACCGGCGTTGTGCAATCAGGCCAGGAGAAGATATTCTCAATATGGCTTCAGGGTGAGACTCAGGCGCCGCCACTGGTGCGAGCCTGCTTCGACAGCATCAGGCGCCATTGCAGGCAGGAACTGGTCGTGCTTGACGATACAACGCTGGGCGAATACATACATCTGCCCGGCACGATAGTCGACAAATTCAGGAAGGGAATCATCAAACCGGCCCATTACGCGGATATCTGCCGAGTCGAACTCCTTTATGAATATGGTGGAATATGGCTGGATTCGACCTGCTTTGCGACTGCACCCGTGCCGCAATGGATGTTGGATGAGGATATGTTCGTATATCTTGCCGGCAAGGTGGTGGACTGCCATTACAGTTATATGCAGAACTGCTTCATCCGGGCGCGGAAGGGCTCCTGGCTGCTTGCGGCCTGGAGAAGGATGATACTCGACTATTGGATGGAGGAGAACAGCCATCTGGATTACTTCCAGCACCAGCTGATGTTCAAGACTCTTGTCAACCACAATCCCAAGGCTGCGGCGCTGTTTGCCCGGATGCCTCACGTCGACCAGGATCCCACACATCTGCTATGGTATACAATAAGGGAGGACAAATGGTCGGAAGAAGCGTTCCGTAACGCCACTTCAGGCAGTTTCTTCCAGAAGACCACCTACAGGGATGCCAGGCATCCTGTGCCGGGGACCGTGATGTACGAGATGATCAACAATCCTGAGATTTGACCTTGAGGGTGCTGACGATTCTGTCGATTATCCTTCTGTCCCTGCGCTCGTCGAACTTCCTCGCCCAGAAATGCGGCACGCTCATAAGCAGGTCGTAGTCCTCGAACCTGAACACCCAGGGATGCCGGACACTTTCGCCCCGGGTCCAGTCTATGAAACGCATATTGCTGTCATTGTCCGAGGTGGAATTGCCGGAATGCTCGGTCTTGTCATAGAGATTGTCCCTGAAAGGTGAACGCCACAGGAGAGTGGCCATAAATACCTCGTCACAGGTGGTGGTGTGACGGAAGGTCTTTTCCAACCAGTCCTTCTGGGTCACGGCGTATCTTGCCATTCCATCGCTGATGCTGAACCATTGTGACCCGTATTTGAATTCGATATCCTTGTTGATGCCTACGCCGAGGGACAGTTGTATGCCTTTGGCTATGTTGTTGATGAAATTGAGCAGGAAGTTGCCTCCGCCCTCGGGGAAGGGGCTCCAGCAGTTGAAGCGGCTTCGGGTATTGCCCTTGATAGTCCAGAGATTGATGAATTCCTTGCCTTCATTGCGGTCGAAGAAATCGTGGATGACATCCTGCGTCTTGATGGGAAGATCCATCCCCGAGAGGAGATGATAGTAGCTGTAATGCCGGCGGGTGGCCTGTTCGAGCAGCGCTATCTCGATACGTGCCAGACTGTATCCTCCCCAATGGGCTTTGATGCGTGGATTTATGAAAGTCAGTTCCGAGGCGGAGCAGCAATTGACAAACAATTCCTCCCCGAACGGTGCTCCTGCATCCAGATGAACGTATATGTCATTGCGAGGGTCATCCAGCAGCCTGATGAGAGTTTTCAGCTGCTCCGGATTGGTATGGGCCATTATCAGATACGCGTGCCGGTTCATTTCAATAACTTTATCACTTTGCCGGCAATCAGGGAGAGCACTGCCGCAACCGCTGCTCCTACGGCAAATCCTACCATCACGTCACCGAAGAAATGCTTGCCGACGAATACACGGCTCAACCCTACCAGTACGGCCCATAATATGATGCATATTCCGTATATGCCGTATTTCCGTGTCCTGTCATTGCGGAATGCCAGATACGAACCTACAGCGAATCCCATTGAGTTGGCGGCGTGGGCGGAGTAGAACCCGTATTCGATCTTATGTCCGCAGCCTTCGAGCTGTCTGAGTCCGCGGCTCATCATCTCGCCGTCGCAGCAGGGACGCAGGCGTTCGAAGAATGCCTTGGTGAAATTGGCGAGCTGGTCGCAGCAGACAATGGTCAGGACTATGGCGGCTATGGAGATCAGGGCTCTTTTCCATCCGAGATTGCGGAACAGGAATACGGCCACTATTGCGTATAGGACAAACCATATTTCCCTATCCGAAAATATGCCCCATATAAAATCGCTTGCGGGGCAGTGTATTGAATTGATGGCAAGGGTGATGTCCTTGTCAATGTGGTGTAGTTGCCTGAAGAAGTCTGCTGTCATAACAATGAAGGTGGTACAAATATACTCAATTTTGGGAACTAACGGTATATCTTGAACTCGTATTTGTCAGGCCTGTCGGCAATCACGAGCTCCACGTCCACCCTGTCCGCATGTCCCATCGGAGGAAGTCTGGTGACGAATCTGTATCTGTCGCCACCGGTCACTGTGCCCTCTACAACCAGCTGTGTAGGCCTGACGGACGATTCGTTGGGATAACAATACAGGCAGGTGCCCGGATGCTGCGGATACATCCCTATGTCGGAAGGCAATATGTCCCAGGCAAGCCCCTTCATCCCACTGGTATCCGATACCGTCTCGGCAGTGTTGAAACTGTCACGTCTCAATGCTTCCACATATGCGTTGGCATCTTCGAGATACATCACGGGGTCTTCGAGTCTCCTGTATCCGCTGAAACTGTGCTCTATGCTTCGCAACTCTATCCTGCACAGGGGAGAAGTCAATCGGAGACCGAGTGTGTCGCCTGCAAGGCATACGGCGCTTGCGCTCATTTTGAGGTGGTCTCTCTCTTCGTCCCGGTAGAAAAGTCTCAGACTCTCCATAGTGTCAAATGCGTCCAGGGCCTCGTCATTGAACAGCAGACGGGAGTTGGCAATGCCGACAATGATCTTCTCCCCTGCGGGAAGCTTAAGTCGGACGGTGTCACAGCCGCTGCCGAGCCGTACGTGGCCCTCCAGCCTTTTGAGAGGTCCGTCTCCGTAAGCGAATAGGTCTATGCAGTACATATCTTCTTCGGGAGCGGGGCATATCACCGTAACCAGTGAATCCTGTATGCTGTCCGTTATGCCCAGCGAATCGATGAGCTCGCAGGAAGGCAGGAGCAAACTTGCGGATATGAGGGCAAGCGTAATGATAAGTGATACAGTTCTGTCCATAACGCCTGCAAAGTTATTTCATATCCGCATACAAAAAAGGAAAGTTAAGAAACGTAAACCGAGGTTTATCTGTTTCTTAACTTTCCTTGAAGAAACTGTATCCTTATGCTCCGAAGTTGTCGAAGAGGATGTTTTCGGGTGCGACTCCGAGTGAGTCAAGCAGGTCGACCACGCACTTGGTCATCATAGGAGGACCGCACATGAAGTACTTGATGTCCTCGGGAGCGTCGTGCTCCTTGAGGTAGGTCTCGTACATCACGTTGTGCACAAAGCCGGCCGTATATTTGACACCGGCAGCGTCGGCTGCGGGATCGGGACGGTCAAGAGCGAGGTGGAACTTGAAGTTGGGGAACTCCTTCTCTATCTCAGCGAAATCCTCAAGATAGAACGCCTCGACGAGGGCGCGTGCACCGTAGAAGAAGTGAACCTTGCGTCCGGTCTTGAGAGTCTTGAAGAGCTGCATTATGTGAGAACGGAGAGGAGCCATACCTGCACCGCCACCGACAAAGATGTACTCGATGTCATCGGGATCGTTCTTGGGAAGCAGGAACTCGCCGTAAGGGCCGCTTATCATCACCTTGTCGCCGGGCTTGCGTGTGAACACGTATGATGAGGCGATTCCGGGGTTGACAGGCAGAAGCTTGGGACCGAGCTCACGGGGTACGCTGCGGTCGAACGGAGGCGTAGCGATGCGCACGTTGAGCTTGATGATGCCCTTCTCACCGGGATAAGAGGCCATAGAGTATGCTCTGATGGTATCTTCGGGGTTGGAGGAATGGAGATTGAAGAATCCGAATTTCTCCCAATCCGCCCTGTATTCGGGTTCGACCTCAATGTCCTTGAAGTCAAGCTCGTATTTGGGAATGTCAATCTGGATGTATTCGCCGCTCTTGAACTCGAGGTTCTCCCCCTCGGGCAGTTTGACGGTGAATTCCTTGATGAATGTGGCTACGTTCTTGTTGGAGATGACCTCGCACTCGAGTTTCTTGACGCTGAGGGCGCTCTCTGCAACCTGGATCTTGAGGTTGTCCTTGACTTTGACCTGGCAACCCAGGCGCCATCCTTCCTTGATCTGTTTGCGGTTGAAGAATCCGACCTCTGTGGGCAGGATTTCTCCGCCGCCTTCGAGAACCTGCACCTTGCACTGGCCGCAGTTGGCCTTGCCGCCGCAGGCTGAAGGGAGGAAGATCTTCTCACCGGCAAGAGTGCTCATAAGGCTTCCGCCGGGAGTGACGTCAAGTTCCTTCTTGCCGTTGTTGATGTCGATCTTGACGGTGCCCTTGGGGGTGATGTAGGCCTTCACCGCGAGGAGAAGAGCCACAAGCAGCAATGTCACGACTGCAATGAGAACCGCAGCTGCTATGATTGTAGACATACTTTCCATATTTCTTCCCTCCTCATTAAAGTGTGATACCCATAAAGATCATAAAAGCCAGACCCATCAGGCCCACGGTGATGAACGTGATGCCGGTGCCTTTGAGACCTGCGGGCACGTTGCTGTAGGACATCTTCTCGCGTATTGCGGCGAGACAGACGATGGCGAGATACCAGCCGATACCTGAGCCGAGGGCATAGACGACGGGTTGGCCGATGTTGACGAAATCCCTCTGCTGCATGAAAAGCGATCCTCCGAGGATTGCGCAGTTGACGGCAATCAGCGGGAGGTATATGCCCAGGGAGCTGTAGAGTGACGGCGCGAATTTCTCGACAAGCATTTCCACGAGCTGGGTGATGGCGGCGATGACTGCGATGAAGATGATGAAACTCAGGAAGCTGAGGTCCACATCGGCGAACGAGGGATCGATCCAGGCCATTGCGCCGGGCTTGAGGAAATATGTGTTGAGGAGATAGTTGACCGGAAGAGTGATGAGGAGCACGCCGATGACTGCGATGCCGAGTCCGTTGGCGGTCTTCACGTTTTTGGATACTGCCAGGTATGAACACATACCGAGGAAGTATGCAAAAATCATATTGTCAACGAAGATTGACTTTACGAACAAGCTTATATATTCCATAGTCGATAAGTGTTACTGTTTATTTTTCCTGGAGTTCCTTGTCGAGGCTTCTGTGCACCCAGATGATGCATCCCAGGAGGATGAGGGCGAACGGAGGCAGAATGACAAGTCCGTTGTTGACATAGCCTGCATTGTAAAGGGCTTCGGGGATGACCTGATATCCGAACAGAGTGCCGCTTCCGAGAAGTTCGCGGAAGAATGCGACAATCAGCAGGATGGCGCCGTATCCCATTCCGCTGGCGAGGCCGTCAACGAGAGAGGGGAATGGCTTGTTGCCGAGGGCGAATGCCTCGATGCGTCCCATTACGATACAGTTGGTGATGATGAGTCCGATATACACCGACAGAGACTTGTCGATGGCATAGGTGGATTCGAATGCCTTGAGGAACTGGTCCACGAGGATGACCATCAGGGACACGACCACGAGCTGGATGATGATTCTCACCCGGTTGGGGATGGTGTTCCTGAGCAGTGAGCAGACAAGGCTGGAGAGTCCTGTCACGATGGTGACGGAGAGAGCCATCACCAGAGCGCCCTTGAGCTCGACCGTTACGGCGAGAGAAGAGCAGATACCAAGCACGAGGACGGTGATGGGGTTGCCCTTGAGCAAAGGTGTTACGAATGTGTCTTTCATTTTACCCATAACTTATTCCTCCTCGACTGCTTTGGTTTCTGATTGTATTGCTTCTTCCAATGCCTTGATGAATTCGCTTGCCGCCTGACCCTGGAGAAGAGTCTTGCCGTAGGCTCCGATCCAGCTGTTGATGGCGGCGTCAAGACCCTTGGAAGTCATTGTGGCGCCTGTGATGGCATCCACGGCGTTGGCTGCTCCTTCGGGTGCTCCGCCCCTTACGATGCTGAAAGGTTTCTCTGCAGAAAGGTCGATGACCTTGCCGGCGAACTGGGCGCGGAATGCGGGATCATCCTTGATCTTGCCGCCCAGACCCGGGGTTTCGCCTTCGTGGTCGAAATATGCCCCGACTATGGTCTTGAAATCGTCAGCTACGGCGATGTATCCCCAGACAGGTCCCCAGAGGCCTGCGCCGTAAACCGGGAAGACCACGACCTTGTTCTTGAACTGGTATACCGGGACCTGAATGTCCGTGCCGTTCTTGATGTTGTAGTTCTGCGCTTTCAGCTGGGAAGTGGAGTAGACCTGAGCCTGTGTGTTGTCAAGATTTCCGGTCTGGTCCGCATTGATATCCACCAGAATGGAAGACTCGATATTGTCGCTGTAGAACTCGAGTGTGGCGCTGTTGCCTATTTCAGCCCAGTGCTCCTTGTCGCCGAATCCGGCGGCGGTGAGGATCTGGCTGACTGTCTCCGCCTTCTCGTTGGCGGCCTGCATGGGGCCGAGTTTCTGGGATACGAATGCCAGGATAGCCGCCACCAGTACGACCACTATCGTGGTGTAGATGACCGTATATGTATTACTGTTTGTATTCATAAGGCTATGCGACATTTATTTTGTTGTTCTTGCGGGAGATGTGGGCGCTGGTGACGCAGTGGTCGATGAGCGGAGCGAAGGTGTTGGCAAGCAGGATGGCGAGCATCATACCTTCCGCATAACCCGGGTTGAAGAGACGTACGGTGATACAAAGGGCTCCGATAAGGAATCCGTATATCCCGTTGCCGCATTCGGTTTGAGCCGATGTGACAGGGTCTGTGGCCATGAATACGGTACCGAAAGCGAAGCCGCCGAGGATGAGCTGCTCCCAGCAGGGAACGGCGCTGACACCGGCTATGTCACCGAGGAAACCGACGAAGAGGGCTCCCGCCACGGAGCTGAGCATGATCTTCCAGCTGGCTACTCCCGTCCATATGAGGAGGATGGCGCCGAGAAGGATGCACAGGGTGGATGTTTCACCTACGGAACCGGGGATGGTGCCGAGGAATTCGCTCCAGACGCTTGTGCTGTACTGGGCGGCTCCGTCGAGTGCGAGAGGCGTGGCTCCGGTGAATCCGTCCACAAGCTGCTCACCGGCCTTGACGTGAATCCAGGTGCTTGAGCCCGACATGCTGTTGGGGTAGGAGAAGAACAGGAACGCTCTGGTGAGGAGCGCGGGGTTCCAGATGTTCATTCCGGTGCCGCCGAATACCTCCTTGCCGAATATCGTGGCGAATGCCACCGCTATTGCAAGCATCCAGAGGGGAGTGTCCACCGGGACGATGAGAGGGATGAGGAAACCGGTCATCAGGAAGCCCTCGTTGACTTCTTCTCCACGTATCTGGGCGGTGCCGAATTCGATGATGAGACCGACTGCGTATGCCACCACGTAGAGGGGAAGGACACGGAGGAATCCGTACCACCAGTTGTCGAAGATGTTGATGGAAGTGTCGCCGATGGCGAGGCCGTGCTGATAACCGATGTTCCACATGCCGAACAGGGCGGCGGGGATGACGGCTATGAGCGCAAGGATGATGATGCGCTTGAGATCGACTGCGTCGCGTACGTGGGCGCCCTTTTTGGTTACGGTGCCGGGTACTGCAAGGAATGTGTCAAAAGCATCAACCGTTGAGTGGAGCCAGTATAACTTGCCGCCTTTTTCAAAAATCTTGTTCATACTTTTAAGCCATTTCTTTAAGCATCAGGTCGATACCCTTTGCGATTATGTCCTGAATGTCGTTCTTGCTGGGATCCACGAACTCGCAGAGCGCGAGATCCTCGGGCAGAACCTCATAGATGCCGAATTTCTCCATCTTGTCGATGTCTCCTGCCAGGCAGGCCTTGACGAGATAGAGGGGATAGATGTCCATAGGGAGTACCTTGGCGTAGTATGCGTCATTCATAAGGAATGCGCGGGCGCCGCCGTGGAGATTGGTGTCCATATCGTATTTCCTCCAGGGAGTGAGCCAGGAGAAGTAGCAGTGGTCCGTGCTGAACTGCTTGTATCGTATGGGACGTATCCATCCGAAGAGTTCGCGCTCGGAGCCTTCCCTGACAAGGGTGATCTGGTCGGAATAGAAGCCCGTGAAACCGTCTTCGCCGACATTCTCACCAGTGAGAACGTCACCGGAGATGAACCTTATCTGATCCGCGATGCTGCCGTAGAATCCTGCGAAGGCCTTTATCGGTGTGCCGGGGAGGGCTTCGGCGTATGCGGGCTCCACTGCCATAGGTCCTGTGACGGCTATCTTCCTGCGGGCGACATAATGTCCAGTGCTGAACATCCTGCCTATCATTGCGAGTCCCAGCAGGCTTACAGTCCATACCGTGGCATCCTTGCGGATCGGACAGATATGGCTGATCTGCACGCCAACGTTGCCTGCGGGGTGCTTGCCTTCGAATTTGTGAAGCACGGCATTCTCTATCTTGTGGAAGGGAGTGCTGGCATAGTTGCCATCACAGAGGCTGACGTGCACCCCGCCTCCGGTGAGTTTGGCCAGGGCATTGATTCCGCGCTGTATGCAGGCGAGCTCATTGCCGAGGGCGAACTCGGGGTTCGGGGCGAGCGGCGCCGTGTTGAATGCGGATACGAAAATGGCCTTGGGCATAACATCCGGATTGGCGATGATGCCGTACGGACGCTGGATAAGCCAGGGCCAAAGACCGCTCTTGAGGAGTGCCCCCTTGATTTCTTCTGCGGACATAGAGTCCGGATTCTGAACTCCGAAGTCGAAATACTCCTGCTTGTCATCCGCCTTGATCAGGACTGCCAGAAGCTTGCGCTTCTCGCCGCGGACGATGCCGCAGACCGTACCGCTTGCGGGTGAAGCGATGAGGATGTCGGGGTTCTTCTTGTCCGAGAGGACGGGAGAACCGGCCAGAACCCTGTCGCCTTCCTTTACGAGAAGTCTGGGAATCAGTCCTTTGAAGTCTGAAGGTTTGACGGCAATGACGTCGGGAGATATCGTCTTGGAGACGCGAAGGTCCGCCTCTCCCTTGATGGGAATATTCAGACCTTTTTTCAAAACGATTGTGTCAGACATTGTTATGTTGGATTGTTGTATATAGTTCTTTTTCGCCTTGCGAATATACTCATTTTTTTCGTAATTTCGCGTTGGTATGAGTAACAATGTGAGTGTGATTCTGGATGGTTTGAACGAAGAACAGCGCAAAGCCGTCCAATGTACGGAGGGCCCTGTGCTTATTGTCGCCGGTGCCGGTTCGGGCAAGACAAGGGTGTTGACAAGCAGGATTGCATACCTGCTCTCTTCGGGAGTCCAGCCTTCCCGGATTCTGGCCCTTACCTTTACCAGGAAGGCGGCCGGTGAGATGAAGGAGAGGATAGCCTCGATGGCGGGGGCGGGCCGGGTGAGAGGTCTGGTGATGGGTACCTTCCATTCGGTCTTCGTGAGATTCCTCCGCGAATATGCCGGAAGTCTCGGCTATCCGGAGCATTTCACCATTTATGATACGTCGGACTCCATTTCCGCCATCAAGACCTGTATCAAGGAACTCGGGCTTGATGACAAGACATACAAGCCCAAGGACGTGCTGAGCCGTATTTCGATGGCCAAGAACAACCTTGTCACAGCCGGAGCATACAAGGCAAGCGCCGAGCTGCAGGCAGCCGATGTCCATCGCAAGAGACCCCGCACGGCCGACATATACCTGCTCTATCAGGAGAAGATGAAGCAGGCCGGGGTAATGGACTTCGATGACATCCTGGTCAATATGAACATACTGTTCAGGGACAATCCCGAGGCTCTTCAGACCATTGCGGACAGGTATTCATACATAATGGTGGACGAGTATCAGGACACCAACTTCGCGCAGTACCTCATACTCAAGAAGCTGGCGCGCTGTCACCACAATCTATGCGTGGTGGGGGACGATTCGCAGTCGATATACGCATTCCGTGGCGCCAAGATAGAGAACATACTCAACTTCAAGAAGGATTATCCCGAGTACAAGCTCTTCCGTCTGGAACGCAATTACCGATCCACCTGCAATATCGTGCGTGCCGCCAACTCCCTCATCTCCCACAACGAAGGACGCATTCCCAAGGAATGTTATGCGGTCGGCGAGGACGGGGAGAAAATCAACCTCATCCATTCCTATTCGGAAGGGGAGGAGGCGGTGTGCATCGTGTCCGGCATTATGGACAGGATGCGCACAGACAAGGCCGAATACCAGGATTTCGCGATACTCTACAGGACCAATTCCCAGTCACGTGCCCTGGAGGAGCAGTTGCGCCGCCGCAACATACCGTATATGATATATTCGGGCAACTCATTCTTCGAAAGGGCGGAAGTGAAGGACCTGATGGCTTATTTCAAGCTTTGTGTCAATCCCAATGACGACGAGTCGTTCAAGCGTATAGTCAACAAACCCGCCAGGGCTATCGGTGATACATCGGTGAGCGCTCTCAACGAGTGCGCCAGAGCCCACGGCTGTCCTTTGTTCAAGGCGGCATATATGGAAGACACGGAGGTTTACGGACTCCGCAGCGCCGCTCTCCAGAAGATACGCTCGTTCTGCAATATGATAGACTCTCTGGCCGCACGGGTGAGGACAACGGACGCGGCCGAACTGGCCCGCCGCATTGCCGACGATTCGGGCCTCTATGCATTCTACAAGTCCGACACCTCGATAGAGGGCATAGCAAGGACCGCCAACGTGGAGGAGCTTGTCAATTCCGTGCAGGCATTTGTGGAGGACAGGCAGGAGGAGATGGATGAGTACGATCCCGATGCCGTATTTACCCTTGACGATTATCTGGAGAACGTATCGCTGCTGAGCAACGCCGATGTCAATGAGGACGGGGACAGCGCCAACAGGGTGGCGTTGATGACCGTGCATTCCGCCAAGGGACTTGAATTCCCCTATGTATACGTGGCCGGTATGGAGGAGAATCTCTTTCCCTCCCAGACTATGACGACTTCCACCCAGGATATCGAGGAGGAGAGACGCCTGTTCTATGTGGCCCTCACCAGAGCCAAGAAGGCAGTGTCCCTGTCTTTCGCTTCCACCAGGATGCGCAACGGCCAGCACGAGAGCAATCCGCCTTCCCGCTTCATAAAGGAGATAGATCCTTCGTATCTGGAGAATCCTCTTGACGACTCTGATTATCAAAGCGAAAGAAGTGACACTTCCTATGGTGGCAGGCCTTCGTTCGGCGGTTTCGGCTCGCGTTTCCGCGGATACGGCAGTCCCTATGCGGCCTCATCCGGAGTGACATATATCCGGAGTGACAAGCGCCCCTCACCTGCTCCTGCTGCAAAACCGGCCCCGGCTCCATCCCCGTCAGTGCGCAAGCCGGACATCATCGACCCCGATTTCGTGGCAGTGGATCCTAAAGAGCTATATGAAGGCGAGCGCATAGAGCACAACCGTTTCGGAGCCGGCACTATCAGGACCATTAAGGGCAGCGGTACGGAGATGAAGGCCGTCATAGAGTTCGATGACTACGGAGAGAAGCTTCTGCTGCTTAAATATGCCAAACTCAGACCATTGAAAAACCAACAGATATGAAAGAATACATACAGGAGAATATGGACAGGTTCCTGGAGGAACTGTTCGGCCTTATCCGCATCCCGTCGGTAAGCGCCAAGGCGGAACACCGTGATGATATGCGCAGGTGCGCCGACAGACTGGTCTCGCTTCTCAAGGAGGCGGGTGCGGACGAGGCTGCGGTGTATCCCACCGCCGGCAATCCCGTAGTGTTCGGACGCAAGTTCCTCGGCCCTCAGTACAGGACCGTGCTTGTCTACGGCCATTATGACGTCCAGCCTGCGGAACCGCTGGAGAAGTGGAATTCCGACCCTTTCGAGCCGGAAGTTCACGACGGAGCCATCTGGGGAAGGGGCGCCAATGATGACAAGGGCCAGTTGTTCATGCATATCAAGGCGTTCGAGTATCTTGTCCGCAGCGGCAGGCTCAGGCACAACGTCAAGTTCCTGTTCGAAGGGGAGGAGGAGACGGGCAGCGCGTCTCTGCCCGAATGGATGAAGGCTCACAGGGATATGCTCAAGGCGGATATCTGTCTTGTGTCCGACACCACGATGATTTCGGACAAGGTGCCTTCCATCAATTGCGGGATGAGAGGTCTGAGCTATCTTGAGGTCAAGGTGACGGGTCCTGACAAGGATCTGCATTCAGGCCATTTCGGCGGAGCAGTTGCCAACCCGATACAGGTGCTCTGCGAGATGATTTCTGAACTTTTCGATGAGGACAGGCGGATTACCGTACCGGGATTCTATGACAAGGTTGTCGAACTCAGCGCGGAGGACCGGGCCATGCTGGCAAGAGCCCCCTTCGACCTGGATGAATTCAAGTCGTTCCTCGACATAGCCGACGTGCGCGGAGAGAAGGGCTATACGACCAATGAGAGAATCGGCATAAGACCCTGTCTGGACGTTTGTGGCATCTGGGGTGGATATACCGGAGAAGGAGCCAAGACGGTGCTTCCTTCGGAGGCCCACGCCAAGATTTCGATGCGTCTTGTGCCCGACCAGCGCAGCGCCGAGATAGGACAACTCTTTGCCGATTACTTCAAATCCAAGGCTCCGGCCTGCGTTAAGGTGGATGTCAAGCTTTGCGAAGGTGGTGACGGCTTCCTCATTCCTATCAGTTCGGACGCATACAAGGCGGCGTCAAGGGCGATGCAGGAGGTCTATGGCATAGAGCCGGTACCCTGCCGGGGAGGCGGAAGCATTGCCGTGCTTGCCGAAATGCAGAAGGAACTCGGCATCGACCCTCTTCTGATGGGTTTCGGACTCGAGCGTGATACCATCCATTCTCCCAACGAGAGTTATCTGCTGAGCCAGTTCCGCGCCGGAATGGAAAGCATCGCCAAATTTTACGAATACTACGGATGATACAACGGGCTTAGCCTGAATAATTTGACGTCGTGTGTCGGAACGGTGAGCTTCAGGGGTGATGCCGTTGTGATGACCGGCTGAAGTCCTGCCAGTTCACAATCACCTCCGTATCTTCAATACCCCTGTTGAGTAGCGCAGACTGCTTGTCGCAATCGTGCTGCTGTCGTTCCTGTCGATGCAATTTATCTGGTACGGTGTCAATTACCTCCCTTCTTCCGTGAAGAGCCTGCACACATATAACCAGATTTGACCCGGGATTATTCTCGCAGTAGTTGTACGGGGACATCGGCAAGTTAAGGACATTGTTTTGGATTTGCAAGCCCTTGCGGGAGTCGGAGGTCTTTCTTACTAATCGTTATCCTCCTTCGCAAATATCAGCCAGGTGTGCTTGTTGCCTACGATGTCATCCCTTCCGGAGAAATGGATGATGGCTTTCTTCCATTTTCGATTAGATATAATCTCATTGTAGTTGCCTAAATCCATACGTATCACTCCTGTATTTTTACCGTCTTTATACTTTATGGTCATGTGGTAAATATTCTCATGCTTCCGAAACGCATAAAACGTAATATCCTCCACATCATCCCATTCGATAAACTCCTGAATCCCTTCACTATTGACCCGAACTCCGTTTTCATCAATCCTCAAGTATTCCTCTCTCTCAGTTATGGATTTCTTTTTTTTTCTAAAATCGTGAAAATGATATAACGTTGCTAGAACACCCCCAAAATATACGATAACTAACTTGCTTGTCCATCCAAAACAAGAAAAAAGAATTGCCGTAGATACCAGTACAACTATACCTACAATTAATCTTTTATGTACATTTTTTACTTTGTCCTCATTGGTTAACACCAACGGATCAACAGGTATATTTCCCTTCATTTTTTAAAAATATTCCTCTACTATCTCATTTATTTTCTCTGCAACAACACCTGTAGCTACGCTTGATCCACCTGTAATGACGGCTTCGGAAGCCTTTTTCACCTGATTTGCAGTTCCTGTAGCTGCTTTTACGCTTTCAGTTATTCTATGTTTCGCAGCATTTTTTATTGTCCGATTCCCAGGCATACGTAATCCTGCTTTTACCTCTGCTTTCAAATCCTTCATGACCTGCTTCATGTTTGCTGGGGACTTGATTGTTTCTATAACCTTCCCAAATTTATTATCCACAGTTATTTTTATACCTTTAACGGCTGAATTTGTCCCAAATCCAGCAATTGCACCAACTCCTGCGTAAATTCCAACTTTTTTCCAATTAATGTTATCAGTGCCTTCAGAGATAACTTGTTCCGCAGCACTACCTGCAGCGCCCGTTACAGCATTAACAGCAACCGCGGCAGCAACACCCATTTTAACATTAAAGGTTGCCCCTATTACAGCACCTTCTATTGCTCCTTTAGCTATAGCGCCTTTTATTTCATTACTGCTTTTACCTTGAACTGCCGCAGTAATTCCTTCAACACCAGCACCTATTACAGATCCTACTGCAACTCTAACCAATATTTCAGCCTTGCCATCAGGATCCAACTTGTTCACCGGATCATTTCCGCAGTAGTTGTAGGGGGACATTGAGAAGTACTTGCCCGCCATCGGGTCAACTGCGTTCCACCTGCACGTGAAACTATCATAGTACCTCGCTCCGAAGTCGAGCATCGCGAGGTCCACGCCTGCGATGTCCTGCTCCTCCTTGCCCGCGTAACGCCAGCGGTTCGCCGCCTGTGTCTTGAGACCTGTGACGTTCAGCTTCGTCCCGAACGGGGTGTATTCGTTCTGCTCGAGGATAACGTTGTCAGTCGATGTGGCGGATGACGCCGAGAGGTTCACGACCACGGCCACGTTGCCGAGGTGGTCCGTGATGAACCCGTCACTCTCGAAGGATACGGCTCCGTTGTTCCCCGTCAAGGCTGTGAGCCTTCCGGTTGATACCGCCACGCTCTCCAGACTCTGCACTCCGCCAGACGTCACGTCATACACGAACGAGCCCCTGTAGCGCTTGCCGGCGTGGCTCGATGCGTCCGCACCCGCCCTGGCGGCAACCCTCGTGCCGTCCCCCAGATAGGTGTATGTCATCGTGCCGCCCATAGTGCCGCTTTGATTTACCCGCATCGGCAAGTTAAGGACATTGTTTTGGATTTGCAAGCCCTTGC
>JAKSKI010000034.1 GCA_024401865.1 Bacteroidales bacterium
TATTGATGCTTCTTCACGAATAACAATATTCACCAACATATAGTTATTCATGATTCAAACAGATTACCGACGTCTTTTATGCGAACTTCATCCAGTGGGCACACGAAAAGGGGAACTGCTTCAGCACCATCAAGCTATACTGTAATCAGCTGAAATCCGCCCTGAATTGGGCATCAAGGCACGGCTATTCCAAATCATCATATCTGTTTGTGGCACGAGACCTCCTCATTTCACAATAACCGGCAAGTATTGACAGCAAGCCGTACACACCGGATTGTATTGCCAGATTCCTCAGTTGCTCTCCGACCTGGCTTATGTCACATCCCGCCGTATTAAGATTAACAAACGCGGGACAGGCAAAAGACGAGGGAAAGACATATGAGAACACTCTCCAAACCGGCGGAAACGCAGATACAGGCCAGGAGAACCCGGTAAGAAACATTGCTATTGGCGAAATGAACAGCAGAGTGACAAGCACTGTTTCCCTCCTGTGGAAGAAGGAACTCCAGAATGACACGAAACACACACAAGACGTCACATAGAACAGCAGTAATACGATTATGTCAGAGAAACAGCCCCTTTGCGGAAGTCCGAACATTGCCGGTACCAGACAGGCAATATACACCCCGATTATCATAAACAACAACCAGTAAGCCATTCCCCTCCCAAACAGAATACGGCACACCCCTGATTCTCCTCTTGCGGAGCTGAATGCGAAATATGACTGTCCACGCTCTCTTGCCGTACCGGTTCTCATAATCATACCATAGAACATTACCTGCTGAATAATCAACAGCAAAGCGGCCGAAAGAAAGAAAATGGAATAAGAGAATGTCCTGTTGTAGGGATTGTTCTCTTCATACGGAATCGCCTCTATCAATTGTGAGATTTCCTGATCGGACATCCCGCCCGCACTGTATCTTTCGATTTTAATCTGCTCCATCTCGTCAAGCATCACGAAGTTGGCGCCCATCATCAGGTTCTTGTAATAGAGGAAGCTGCTCATATCAGCGTATATTGACAGCGTTGCAGTCCTGCCCAGGGCTATATTGCTTCCAAAATCCTCCGGGAAATAAATGACGCCCTTGACTATTCGCCGCCTCATCAGGTCTTCGGCCTGTTTCATATCCGGGCACTTCTGCACCACCCTGAGTTCACGTGTAGCATCGACCTTCCGTATGTATCGGCGGCTTTCTGCGCTATGAGACAGGTCCACAACCGCTATTGGCGTATCCTCAAGAATTCCGTTGTGGTATATGCAGTTGTACAAAAGAGGATATCCAAGGCCGGCGACAGCAAAGATTATCATCACGCCGCTGTCTGTAAGAATGCGCCTGAGTTCCTCCCGGCAAACCGAATAAGAATCTTTGAACCAATTCAATATGCTCTTCATAATGTTAGTCTAGTGGATTGTCCTGCCTGATATAGGCATTCTTCAACCTGGGCAGGAAAATTATAGGAAGTATCAGGAAAGAGATCAGCCACAGCACCTGGGGCCACCATCCGGCGAATCCGCTTCCGAAGATTGATGTCTGTACCTCAAAGAGATAATAATGCCTTAACGGGAATATATAGGCAAATCCCTGCAATATCCTCGGCATCACCTCCACAGGGAGTGTGAAACCGGTAAAACTGAGCGCAAGGACGCTGAATATGGCTCCGATACTCATCGCAAAGCGGCAGGTAGGAATCAGCTCGATAATAAACAGGGCTGCAGCCTCGCTTGCAAGAATCAGCAGGAACATATCAAGCAACATAGCCCAGATACTCCCCTTCAGCTGGAAATGCATAACCCCATAAAGCAGAATCTCAACAAGAAACCCGAGAATGGTAAAGAACACCGTATACAAGGCAATCTTGCCACCGACTGCTGAGGCTATCGAGCCATCTGCAACTTCAAGCAACTCTGCGGACTTGCCGTATTTGAGTTCCGTACCAAGAGAATATATCAGAATCAGGACTATTACCATTGCAAGCGTACCGGGGAGCATCTTGGTTGAAAGGCAGGCATTGTAGCTGGTAAGCGGATTGCCGATTTTATGAAGGTCAATATTCACCGGTCTCAGAAGTCCCTGCATCTGCTGTGACGAAAGTCCTTTAGCTTCAAGAACCTGCTTCTGAACGGCTCCGGATGTCAGATATATCATTGTAAGAAGGTCCTGGTAGGACAAGGCCCCGCCGACAAAGTACAATCCATTGATATACACTGTAATCTTCGGCTGGCGGCTTGCCTGCAGGTCGGCATTGAAACCATCTGGAATGAGGCACACCGAAGTCAGTTTGCCCTTCTGCATTTCATCCCGCGCCTGCTCATATGTACCAAAACGCTTGACCTCTCCAAGTTGAGTGGCATCCAGCTGGCGGGTGAAATTTCTGGAGATGGCTGAATTGTCATAATCGACCACTCCTATCGGCAGATCGTGAGGCAGACCGTCGCGAAGGAATGTCAGATAGAACACACTGCAGAACGCCATTATCGCAATGGGAGCGATGTAGAATACCGGGCGCGCCTTCCAGATATCCAATTCCCTTCCGATGACATTCTTAATACTTCTCAGGCTCATTTCCTATCTGATTATCACAGTCATTCCAGGCAGAAGTCCTTCTATAGTACCGTTCGGAACTGCTCGGATCTCAAAAGTCTTCGCATCGTATTGCCCGATCTCTTTAGTCGCCTTCCAGGTTGCATACGAATCCCTGACTGCGATGTAGCTTATTTTTGCCTGATAAGAATCCGAACCCAGAGCCGGTATCTCCACATCAATTATGTCTCCCAACTTGAGTCCGTGCATATAGTCTTCACGAACATTGAAAGTAAACCACATATCAGACAAGTCCGTAACGGTCATCACAGGTGCTCCCTGTCCGACAAGTTCTCCAGACTTCGGATAGATGGCCGCAATCACACCATCTGCAGGTGAGGTAAGATAAAGTTCGTCGAGATATCCCTGAACCTCCATCAATGCTCCCTCGGCCTGACGCACCAGAGCCAGAGCAGCGGCCTTGTCCTCTTCACGTGCTCCATTGACGGCCATATCATACTGGCTTTTTGCAGCCTGTTCCTGTGCAACGGCGGCCTCGTATTTGGCCTGGACCTCATCGAACTTCTGCGAGGAGACAACCTTCTGATCGTAGAGCCTCTGCATTCTCTCAAAAGACTTCTGCATAACATCTTTTTGGACGATTGCCGACTGCCATAGCTGATATGCGCCCGCAATCTGTTCCTGACGGGCTCCATTTGATGCTTTGCGGCTCTGGGCCTCGGCTGCATCCCTGGCAGCATTGACCTGCGCCAGTTTAGCCCTTACCTCCGGAGAATCTATCAGAACCAGGGTGTCGCCTTTGGAAACAACGGCGCCTTCTTTAACATAAAGTTCCTCAATCCTTCCCGGGACCTTTCCTGACACCCGGTATTCGGTGGCTTCAGCCTCTCCCTGAATAGTCATAGGCTTCGGTTTGGAAGCAAAGTACCCGGCAACGCCGACAAATAGGAGGATGATGACAAGGACAACCAGCCCTGAGATAATGTGTTTGTACGTTTTCATAATATTTCTTGTTATTCGTATCTGATATTTCCTTCAGCCCTGTCAATGTTGATGTCGATCATACGCAGTTCAATACCGGCATCGATCTGCTCGGAATGGGCTTTGAGCCACGCTGACTGTGCGGCAAGAGTGACATTTGATTCAACGACCCCTTCAGAGAATCCGACCATTGCGGTCCGGAGATTCTCCTCGGCACAATCCAAATTGCTTGTAGCCATCTCAAGTCGGGAAACGGCCTCGGACCTTTTGGCATATAATTGCGAGACTTCCAGGCTGACCAGGCTGACTGCATCATCGTACTTGGAATGATATAAACTGGCTTCCGCTTTGGCCTTCTGCGTTTTCTTCATTGCCTCCAGACCGTGGAAAATAGGGACATTAACGACTACTCCCGCAGTCCAGAATCCTCCGAACTTGTTTTGAAATCCATTCTGAAGATTAGGATTGGTAACCAGGTAATTCGCACTGAGAGCGATTTGAGGCATCATATCGGCGCTTGCCATTTTAACCTTCTGATCATAAATCATCGCCGCCTTGTCAAGGCTCCTCAGTTCGGGACGTGAGCCAACGATTTCATCCATACTTTTCACATTGTGTTCACCGGTAATCGGGACATACTGTGCGCCTTCATCCACAAGAGTGATTTCGGAGTCCAGAGGCATCCCTATCAGTTTACAGAGAAGCATTCTGGCGAGGGCAAGGCCGTTCGTGGCTTGTGTAAGCATCATTGATGCCTCATTAGCCTTGACCTTGATGGCCAGTTGGTCTGATGCGGTATATACGCCTTCCTGGACAAGGATATCGGCATCCCGCTCAATTGTCCTCAAAAAATCGGCATAATTTTCGGCCAGGTTCTTCTTGGCGGCGATTGATATAATCTGCCAGTAGGCCTGATCCACATCGACTATTGTCTGTTGGTATTGCGCATCATATTGACTTTTTGACAGCTCTTCCGCAAGATCGGCAATGCGGTTTGCGGCGATAATCTTCCCACCGACAAATACAGGCTGTTTCAAGGATACGCCAATCAACGAAATGTTGTGAATGTCCGGATGGAGAAGGTCATCAATCGTACCTCCGATGGCGTTAACGGCTTGTGATATGTCGGTCTGCGACAATGACCCCAGAACGGTCTGCCACATCGGGCTTTGCATATATTCCATTGCGAGAGCAGGATTCGTTTGTATAGCCTGCTGCAACATTTCCATTTTTTGAGAGATTCCTCCTTGAAGAGTTGTTCCTGCATTGCGCAGCGCAGCAGACTGACTGTCACTAATCAGATTCAGGTCAAGAGAATTGTACAGGTATGTACCGGTCGCGGATATGTTGGGATAGAAATTCGCTCTGGCAATTGCCCTGTCATAATGAGCCATATCCATATTGGTTCTGGCTTGATCCAAGGTCTTGTTGTTCTTGACCGCAAGTTCTCTGCATTCCTCAAGGCTGAGGGCTTCCTGCGCAAAACAGCATATGGACACGCTGACGGCCCACAATGCCGCAATCATTCGTTTCACTATCATAATATTGTTCATTGTTTGGCCTGATAATGGGCAATTCTTTTGCCAAATAGCACCAAAGGAATACTGATTTGAGGAGTATTATTATCCAAACGGCTCTTTTTGACGCTTTTTGATAATAATATAACTATATTTGCAAAGAAATACCCGTTTGAGCCTTATGACAGAAAGATACATTCTCGACATTCCGACACTTCTCAACCAATTGCCGAAGGCTTCGTACCGTGCTCTTGGAGATGACTTCTTCGTGGCGAACCTTTCATACAATGAATCGATGAATTTTATGAAGTATCCTGTAAGATTCAACGGATTCCTGGCTTTCTTCTGCATTGAAGGGAGATTTACCATAGATATCGACCTCCATTCCTACGAAGTGGAAGAGGACTCGCTGATAATCTACTCGCCAGGCAATATGGTGCGGGTGTCATCCTATGATTCAAAGGAACTCAGCAAGCTGAATTTTATCATCGTCGCTTCGTCAGAATCCTTCATTACCGATGTCAGGGTTGACTTCAACAGACTGTACGATGACAGCCTGCTGGCTCTGAAGAACCCGTGCATAAGGCTTGCCGCGGATGAACGGGAGCTGTTGAGAAAATACTATGAGTTGACCGAGACGCTCTTGTTTCAGGACATACCCAACAATGACAAAGCTGTCAAATATCTGGGTTCTTCACTGTTCTCACTGATGGGCTCTATATGGAAAAGCCGAATAGATGAAGCTGAAGGAAGCGCAAGACCCCGTTCCATAAGAGCGAATGCCGTATATGAGAATTTCCTTAAGCTAGTGTCAGAGCATCATTCCACACAGCGGGATTTGAAGTTTTATGCCGACAAACTCTGTCTCACCCCCAAATATTTATCAAAATTGATCAAAGGCATAAGCGGCAGGACAGCTGCGCAGTGGATTGACGGATTCGTAATACTGGACGCTAAAAACCTGCTCAAATACTCTGATTTGAGCGTAAAGGAAATTGCATTCAAGATGCACTTCGCCAGCGTGCCGTCATTTTACAAATTCTTCAACAAAGAGGTCGGTATGACACCTATGACCTATCGGGAGCAATAGTCATGGTCATTATATGGAAATTATCCTTATCTTTGGACAAACGTAAACTTATGCATTCTCACATCCGACTTTCATTATGCCTTCTGGCAGCATTGGCGTCATTGAGCCTGAACGCACGTCCCAAAGACGATTACGGATACAGGGTCAGGAACGGCGTCATTGTCTACAATGTCCCCTCACGCCCCTCCGACCAGCAGTCGATGCTTGGTTTTGCCTGCGACCCCATACCCAATGTCAGGGTCGGTTTCATAGGCCTTGGATCCAGAGGTCCCGGGGCGCTCAAGCGTTTCGCCCACCTCGAAGGAGCCACCATCACAGCGCTGTGCGACCTGCTGCCCGAACGGGTGGAAGCGGCTCAGGTCATGCTGGATGAACTGAACATTCCGCGTGCCGACTCCTACAGCGGAGAGGAAGGATACAAGGAACTGTGCCTCAGGGATGACATCGACCTGGTCTACCTGGCAGTCCCGTGGCAGCTTCACACAACAATGGCCGTTTATGCTATGGAACACGGCAAGCACGTCGCCATCGAAGTGCCCGCGGCCACGTCAATAAAGGAATGCTGGGAGCTGGTCAACACGGCCGAGCGCACACGCAGGCACTGCATAATGCTGGAGAACTGCTGCTATGACTTCTTCGAACTCACCTGCCTGAATATGGCACAGAAAGGCGTTTTCGGCGAGGTAGTACACGTCGAAGGCGCATATTGCCACAATCTCGACCCTTTCTGGGACAAATATCAGGGTGACTGGAGAATGCTGTTCAACAGGGAGCACAGCGGAGACGTCTACCCCACTCACGGACTCGGTCCCGTATGCCAGGTCCTGAACATCCACAGGGGCGACAAAATGGACGTCCTGGTATCGATGGACTCCGACGCATTCCGCGGACAGGAGATTGCCGACCGCAGGTACGGCAAGGGAGCCTGCAAATACGCCAACGGCGACAACACAAGCACTCTCATCCGCACCCGCAAGGGGAAGACCATACTCATCGAGCACTCCACCATCACGCCACGTCCCTACGACAGGATGTATCAGATACAGGGCACTGAAGGATTCGCCAACAAATACCCCAACCAGGGCATAGCCATAGGCAGTTCACTGGCCCCTGACCTTGATATCGAAGACCTTGACGCCGAGCACTATATGAGTGCGGAGGCACGCGACAGCGCCCTCGTCCGCTACCAGCATCCCATCACACGGACCGGAGACCTGGTCCAGCTTGCCAAAAAGGTCGGAGGGCACGGAGGAATGGACTTCATAATGGATTACAGGCTGATATACTGTCTCAACCACGGACTCCCCCTCGATATGGACGTATACGACGCGGCGGAATGGTCAAGTCTGGTGGAACTTACGGAGGTTTCCATCACCAACGGCTACAAGCCCGTGTTGATACCGGATTTCACCAGGGGTGAATGGGACAGGACTGACGGACTGCAGTTCGCCCGATAACCGGCATTCACGTACGCGATACCGGGCCAGGCCCGCCATCAGGACACAGGGGTCTGCTACTCCACGTAGAGAAGCAGGCCCTTCAAGTATTCACCTTCCGGATGATAGATATTGACCGAATGGTCGGCGGGCTGATTGAGCCTGTCGAGAATGCGCACGCGTCTGCCCGTCGATGCGGCGGCGGAGAATACCGCCAGCGCAAACATTTCCTTGTCCACAACCTGCGAGCAGCTGAACGTGAAGATGAAGCTTCCCGGCGCGGCCTTCGAAATGGCGGCGGCATTGAGTCTCTGATATGCCCTGAGGGCATTCTTGAGAACTCCCCTGTGTTTGGCGAATGCCGGCGGATCCACAATCAGCAGGTCATACCTGCCCTCTTCACTCTCACTCAGGAAGTCGATGGCATCGCAGCAATGCGAGGTATGCCTGGGGCAATCCCCGAAATTAAGAGCCACATTGCGGTCCACCATAGCCATTGCCTTGGCCGACGAATCCACCGAATCCACGCTGAGAGCGCCTCCCGCCAGGGCATAGATGGAGAATCCTCCGGTATAGCAGAACAGATTGAGCACCCTGCGTCCGCGGGCATATTTCTCGACCAGGGCCCTGTTGTCCCTCTGGTCAAGGAAGAATCCCGTCTTCTGACCTTCTGACCAGTTGACAAGGAACTTATGGCCGTTCTCAAGAACAGACACCACCTCACCGTCATAATCGGCACGGCGGTACAGATATCCGTCCACAAGGTCCAGACCGGCCTTGAAAGGGGCTGTTCCCGAACTCTTGTCATAAACGGCCTTAAGGCCTTCACCATACACCTTCTGCAAGGCGTCCGATATCTGGCGACGGCTTCTGAACATACCGGCCGAATGAGCCTGCATCACGCATACACCGTCATAATAATCGATAATAAGGCCGGGCAGTCCGTCTCCTTCACCGTGAACAAGACGGTAACAGTTTGTCCCGCACGGGGATTCGGCCTCTGCCGGAGCTTCAGCCAGGCCTGCAGCACACCGGACCCTGTAAGCTGCGCTGATGGCGTCTACCCAGAACATAGGATCCTTGGGGTCACCGCAGAATGACAGCACCCTGACAGCAATCGAGCCTATCTGATAATGCCCGCTTGCAAGGTACTGTCCATCAGCCGAAAACACATCGACCACATCTCCTTCAGCGGGCGAACCCACAATCTGGGATATTGCGCCCGAGAACACCCAGGGATGGAACCGGCGCAACGATTCGTCACGCCCCTTTTTCAGATATATCTTTGACATTCTTTCTCTTGCGTTTACGCTTGCGCTTCGGTTTGACGGGGGCTTCACAATCACATACAGGAGTTTCCACAGGCTTGGGACGCTGCTCGGGAGGCACCCTGTCCTCCTCGCTCAAAGGACTCTTCTCCGTCTTGAGAAGCTTGAGATACATCTCACGACACACCCAGGCATCGGTGGCGGCATACAGCTTCTGGGCCTGAGAGAGTTCATCAGCCTCCCAGTTGGACAACTGCTGAGTCTTCGAAATCCTTATTCCAAGTATGTTTGCGGCCAGCTTCTTGACACTCTTGTCCCGAATCCCCCACTGCCAGGCGATTTTCTGCAGGTCCACATAACCCCTCTCCTCAAACGGAGTCCTCTTCTGAAGGCTGCACACATCATCGTGGGACGCGGCTCCTATCTTGAGAATGGAAGCATCCGCAAGCACCTTGCATAGGCTCTTGCGCAAGCCCATCTCATTGAGTCTGAACAGGTACGCCCGGTCAGGTCCGGACAATTGCAGCAGGGCCACCTTGTTGTGGCGTGCGGTTGGGGTAAACACGGGCCGGGTCTCGGTATCGAAGCCGAGAATGGTCTGCGACCTGAGATACGCCAACGCCCTGAGGTAATCAAGTCCCGGACGTGATATCACCTGTATCTTGCCGCCGAACCCCGCCATCGGCAACTTCTCTATCTCTTCCTGGGTAACGGTCAGTTTAAACATAATCTACTGGGGCAGATACCTTTCGTTATATTCAATCAAAATATTGGACTGCATCCCCTCTTCGGGATTGCGGCTGATCACCAGATAATCCTCACGTGAAGGATAAGACACGTTGTGGGTGAAGATATTCCGCTCACGCAGTATCCTGTAGCATTCACTGCGCAATATGGTATCGGCCTTGACGAACCTCACGTCAGGGGCCAGATATTCGGCATACTTCAGATACTCCTCGTTCATCACGGACTGGATGCGAACGAGTTCCCTGCTCATAACCGTGGCGTCACAGTCAGGGTTGTCCATCACTATCACCTCCACCGGATCCAAGTGTCCGGATTCGATATAGCTGTCGAGGAATTCGGTAAGCGCCCTGCGGGGGTCTGCTATGGAAGCGGACACGCAATTGACGGACACACCCGCAGTCGCGGCAGCGTCCTCGAACACCTTGTCAAAAATGCCAGCTTCGGTGCGCAGCTCCGACGTGATGACGCCGACGGTATGGCAACCTTCCGACACCAGTTCTTCCGCCATAATCCGAACCGGACTCACTACCGGAAGGGAGCAGGAAGATGCCGCAAGCAGCGAATCGACGTCAAACATACCATAAGCCGCCATTGCGGGAGAAGCAAGCACAATCAACTTGGAACGGCTCTTGCGCCCCATTCCCTCCATATCGAAAGGGCTCTTGAAGCACAGGGTGTCTACTGCCTGAAGCACATTGCGGACTGCAAGTTCCCTCAGCTGTGTCCCCTTGCCGGCCAGGACCAGACTGTCATACAGGCCGGAAGACACGTCTGTCACAACCGCCACACGCTCACCGGCAAAATCGGGAAGCCCGTCTGAGCCTTCGAAGCCGTCTATATTGTCCCTGTCGTCACACGACAGCAGTTCGGAAGCCGACACGGAGGATGACAGCACATCCCCGATGACATATATGGCGGCATCGCATTCTTCCGGGTCATAGGACTTCAGAATCTTGTATTCGGCGCTCTCGGAATCGCCCAGGATGGAGCGGACGAACTCGATGGTGGACTGTCCTATGGTACGGGTCTGAGACCCGCAGGAGCAAAGGGCAAGAGCGGATACGCACAGCAGAGCGTACGGACGTAATTTCATAGAATCATACTTTGAGGATGGCAAACGCCACATTCATACAGATATAGACAGCAAACGCAAGCAGCACGGCCAGAGACCAGTGAAGGCCCACAATCAGCACGATAACGGCACAAAGCGCGCAATTGACCGCAAACAGCCATCTCTTCATCCTGAGTGTACGGCTGTCATCGCGGGAGAACTTCATCGAGAACATCGGAATCCCGCACACAAGCAGCGCCGACAGCACCACCGACAGCACGGGCACAAACACGTTGCCTGCCACAAGGGAGCAGAGGAAGCCGTCCGGCTCGAACACGACGAAGCAGCACAGGGAGCCGCAGATCACGGCACAGGCCGGAGTGGGCAGACCGATGAATCCGTTATGCTGCCTCTCGTCAACGTTGAACCTGGCGAGCCTCAAACCGCTGAACACAGCAATCAGAAGGGGCACATAGCACCACAGGCTTGCACTCTCGGAGAAGCTGCACACCTTCATCAGATTCATAAGCATCA
Organism: Bacteroidales bacterium; assembly: GCA_024401865.1. Taxonomy (GTDB): domain Bacteria; phylum Bacteroidota; class Bacteroidia; order Bacteroidales; family UBA932; genus Cryptobacteroides. The sequence goes on from JAKSKI010000034.1 coordinate 11,168, forward strand.
TCGAAGGCAGCACACCGAACGTAACGACATCCGCTAGCGAATCCAGTTCCCTGCCCATATCGGAATAAGCGCCGAGAGCCCTGGCCGCCAGCCCGTCACAAAAGTCAAACACAGCTCCGGCAAGCATCATATAGAATGCCATATCGAAGCGTCCGCCGAAAGCGAACACCACCCCGATGACTCCGCAAAGCAGATTCAGCGAGGTGATGGTGTCGGGAATATATTTTCTGACCATCAGTTGACTCCGAGCTTTTTCCTGATATCCTTGGGGACAGCGTCCTTATGCACGAACACGTCGATGGTCTGGCCCTTGACGAATGCCTCAGAGGCGTACCAGATGCCGTTGTACTTACTCTTGGTACCCCAGGAATTCTTGACCATATAGTATTTCTTGCCGTTCTGATCCTTGGCTATGCCGAAAATCTGCATACCGTGGTCATCGGTGAGTTTCTTGTTGTCGAACTCCTCCTGACGGCTCTCCTGGGTGGGCTCCTTCTCGGTGATCGTCACGACGGGGGCGGGTTTGCCTTCTTCCTTGCCTACCCAGTGCTCCTGGTCGGAACCTGTGGTCTCGAGAGATCCTTCCTCGAGAAGAAGTGCAAGTCCGTTCCTGGTGAATCCCCACTGGCTCACGTCAGCTCCCCAGCAGACGGTATAGCCGTTGTTGACAGCCTCGTCTATGATACGCATAAGCTCGTCGACAGGTACATTGTAGTCCTCACCCCAGCGCCAGTTGTCACAGAGCTCGAGGGCGAACTTGCTGTAGAAAGGATGATGGGTGAACGAAGTGAAAGAGATGTAGTTGTCGGGGTTGATCCGGAGAGCGTCACGGTAAGAAGCGGGAGTATACTGCGCGCCGCCGACGGTGAAGGTCTCGGGACAGGGGCCCAGATATGCGTCCAGAATGCCCTTGAAGCCCTTTTTCCAGGCAGAAGTGAGGGTGCGGTTGGGATTGGACGCCACGGCTCCCACATATGCCTTCAGGACAGCATCCAGCTCCGCCTGCTGGGGAAGTTCGGTGCCGTACTGCATTCCGGTCATCGACTCGTTGGGCACGATACCGTAGTCCCTGACGATGTCGAGCACGTCGCCGCACTCTGAACCGGCGCTGAAACCGAGCTTGCCGTCCAGACGGACATACTTGACAGCCCTGTCAAGATATGAATGGCTCACGACGAAGAACTCGGAGAAATCCGGATACTTGAGCGTATCGGTGATATTGTTGATGCGGATAGCCTCGGACTCAAGGAATCCGATGCCGGAGAATGCCCAGCAGGTGCCGCTCTTGAACTGATTCTTGACAGGAGTGACGGGATTGGCCTTGACGGTGGTGAATGTCAGCTCGGGGAACCCGGGCTCCTTCCTCTGACCGAAAGCCGTAACAGTGAGCGCGATAAGCGCGATTGAAACGATTGTCCTTTTCATAACTACTGTATTAATAACGTGTAAAAATACTAATCTTTCGGCTAATTTGCTAATTTTGCATAAATTCTTGAAGACCGCAATGAAAAGACTTACGGCCCTGCTCATACTCCTTACGGCACTCCTGGCATCCTGTTCAGACGGACGGGACGGCGCAGACGCGTCTCAGTATACGGAGTTCACGCAGTCCTGCTTCGCCCTGGGAGTATATGACCTGTCCCGACCGGACAACCCCTCCATTCTGATGAAATACAAGTCGGTCGAAGACCAGCTGGCATACGGTTTCAGTTCGGGATTGCGTCAATTCCGTATCCAGAACCTCACTCAGGGATATGCCAAGATATTCGGGATCACACCCGTCTACGTCGAAGAAGGAGCAGAATGCACTCTCACGGTCAGTTCCATTGGAGACGCACCTCTCCCCTCCATCGACGGTACATACAGGGTCACCGTACGGCGACATATGTACGGACGGCTGTGGCTTACGGACAATAACGGCAAACTGGGATTCCTGATAGTGGCAGAATAGGACTATGCGCAGATTGACAATCACCATACTGCTTGCCGCAGCGGCACTTTACGGATGCTATGCCGAACCTGTGACACGGCGCCAGGCCACGGATTACGCGGCACGCAGACTGCACCTCGCGCAACCCCTTGGTGCCAGGACCTCGGCCGAAATACCGGGATTCGGACACAACGGCGCCGCCCCGACATTCTACGTCATCGACAACCCCGATGGAGGATGGGTCATCATATCCGGAGACAACTGTACCCGGCCAGTACTGGCATACTCCGACAAAGGGAGATTCAATACCGGCAACATCCCCGGCAACGTCAGGTCCTGGCTGTGCAACATAGACAAAGGCATAAGCGAACTGCGCCGCAAGGGCGTCTCTCCCGGCCGGAACGCCATAAGCGAATGGGCTTCCGCCGGCACCGGGACACGTAACGCGGCATCCGAAGGCAAAGAACTCAAGACCGCCTGCTGGAGTCAGCAGAGCCCCTTCTGCGACCTTTGTCCCAGACCTACCGCCGGATGCGTGGCAGTCGCGGTCGGCATCGTGATGAGATTCCATCAGTGGCCCGGCCACGGTCAGGGATACCTTCCCTCCTATGTAACCAAGACCGAAGGGATAAGCGTGGAAGGCTACAGCATCGGCTCTCACCGTTACGACTGGGACAATATGCCGCTCGACTGGAATTCCACCTGGCCGGAGTCATCCAACAAGGAAGTCGCCACCCTCATCCACGATATCGGAGTGATGGTCAAGACCGACTACTGCACCGGCGGGGCGTCCTCCTTCACCTCCGACATCATCCCTGCGATGGCCGAATTCATGGACTACTCCACCTCCGCTATCGAAATCAACAAGGACAACTACTCCGATGCCGAGTGGTACGGGATGATAAGGGACGAGATTGACGCCGGACGGCCCATAATATACGGAGGCGTGGACGGGAACATCGGTCACGAATTCGTCTGCGACGGTTATGACGGCAACGGGTACATACACGTCAACTGGGGTTGGAACGGCGAATGCAACGGCTACTATGCAGTCACCTACCCCGGCGACAATGACCCCAATGGCATAGGGCACGTGTTCGACTCCGAAGTCAGCGCCATCATTGGGATATGTCCGTCCAGGGGAGGCGCTTCAGGCAAATACGACACCGAAGTGCAGCTGTACGCTATGGAAAGCGCGGGTCTGTACGGCATCAAGACCGCTTCCGGCTCCATTGACCGGGGCGGCGGATTCACTCTGGATATAGGTTATCTTGTCAACTACTCATCATACGCCGCATACGACGGAGCCATACGTGTGGCCCTTATGGACAGCAAGGGCACAATCAAGGAATACATTGGGGACGAACTGCCTCTTCACATAGACAAAGCCACCAGCAACGGTTCCTTCATCTACCCGGGCAGCACTAGCATCAAGGGCTACAAATGCCGCATCACATCCGAAGTCAAGCCCGGAGACTACATCACCGCCTTCTACAGGCATCCGGACGGCCGATGGACAAGAACAGGCGGAGGAAGGGGCGAACGCTGCACACTATCCGCCCTCGGAGTATTCGACATCTGCCATATCAGGGTCGGGAACGACTACGCTGACGGGGAGCTCTACTACCCCGACATCATCCCCGGGCACAAGTCCATAGCGTCTTCGGCGCTGTACTACGACGCCGTACTATGCTCCAAGGGATATGCCGAGCTGCACAGCGGCAAGCACGAGATCAAGGTCACCGTCACGTTCGATGACGGCAGTTCCGAATCCATCATTCAGGAAGTCACAGTGCGCTGATCATTGCCCTGGCCACCGAAGCAGAGGCCCCGCTGCCCCCGAGACTCTGGCGTATATCCTCATAGTCGGAGAGCATCCTGCAGCGGTATTCCTCATCAAAGACCAGTCTGTCGAGCTCTTCCGCCACATTGGGGGCAGTGAAATCCTCCTGTATGAGCTCGCGGAACGCGGGTCTGTCGATGCACAGATTGCCCAGAGATATATACCTGATATGGTCCTGTACCCGGAGTATATGCCTGGCGGCGAAGATAGTCAGCGGCGACGTACTCCAGCACACCACCTGTGGAGTGCCGATGAGGGCTGCCTCCAGCGAGGCAGTACCCGAATTGATGACGGCCGCATCGGCGAATTTCAACACATCGTAAGTCCTGCCGAACACCAGGGACACATATGATGACATCCCCTCATCCAGATACGGGAGATAATCGGACTCCGAGCGGGCGGGAGCTCCGGCAATCACGAACCGGAATCCGGCGTAACGCGGGTCGGAGTGAAGCCGGCGCATCACCTCCGCGCACACCGGCATCATATGCGATATCTCACCCTTGCGCGAACCTGCCAGCACCGCGATATAGCGGCCATCCACCGGCCTCGAGTATTCGTGCGAATCCACGGCGTCCACGAGCGGATTGCCCTTGTATTCGAAGGGTATCCCCCGCTTCTCGAAGTAAGGAACCTCGAAGGGGAACACTATGAAGAGCCTGTCCACCCAAGCCTTCAGCTTGCGGTTGCGGCCCTCACGGGAAGCCCAGGTCTTGGGCGCGATATAGTAGAACACCCTGATTCCCCTCTCGTGGCAGAACCGGGCTATCTTCATATTGAATCCGGGATAATCTATCAATATCACCACGTCAGGCTGCCATCCGAGTATGTCCGACTTGCAGAACTCCAGATTGCCAAGCAGGCTGAAACCCTTGGACAGGACGTCCGACAGTCCCATCACAGCTCCCTGCCTGTAGTGCCTTACCAGCGGTCCCCCGGCAGTCGGAGCCATATCCGCGCCATCATTTTGACCGCAGGCGGCAAGCATCCTGTCACCGCCCCAGAAGCGGAATTCCGCCCCGGCATCCTCAGCCTTCAGTCCCTTGATAAGATTGCTGCCGTGAAGGTCTCCGGAGGCCTCTCCCGCTATGATATAATACCGCATAGGCGTTCAACTTCTTGATAATCAGTATTGTCCATATTACCCGGAGTAATGGTTATCCAGCCCTGTCTAAGGTACAGGTGATCCGCACGCTCGGTGTCGAAATCATAGTCCCTGAAATAACCCGCCATCACAACCATCTTCTCTCCGGGCTCGGCCGCTTCCAGATAAGCCTTGTCCTCTTCCGAAGGCGTCATCATCCTGTCCGAGAGGAACTGTCCGTAATCCTGGTACTCCTTCACCCAATGGCCCTTGCCCATACGGCACACCTTGACGCCACGTATCTCTTGGGCCGGCACATCAGGGATATTGACATTGTAGAACTCCCCGAAACGGCCGTTCATATTGGGGATGAGACGGCGGAGCACATCCGGCAGGAAGCGGGCCGCCACAGACATATCCGCATCGGCGCTGAAATTGCCGAAACTCACACATATGGAAGGGATACCGCCCACGGCCCCCTCCATTGCTGCTCCCACCGTACCGGAATATATCGATGCTGTGGCCGCATTGTCCCCGTGATTGATGCCGCTCACGACGAGGTCAGGCACCCGGGGATACATAATATTGTCCAGTCCGTACTTGATACAGCTCGCAGGAGTACCGTCCATATACCACCAGCTCTCCCCCGGCTTGTCGCATACGTGCTTGACGGCCAGGGGCCTGTATCCCATAGACACAGCCATCGACATACCGCTCTGGGCCTTCTTGGGCGCTACTATAAGCAGTTCCCCGAATTCCCTGAGGCATTCCACAAGCACCCGAAGGCCGGTGGCGTCTATGCCGTCATCATTTGTGACCAGGATTTTCATCTGAGCAAATTTTTGCAAAGATAATTGAAATTAACCACAAAATTCGTATATTTGCGTGCCTTAAAAAGGCGAGTCAGAATTTAATTGTTTAACTTATATTTTTACACAAAATGATCAAACTTGGTATTAACGGATTCGGTCGTATCGGCCGTATGGTATTCCGTGCCGCTGTAGAGAATTTCGGCAAGGACATTCAGGTTGTAGGTATCAATGACCTTCTCGACGCTGACTATCTTGCCTATATGCTTAAGTATGACTCCGTTCACGGAGAGTTCAAGCATGACATCAAGGTTGACGGCAACTATCTCATCGTTGACGGCAACAAGATTCAGGTCTTCGCAGAGAAGGATCCCGCCAACATCACCTGGGGTGCTCTCGGTGTAGACGTAGTCGTTGAGTCTACAGGCTTCTTCCTCACAGAGGAGCTCGCTTCTGCACACATCAAGGCCGGCGCCAAGAAAGTCATCATGTCCGCTCCTTCAAAGGACGCAACTCCTATGTTCGTCTACGGTGTCAATGACAAGACCTACGCCGGACAGACCATCATCTCCAACGCATCCTGCACCACCAACTGCCTCGCTCCCATCAGCAAGGTCCTCAACGACAAGTTCGGTATCGTCCGCGGTCTTATGACCACAGTTCACGCTGCCACAGCTACCCAGAAGACCGTTGACGGTCCTTCAAAGAAAGACTGGCGCGGCGGTCGCGGCATCCTCGAGAACATCATTCCTTCCTCTACAGGTGCTGCAAAGGCTGTAGGTAAGGTTCTCCCCGTTCTCAACGGCAAGCTTACCGGTATGAGCCTCCGCGTCCCCACATCTGACGTCAGCTTCGTCGACCTCACCTGCGAGCTCGCAAAGCCCGCTA
>JAKSKI010000035.1 GCA_024401865.1 Bacteroidales bacterium
CTCGACCTCCGGCGTGACAGGCCGGCATTCTAACCAGCTGAACTACCGCACCTCGGTTGCGCTTGAGCGCTTGTTGCTGGCCACCATAATGGTGAAAGCGGATGCAAATATAAGCACTTTTTTGAAATCCGCAAAAGGGGGACACTATTTTTTCTCAAAAAATCAAGATTCGCGGACAATGCGGCCCGGATCAAGTAGCACCTTGCGATACCCCAGACGCTGAAGCTCCATTGCGACGCCTATCCTGAACATTACCGAATATGTCCTTGACAATACGTAGAAGCCCAGAGAAGTCTGGGTCTCCACGCCTTCGTGCTGTATAAGCCCAAGGGCCGCCTGTGCGCAGCTCAGCACGGTATCCGACACTTTCCGGCCGCATTCGTGTGTAAGTCCCAGCAGGTCCCACATTATATGCTCGTCCATATCGTCGAATCCCCTGCTGCCATAGAAGGCCCTGTATGAAAGTTTGGCAGGGGCGTTGCCTGAGGGCCAGGCACTGTCCCACTTCCAGGCGACCCCCATTCCGAGGAATGCCGCCCACCCGATGGCCGCCATCGGATATTCGTTGAAATTGTCCACGGCATCGCCGATGTAGTCCTTCACCCAGACGTCCCACCACCCGTCAGCATCAGGGCAGGACAGGGCTTCACCGGACAACAGACCTGCACCTGTGCACAGTTTGACCAGTCCGTCCTGGAGTATGCGTTCGTATCTGTCAAGATATTCTTCCTGTTCCATAGTGCAAAGTTACCATTTCTTAACTAAAATGAGTATATTTGAGACTATGAAAAAAGCGACATTCATCTTATCCCTTCTGTGCCTCTGCGCAGCGGCGTCAGGCCAGACCCATTCTTCTTATGTCAATCCATTCATCGGTACCGACGGTATGGGCCACACCTTTCCGGGCGCCTGCGTGCCCTTCGGCGGCGTGCAACTCAGCCCTGATACGGACACGATTCCACACAACGTGGGAGGCAAATACCAGCCCCGTTCCTATGAATACTGCGCCGGTTACCGCTACTCCGACCCTACGATTGTAGGATTCAGCCATACGCATTTCAGCGGCACAGGCCACTCCGACCTCGGTGACATCCTGGTGATGCCCACGACAGGAGAGCTCAAGCTCAATCCCGGCACCACGGACAATCCCGACAGCGGCTACCGTTCGAGGTTCAGCCACGAAGGAGAGAAAGCGGCTCCCGGATATTATGAGGTCACGCTTGCGGACTATGGCATACGCGCCCGTCTCACGGCGACCAAAAGGGCCGGCATCCACGAATATACCTTCCCCGAAGGCAGGGACGGACGGATCATACTTGACCTTGACCGGGGCATCTACAACTATGACGGCAAGACACTCTGGGCTGAGATACGTGTAGTCTCCCCCACCGTTGTCACAGGATACCGCATCACAGACGGATGGGCCCGCACCAACTATACATATTTTGCAATCGAATTCTCCCAGCCCATAGTCGAATACGGCTACAAGGATAGGGAGAAGATAGACTACAAGGGCGGCTGGAGCAAGTTTGACCAGTATCGCAACTTCCCCGAAATGGCCGGCCGCAAGGTCGTGGCGTGGTTCGGATTCAATACTGCCGCCGACAACAGGCTCACAATGAAAGTGGCTCTCTCAGCCACGGGTCAGGACGGAGCTCTCCGCAATCTCAAGGCCGAGACCGAAGGCAAGGATTTCGGGACTCTGGCCGCTGAAGCGGCAGATGCCTGGGAGAAGGAGCTCTCCTGCATCGACATCCAGGGCAGCGACGACCAGAAGGCGATGTTCTACACCTCTCTCTACCACACTATGATCAATCCTTCCACATATATGGACGTGGACGGCAGATATCGTGGTCTGGACCACGATATCCACAAGGCCGAGGGGTGGACCAACTATACGGTGTTCTCTCTGTGGGACACCTACCGTGCCGAGCATCCTTTCCTCACTCTGATGAAGCCGGAGCAGGAGAAGGATATGGTCAGGTCGATGATCGCCCACTGGGAGCAGAGCGCGCACCATATGCTTCCCGTATGGAGCCATATGGCCAACGAGAACTGGTGTATGAGCGGGTATCACGCCGTCTCAGTGCTGTCAGATGCCATTGCGAAGGGACTTGACATCGACAAGGAGGAAGCCGTGAAGGCTATGGTAGCCACTTCTTCAGTGCCCTACTACTGCGGTCTCGGAGATTACATCAGACTCGGATACGTACCATTTGACAAGATTGCGACAGCGGCGTCCAACACTCTGGAGTATTCCTATGACGACTGGGCCATCTATGCGGCCGCGCTGAATGCCGGCATCAAGGACGTTGAGGCGGCATACGCCCCCCGTGCCCTGAATTACCGCAACATCTATGACACCAAGATAGGATTTGCCCGTCCCCGCAACACCGACGGCACGTTCAAGCCCGGATTCGAGCCCAAGATGACCTTCGGAGAGGGCTTCATCGAAGGCAACTCCTGGAATTTTTCTTTCCACGCTCCACAGGACATCTATGGTCTGATGGCGCTTATGGGTGGCGAGAAGAAGTTCACCTCAGATCTGGACGAGCTCTTCGGCATGGAACTCGACCCCAAGTTCTACGCCGACAACGAGGATATCGAGGCCGACTGTCTCATCGGCGGATATGTTCACGGCAACGAGCCCAGCCACCATATTCCCTACCTCTATGCCTGGACTTCACAGCCCTGGAAGACCCAGTACTGGCTGCGCGTCATAATGAACAGCAAGTACCGCAACGATATGCACGGACTGGGCGGCAACGATGATTGCGGCCAAATGTCCGCCTGGTATATCTTCACTGCTCTCGGATTCTATCCGGTATGTCCCGGAACTGACGAATATGTGCTTGGAGCTCCATATGTACCATATTGCAAACTCAATCTCCCTGGAGGCAGGACACTTGAGATCAAGGCCCCCGGGGTCAGCGATACAAATTGCTATGTCAAGGAGGTACGGCTCAACGGCGAGCCCTACGGCAAGATGTACATCAGGCACTCAGACATCCTGGAAGGCGGCACCATCGAGTTCGTTATGTCATCCAAGCCCAACAGGAAACGTGGTCTCAAACCGGCCGACAAGCCCTATTCGATGACAGACGGCAAATGAGACACCTGTACAAGTGCATCATATTCGACTTCGACGGCACTCTTGCAGACACTCACGAAGGCATTGTGAAGACTTATCGGGAGACCATACGCCTGATAGGGCTTCCTGTGCCCAGTGTTGAGAAGGTAACATCCACCATAGGTCTGGAGCTCAAGGACGGTCTGAAAGCAGGCGTGGACGGGATGACTGAGGAGCAGGCCGTGGAAGCGTGTGCCGTTTACCGCAAGATATTCCCCCGGATAGCCATGCCCTGCATCAAAGCGTTCGACGGGGCTGTCGATATGCTGAAGGCACTTCACGCTGAAGGTTATTGCCTTGCCATCGCCACTTCACGAAGTCACAAGTCGCTGGAGCCTCTTGTCTGCCAACTCGGCATGGAAGGTCTGTTCGAGGGCCTGTACGGAGCTGAGGACGTGGTCAACCACAAACCGGCCCCCGACCTGGTGCTCAGGATTCTTGAGGATTTCTGCCTTGAGCCCGACGAGGTCCTGGTCATCGGGGATGCCACCTATGACCTTCTGATGGGCAAGCGTGCTGGATGCAAGGTCTGCGGAGTGACCTGGGGCAACCAGAGCGCCGAACAGCTCGGCACTGCTGAACCCGACCATATTGTCTCGACGTTCAACGAAATATATCAAATCATATAAAGTATGTCAAAGCATCTCTCCTGCATCATTGCAGCATCATTGGTCTGCCTGTGCGCATCTGCCAACGACAGGCTCATCGACAGCGTCAATCCCTTTGTCGGAACCGACGGATTCGGCAACTGCTATCCCGGTGCCCAGATACCTTTTGGAGGCATTCAGATAAGCCCCGACACAGACCATCGCGACTATGACTGTGCAGCCGGCTACAAATACACCAAACCCACCATTCAGGGATTCAGCCTCACCCATCTCAGCGGCACGGGCATTCCCGACCTGGGAGACTTCCTCTTCCTTCCCGGCACAGGCGAAATCAAGCCTTCCGGCTTCAGCCACGACCGCGAATGGGCTTCACCTGGTTATTATGCCGTCGAGTTGAAAGATTCGGGAGTCCTTGCAGAAATGACTGCATCGATGCACAACGGTTGGTTCCGCTTCACCTATCCGTCCGGCCCCGAAGCATGGCTGACGATTGATCTGGACCATACACTTTGGCAGGAATGCGCCTGGTCGAGCGTGCGTATCGAAGACGAAGGTTACACCGTCACCGGCAGCAAGGTCGTGAAAGGTTGGAGTCCGGAGAGGTTTGTCTATTTTGCAGCCAAGTTCGACAAATGCGCCGACATCACCATTCTTCAGGAGGATAAGCCCGTAATATACAACACCAAGCGTTTCCGCAGCAGCCGCGAGGCCTGGGGCAAGGCGCTCAAGGTTATGCTCAGATTCCCCGAGGGCGGCACGGTCAACTGCAAGGTAGCCATATCTTCAGTCAGCGCCGAAGCCGCACTAATGAATCTCGAGGAACCGGCAGGCATTTTGAAATCCGTCAGGTTCGACGAGACAAAGGAGGCCGCAGAAGCTCTCTGGGAGGAGGAACTCGGCAAGTATGAGCTGGACACCGACGATCCCGTACTGCGCGAAACTTTCTACACCAGTGTCTACCACACTGCGCTGCACCCTTTCGTGTTCCAGGACAAGGACGGGCAATACAGAGGGCTTGACAAGAACATAGCCAAAGCCGAAGGATTCACCAATATGACCGTATTCTCCCTCTGGGATACCTTCCGCGCCTTCCACCCTCTGCTCAACCTGGTCAACAGGCCACTGCAGGCGGACATAGCCAATTCGATGCTCGCCCATTATGACAAGAGCGTAGAGCACCTGCTCCCGTTCTGGAGTTTCTACGGAGGTGAGACCTGGTGTATGATAGGCTACCATTCCTGCTCTGTCCTCTCGGATATGATTATGAAGGACGTACCCGGATTCGATTATGAGCGTGCGCTTGAGGCTATGGTCACAACCGCCAACAACCCCAATTATGATTGTATCCCGGACTATGTCAGACTCGGTTACGTTCCTTTTGACAAGGAGAAAGAGTCGGTGTCCAAGACCCTTGAATATGCATACGATGACTGGTGCATTGCCCAGGCAGCCCGCAAACTCGGAAGGGAGGATATCTATGAGACCTTCATCAAGCGTTCCAGGAATTGGATGAACCTATATGATCCTGAGACCAAATATATGCGCGGACGCGACTCCAAAGGGCAGTGGCGCACACCTTTCGCTCCCATTGCATATCAGGGTCCCGGCTCCGTGAACGGCTGGGGCGACATCACCGAAGGATTCACCCTGCAGTACACCTGGAGCATATTCCACGATTTCGACAGCTATATGGATATGGCCGGGAAGAAGTTCCTTCTCAAGCGTCTCGAAGATATGCTCGCAATGGAGATGGATGACAATATCCCCGGCGCTCACGATATTTGGGGGCGGATCGGCGGCTACTGGCACGGCAACGAACCCTGCCACCACATTCTCTATTTCTTCAACGATCTCGGCAAACCGAAGGAATGCCAGAAATGGGTGCGTTACGTAGCCAGGAACTTCTACGGCAACAAACCCGACTCCCTGAGCGGCAACGACGATTGCGGTCAGATGTCCGCCTGGTATATATTCAACTGCATGGGGTTCTATCCCGTATGCCCCACCAGCGACTGGTATGCCCTCGGTTCGCCCTGCGTACCGGGCCTGAAGGTCAGACTGTCTGACGGCGGCACCATCGAAATGACTACCGAGGGGTGGTCAGAGGAGGCCGTATATGTCAAGGCGGTATACCTCAACGGCAACAAGGTCAAAGGCAATAGAATTTACTACAACGACATCAAGGACGGAGCGCACCTGCATTTCGTAATGTCCGCCAAATAGTTCTTGCAGACTGCGAAACAACCGGTCCGGCTGTTTGCAAAGGATATAAGCTCCGGGATGGAGTCCCGGCCAGGAGACGTGCGAAGCCGGAGGTTCCCGGATTGACGCAGCACAGAAGCCGGCCGCGGCGGAGATGTCTGACGAACGCGAAGCGAAAGGAGTTATCCGCCGTAGGCTTCGGAGCAAGGAAATCCCTCCGGCATAGCTGTTGACGGGCAGAGACTCCATCCCGGAAATCACCTTACGGTCAGACGGGCACTTTTGGCGTGCCCTGAGAGCCAAGTCTGCCATCACTGTAGCAAAATCTCAAAAAACTACTGGAACATAACGTCCTTATCGTTGAACAAATCCTTCTCTGACAACTTCACCACCTTGCCGAACTTCGCGAAATCCTTGGGATTCACAGTCCTCGGATCAGCGACAATACTGATTGCCACAGGCTTGTCCTTGATATAGGTATTGTAGAATTCAACGATATCATCAAATGTGAGAGCATCTATCTGAGCCGCGAGTTCCTTGGCAGGATCCTCCGTATATCCCATCCTCTCCCACGCTGCCACATTCTGACCGAGACTTCTTGGCGAAGGCTTCTGGGTCTGCAGCGATTCGCGGATGCTGTTCTTGATATTGTCTATGGCCTCAGGATGTTCGGGCATATCCTTCAGAAGCTCGTAGAACAGCTCGACTGCACCGAGAGCCTTGTCATTCTGGGTTCCCACATATCCTGTCATATAGACCTGGCTTCCGGGAAGCTTGCGCGAAGTGACGGAAGCATATGCGGTGTAAGCCATAGAGTTCTTCTCCCTGATTTCCTGCATCACGAGTCCGTTGAAACCGCCGCTGAAATACTGGTTGAATGCGATTCTCTTGAGCTCCTGACTGCGGTCATAATCACCGATGGGGACATAGAAATTGATCTGAGCCTGCTTTGCGTCCGTATTGGGCACAAAGAACACTTTGTTGTCGTCGTAAGTCTCCATAGGGACAATCCTGGGTGAACTGGAAGGATTCTCACCCTCTATGAGAGGCAGATTCTTGCTCAGGATATCATACACGGTCTCAAAGGGCATACGGCCAGAATAATATATTTCGGCAGCGTATTTACTGGCCTTGAGCACCTCACCCGTAAGGGTATTGATATCGAGTTCGACAATCTCCTTGTCGGTGAGTTCGGTCCTGTAGCTTGACTCGTCACCGTATTTGACATACTCGTCAAGCGCATCGGAAATCGTGTTGACATTCTTCTTGCGGGTCACTCTCCCCGTATAGAGGGCGCCGATGACATTGTCCATCTGCTTCTCGTCCAGAGCAGGCATAAGGATAAGCCTCGTGAGAAGGGTACAGGCATCCTTGAGATTGTTCTCGTAACCGCGGAGAGTCACATAAAGGTATTCGTCATTGGAGCCGATGCTGTATGTGGCTCCCAACTCGGCGAAGACCTCCTTCAGCTCATCGGATTCATACAGGCCCCTGACACCGGCGCTGTTCATAAGAGAGGCTCCTTCCGACAGTTTGGGGAACAGTTTGGAATTGGCCCCGTACATAAGGGTCAGCGTAAATACGTCATTGTCGGGTATCTGAGAATAGTAGAGACGGGAGTATGAATTGACCTGCTTCTGGACGACCGATGAGAAATCCACGAACGAGAGTTCAGCCGCAGGGGCCTGTTTGGCTTTGAACCAGGATGCATATGATGACTGCTTGCCGACCGGAGGATCTATGGGGTCGTATCCGGGTTTCTTGATTTTGTTGTTCTTGGAAATGGGACGGCCTATCTCATTGTCGATAACGATATAGTTGCCGTTGAGATATTTCTGTGCCACACGCTTGACGTCATCGATGGTCACTTCCCAGATCTTGTCCTTGTATGCCATCGCCTCATTGACATCCCTGCCTTCTATGAAGCAGGAGGCCAGCACATTGACCTTGCCCGAATTTGATTCGAAGGAGAGATCGTAGTCCCTGCAGACTGCCACTTTGATCGCATTCAGGACGTTCTGGTCGATTTCTCCTTTCTTAAGCGTCGAGATGGCATTGTTCATAAGCTTCTCGACCTTCTTGCCGGAATCATACACCTGCTGGTTCTTGTCATAGTAAGGGATGGCCTGTATCAGGAATCGTCCCTGATTGACAAAGGAGAGCACACCGGCACCGGCGCCCATGACATCTCCGTCAATAGTCAATTTGTCCAAAAGACCGGTATCGGATGAGTTGCTGAGAAGCTGGGAGCATATCTCGAGCGCATACTCGTCGGGATCTCCGGACTTGACTCCGTTGAAAACCATATACAATGAAGGATAATCGGCCATTTTGGTCGAATAGGATGCACGGCCCTTGACAGCGAAATCAGGGTACTGGATACGCTCTGGCACCGCTTTGGGCTTGAGACGACCGAATGTGCTCGCGGCAGTGCGGACGGCTGTCTGTGCATCGATGTTGCCGACAACGATGAGGGCCATGTTCTCAGGCACATACCAGTCCTCGTAATATTTGATGAGCTGGCTCAGACGGGGATTCTTCAGATGTTCGCCGAGTCCGATGACATCCCTTGCGTAAGGTGTGCCTTCGAAAGCCTTGCCCAACATATACTGCTGAACCTGGTTCTCGGGATAGTCCGAATACATATTGAATTCCTCGTATACGGTTTCGAGCTCGGACTGGAAGGCCCTGAAAACAGGGTTGATGAACCTCTCTGACGCCACGGCCATCCATTTGGCCATCTGGGGCGCAGGGAAGGTGTTGTAGTAGACCGTCTGGTCATATGATGTGCCGGCATTGAGTCCGTTGCCACCGATGCTCTCGATGAGATTGGAGTATTCCTGCGAAATGCTGATACGGCCTTCCTCAATGGTCAGCTTGTTGATTTCGCGGGCAATGGCTTCCTTCGTTTCAGGGTCCTGGGCCTCGGCCATTTCATCGTATTTGGCGATGATCTGCTCGTAAATGGGTTTCTCGGCTTCCCAGTCGAGGGCGCCGATTCTCTGGGTACCCTTGAACATTACGTGCTCCAGATAATGTGCAAGGCCGGTATACTGTGCAGGATCGTTGTACGAACCGGTACGGACTACCACTTCTCCGAACACGTCGTGCTGGGAAGGGTCCTCGTAAACATAAACGGTCATCCCGTTGTTCAACCTCGTGGTGACCAGTTTCTGAGCATCGGCCGACCATACGGCGGCAAACAATGCCAGTGCTACAATACAAAATTTTTTCATATTCTGATGATTGTTATTGTTCGATATCGGTCTCATTAATGAGCCTCAAGGCCCATTTCCCTGGCCTTGAGACGCATATAGTTGTCGGCTTCTGCAAAATTGTTGCCAATGATACCGTCAAGAATCGCTTCCTTGACCGCTTCCTTCAAAATTCCGATCTCCTTGCAGGGAGATATTCCGTAAACCTGCATTACGTATTCTCCCGTGATAGGATTCTTGAAATTGCGTATGGCGTCCTTGGCCTCCACCTCCACGAGCTTGCGCTTTACAAGCTCGAAGTTGGCCTTGATCCGTGCCACTTTCACGGGGTTCTTGGACGTTATGTCCGCATTGCACAGTACCATAAGGTCATCGATGTCGTCACCGGCATCGAAGAGCAGCCTCCTCACGGCAGAGTCCGTCACTTCCTCATCCACCAGGGCGATGGGTCTCAGATGGAGCCATACAAGCTTCTTGACATATTTCATTTCGTCCAGAGACATCTTGAGCCTGTTGAATACGGGCGGCACCATCCTCGAACCGATGATTTCGTGTCCGTGGAATGACCAGCCGTTCCCGGCATCGAAGCGCTTGCTGGCCGGCTTGCCTATATCGTGAAGCAGGGCTGCCCAGCGCAGCCAGAGTTTGTCGGATTCGCGGGCAACGTTGTCGAGCACCGCCAGAGTGTGTTCGAAATTGTCCTTATGGCCTCTTCCGTCCACGGTCTCCACTCCTTTGAGCGCCGATATCTCCGGAAGGATATACGGCAGCAGTCCGCCTTCATCCAAGAGTCTGAACGCGATTGAAGGTCTGGGGACGGAGAGCATCTTGCAGAGTTCGTCGGCAATGCGTTCGGATGAGAGGATCTTGAGCCTGTCTGCCATACGGCGCATGGAGGCCATCGATTCGGGCACTATGGAGAATTGGAGCCCGGGGGTGGACAGTTTGGCGGCGAAGCGCACTGCACGGAGCATTCTCAAAGGATCGTCCGAATAGGTGGTATCGGGATCGAGCGGCGTGCGGATAATTCCCTCGGATAGGTCTTTGATGCCTCCGAACGGATCCACAAGTGCGCCGAAGGAGTCCTCCTGAAGAGAGAACGCCATTGCGTTGATGGTGAAATCCCTGCGCAACTGGTCATCCTCGAGGGTGCCGTTCTCCACTATGGGCTTCCGGGACTCGCGACGGTAAGACTCCTTGCGCGCACCCACGAATTCTATCTCGTCGTCGTGATAGCGGAGCATTGCGGTACCGAAATTCTTGAAATAGCTGACGTATTTGCCCGTCTGTTCCCCTACGGCCCTGGCAAAATCGATACCGCTGCCTTCCACGACAATATCTATGTCATTGGAAGGACGGCCAAGGAAGCAGTCGCGCACATACCCCCCGATAACGAAGGCCTTGATGCCCCGTTCTCCTGCAATCCTGCTCACTATGCGGAATATCTCCCTGTCCAGGAACTGAGGTGCCGCTGTCATATCATTTTTGCCAAAAACAATTCTTCAAAGATAAAAAAATCTTACCTTTGCAGCAAATTAATAAAAGGTGGGACGATCCGTCGAGGCTGCAAGGCTTAGGAAAGTCCGGACAGGGAAGGGCATCCCGCTGCGGAAAGCGCAGGTGGAGGCAACTTTACGCAAAGCCGTAACAGAAAACAACCGGGGCTTCACCGCCCCAAGGGTGAAAACGCGAGGCAAGAGCTCACGACGACCGGCAGTGATGCCGTTCGGGTACGGCACCGGGACCTGCAAGACCAAATATACTGACAGTCGAGGGCTGCCCGCCTGATGTCAGGGGGTAGGTTGCGAAGATAAATGACGGATTCAAAAACAGAAACCGGCTTACGGTCCCACCTTTTTTTTATTTTCTGCCTTTTTTTAGTTACTTTTGTATCCCGGAATTTTATTAGACCTCTTCTATGAAATACGGGTTCGACAATGACAAATATCTGGAAATCCAATCCCAGAACATCAAGGAGCGCATAGCCAAGTTCGGCAACAAACTTTACATGGAGTTCGGAGGCAAACTCTTCGATGACAACCATGCCAGCAGGGTTCTCCCCGGATTCGAGCCCGACAGCAAGTTCAAGATGCTGGAGCAGATGAAGGACGATGCCGAGATAATCATAGTCATCAGCGCAGTCGACATAGAGAAGAACAAAGTCCGCAGCGATCTGGGCATCACCTACGATATGGATGTGCTGCGTCTGAGGGAGGAATTCACCCGCAGGGGGTTTCTGGTCAGTTCGGTCGTCATCACCCATTACAACGGACAGTCAAGCACGGATGCTTACCGCTCCAAGCTCGAGCGGCTGGGCATCAAGGTCTACTACCACCATACCATAGAAGGATATCCCGAAAACGTGGCTCTGATCGACTCCGAAGAGGGCTTCGGCAAGAATGACTACGTGGAGACAACACGTCCGCTGGTGGTAGTCACCGCCCCCGGACCCGGTAGCGGCAAGATGGCGGTGTGCCTGAGCCAACTGTATCAGGACAATCTCAGGGGTGTGAAGGCCGGATATGCCAAATTCGAGACTTTCCCGATCTGGAACCTTCCCCTCAAACATCCGATCAACATTGCATACGAGGCTGCAACGGCGGATCTCAATGATGTCAATATGATAGACCCCTTCCATCTGGAGGCATATGGCACCACCGCCGTCAACTACAACCGCGACATAGAGATTTTCCCCGTATTGAACGCCCTGTTCGAGGGCATATACGGCGAGAACCCGTACAAGTCCCCCACCGATATGGGCGTCAATATGATAGGCTGTTGCATCAGTGACGAGGACGTGTGCTGCGATGCCGCGCGCAATGAAATTATCCGACGCTATTATGCCTCCCTGTGCAAACTTGCGGAAGGTGACTGCGCCGAATCCGAGGTCAACAAGATAGCCCGTCTGATGAAGCAGGCCAAAATCACGACCGATTTCCGCAAGACCACTGTCGCTGCACGCCAAAGACAGGACAAATGCGGCAAGCCTTCATCCGCGATGGAACTGGCGGACGGTACCATCATAACCGCAGAGACCAGCGAGCTTCTCGGTCCGAGCGCCGCACTCATTCTCAATTCGCTCAAGCATCTGGCAGGCATCGCGCATACGATCAAGCTGATTCCCCAGAATATGATAGAGCCTATCCAGAAGACAAAGGTGTCCTACCTGCACGGACACAACCCCCGTCTGCATACAGATGAGGTTCTGGTGGCTATTTCGATGCTGAGTCTCTTTGACGAGAATTGCCGCAAGGCACTGGACTGTCTGCCTCAGTTGGACGGATGTCAGGTCCACACCACGGTTATGCTCAGCGAAGTGGACAAGAAGATATTCAAGAAACTGGGAGTCGGGCTGACGAGCGACCCCGTCAAGAAAAGGTGACCTATCGGGGGTTATCTTTTTTGTTGTTGAACCGCACGAACACGTTCTCCTTGCGCTCCTGGAAACGTCTTGCGAGACGTTGCTGGTCGAGGTCTCCGATTTTGGGGAAACGCTGGAGCACCTTGTCCATTATCCCCTTGGTGTATGCTTCTATATGCCTTCCCACCTTCTCGTCATACATCTCCTTGAAGCATACAAGGATGGCCGATTCGAACACCTCACCGAACTCGTGGTTGACGGCTGTGCCGAACATCTTCATCGTGGGGGAGGAATTGATATATGAATTCACGAGAGGGGGTATGTTTGTCCCAAGCCTCCGCATTGCATCCTTGAGATTGCGATAGTCTGATTTGAACCCTTCATCATTCAGTATCAGGTCCATAAGTTCCGCGTTGGAATCGGGCAGCACCGGCTCTATGGGTGTCACGAGATTGTCCCTGTCCGGGAAGTGCTTGAACAGGAAATGGAACAGAAGATCCCTTGCGGCAGGATTGTATGATTGATATATGGTCATCTTGCCGAAAAAATACAACATCCGGCTGTGCTGCATCATTACCGCGGCTATCCCGTCCCAGAGATTGTCCATCGAGAATATGGCCTTGGCGCCCGCCTTCGAGCTCTGATAGCCGACAGACACGAACGAACGTCCGAGTTCCATCGTGTGGGGCAGGTATTCGGAGATGAACTTGTCGGAGAATCTGAACATATGGGCAGTGGCAAGCCTTGGTACGCCGTTACTGTCAAAGTCGACTTCATTGCCCAGCATGAACCGGTAGCCTCCGAGTATGGCGCTCGCCGACGGATCCCATACGACGAGCTGACGGTAGGGATTGTCCATAGTGTCATATTCGTCGATGTCGGCGGACTTGCCTGACGATCCACCCGCCGCCCGGAAGGCCTCTTCGCGCAGCCTTCCGATTTCCAACATCACGTTGGGAGCATCGTGAGCAGTGACTATATACAATTCATTGCCGCCCTTGTTGGTATCCTGAAGTTTCTTGTCGGGCGTAAGTTCTGCGCTGAGCAGGGCCGGGTCGATAGCCGGGATGATAGCTTCCATATCTATTCGAGATTGTATACTTTCTTTCTGATAATATCCGCCCATTGGGCATCAGTGCGGGACCTGTCCAGTTCGGCGGGTAGTATGGGCTTCCCGAATATGACCCTGTAGCTGTGATGGACGGAATGGTACATTTCGTTGGGAAGACAGGCCATACCTATGTTGAACTTGAGCCCGAGACGCTTGGACAAGTTTGTGATCCGATAGAAGAACCGGCTGTTCTCACCTATGAAATGTACGGGCACTATGGGGCGACCGTGCTCGATGCTTTTGCGCACGAAGGTCTTGGTCCAGGGAAGATCCTGGACAATACCGTCTATCTTGCGCGAACACAGTCCCGCCGGGAAGATAAGCACCTGGTCGGATGAGGAGAAGGCCTTGTCCAGAAGAGCGGGCAGTTCCCTCAGCTGTGCGCCGAATTTATTGATGGGTATGCAAATGGGGGCAAGTGGTTTGACATACATCAGGAAGTCATTGACTGTCATCTGCACGGAGCCGAAATGCTCCCCTATGATGCCGCATAGGGAGACTCCGTCCGCCCCTCCGAGAGGATGGTTGGAGGCAAAAGTATACGCAGTACCGTCCGCAGGCACGTTTTCGAGTCCCTCCACAGTAATGTGAAGGTCCAGATTGCGTGTTACGTTGCGGCAGAACTCTATACCCTCCCCTTCCGACGACGCAATCAGACCATTGATGAATTCTATCCGTAAAAAGCGCTCCAGGAAGCGCACGGCCAGACGCGGAATCCTCTTCCCTTTGAATTTAAGGGCGAGCACTTTGCCGAGGTCTATGGTTTTGTCATTTGCCGGAGTCATATAATTCTGCAATAAGGTCATATTCGTCAGCACCAGTGATGAGGACATCCACAAAACTGCCCACGAGAGATGCATCATCCGATTTGACCAGGATTTCCCCATCAACCTCAGGTGACTCGAACTCCGAGCGGCATACCAGTGTCCCGTCCACCATTGCGTCGACAAGGACTCGTTCGACCTTGCCCACTCTTGCCCTGTTGGCCTCCAGTGAAATCCCGGCCTGAAGGGACATTAGCGCATCAAGCCTACGCCGCTTCTCCTCGTCGGGGACACTGTCTTCAAGATGTTCCGCACCCCAGGTTCCCTCTTCTTCGGAATAGATGAATGCGCCCAGTCTCTCGAAGCGCGCTTCGCGGACGAAGTCGAGAAGTTCTTCGAATTCGGCCTCTCCTTCTCCAGGATGACCCACTATCATAGTAGTACGGAGCGCCACTCCCGGCACTTCCCGCCTCATACGGGCTATGAGTTCCCTGGTCCATGCTCCGTCCACGTGCCGGTGCATACTGGCCAGAACCTTGTCGGATATGTGCTGCAACGGGATGTCCATATAGCGGCATATCTTGGGGTTGTCTGCCATCTGGCCCAGCACGTCCACGGGGAAATCGGCGGGATAACTGTAATGGATGCGCAGCCGCTCTATCCCCTTCACCCCGGACAGTCTCCGGAGCAGTTCGGCGAGTTTGCGCTCACCGTAAAGGTCCAGTCCGTAATATGTCGTATCCTGCGCTATTATGATGAGTTCGCGCACTCCGCAGGCCGACAGCGACTCCGCTTCGGTGACAAGATCCTCGATGGGTACAGACTTGTGGGCACCGCGGATATGCGGAATGGCGCAGTATGAACATCTGCGGTCACATCCTTCGGATATTTTGAGATATGCATATGGACGTGGATCCAGAATGGTTCTCCCGGTCATTTTGCCCGGGACTCCGCCAAGATAGCGTATGAGCGGATCCAGACTCCTCGCGCCGAACCATTGGTCAACCTCGGGGATTTCCGCCGGAAGTTCGGCCGCATACCTCTGAGACAGGCAACCGAACACGACAACGCTGCCGGCCAGCCCCGCCTTCTTGCGTTCGACAGCTTCCAGAACAGCCTCTATGGACTCTTCCTTGGCGTCACCTATGAAGCCGCAGGTATTGACAAGCAGGACATCCACCCTGCCGTTCCAATCCTCTCCCTTGAACTGGTACCCGGAAGCCGGAATGGAGGCAAGCAGATGCTCAGTGTCGACCGTGTTCTTGGAGCAGCCGAGAGTTATGACCTGAAGGGTCTTCATTACTTGGCCTCTTCGGACTCTTTCTGTCTCTCCTCATCTGTCACGAAGTCAAGGCTGGCATTTTTGACGAGGTCATCGTACCAGTCAAGAATCTTCTTCATATGCGACACATAGAATCTGTCGCCGTCATAATTGGGGACGGCCTTGCCGAAGAATGCCTTGACAGCCTTGTCGTCACTCTTGGAATCCGGCACTTTGCCCCCCACCTTGCTCATTGCGGTGAACACGTCAGCAAGCTTGAGTTCTCCCTCATCAGTATAGATTGCAATATCGGCAAGGGTGGTGATTCTGCTTCTGACGTCTAACACGGTGCGCTTCTTGTCTGCGAGAGACTCAGCTATGACGCCGTTGCGTGCCTGTGCAAGATAGAGATACAGACCGTGACGGCCTGCAACCGAAAGGATTTTGGCTAAATCTGTTTTCATAATATGTTTTCTATTGATTTGTGCAATTCATCCAAAGTGCCGTCGTTACGGATGATCCGGGTTGCCTTCGAAGCGTCGAAGTGCTGCAGATGGGACCTTTGGGCCACTTTGGGATTACGTTCCAGTCTTTTGTGATAGTCCGCTTCCACAAGCCACACTTCATCGTACACGCCGTCGAATTCGGATTTATCCATTGCCGTGGCGGACTCTATAAAACATCTGTCCGCATTGACGGATCCCTTCCACCGGTCTATGTCTTCGAGCAGATACGGGAATACCATTCCTTCCAGACGGCGTATGGCCTCCGCATCTCCAAACAGGGATTGGAGCTTGTCAAAAGGCACTTTCAACTCCTTCTCTATTCGTGACTTGAGACCGGGGACCGTGTCATAGAGGGACTTGCAGCGGGAGTCGCAATCATACACGGAGTACCCTTCGGCAGAGAGATATCTGCATACTTCCGATTTGCCGGAGCCTATGCCCCCTGTGACGAGTATGGTTGTCATCGCAGTCCTCCCTTCTCGATGCAATAGCAGACCTGAGGGTCTGTTGTATAGGTTATGACTCCGTCAGCCGTCTCCGAGCGTATGACGCATTTGCCGGTGAGGGAGTTCTCGAACTCGCGGTAATCCACATAGAACGTGGAGTTCTCCGCAGGATCGTCGCGCAAGGGATATGAACAGCGCCAGGTGACGGATACGCTCTCGGGAATCATTATGAGAGATATGCCGGGGGGCACGTTCCTGGTTTCAATTTTCCGGGTGGTCTTGAGCTCAATATACCTTCCTACAGGAATGGAATAACTGACTTCACCGCCTGACAGCCGGGTGCCTTCCGGTGCCACCAGAGCAGCTACGCCCCGCACGTCCCTTCTTACATCCCGTAGAGTTATGGCCTCGGTGTGAACGGCGTCAATCTGCTTGAGCCGGTCAGGTTCCCCGTACACGAGGACAGAGTCCACGGACAGGGTCATCTCCTTGAGGGCCATATACTGAGGTTTGTAGGTGATGTAGGTTACAGGTACAATCCCGACCTTGCGGACTTCCTCGGGAGCAAAGGCGAATTCGAGTTCGCTCACGATGAAGGATTCG
>JAKSKI010000036.1 GCA_024401865.1 Bacteroidales bacterium
GCGACAAGTGCGGTTACAAGAACGTCATGATGGCTATGCCTTCAGTAATCGATGCCAAGGGCGTGCATTTCAGCGCACCCGAGGGCACGGCTGAGGAGATGGCCGCTCTCCAGGCTTCATACGAGCATCTCTGCAAGATGCGTGAGGAAATCATCTCCCTGGGCATCATCCCCGAGGTGAAGGACTGGAAGACAATGAACCCCAATCTGTAATCCGAGCCGCAAAGCGCATTTCGAAGGGTGGTGACTGTCGAAGTCATCGCCCTTTTTTGTATTTTTGCATTGATATGAAACGACTTCTGCTTCTTCTTTCGGCCTTTGCCTGCATTGCCGGCTATGGGGAGGATCTGCGCAATGCGCCTCTGGATCTGAGTCCCGCAAAATGGATATGGTATCCCTGCGGGAGGACTCTGCAAAATACGTTCGTGCAGTTCCGCAAGGAATTCACCCTGGGTTCGGCCCCCTCCGAAGCCAAAGGCTGGATACTTGCCGACAGCCGCTACAAGCTGTATGTCAACGGCAGCCGGGTCCAGTTCGGACCTGCGCCCTGCGATCCCCGCTGGCAGGAAGCCGACCCTGTGGACCTGACGCCCTATCTGACGGAAGGAGACAATGTGCTGGCAGTGGAAGTCTGCTTCTTCGGTACGGGCGACGGCACCACTCCTTTCGGCAAGCCTGGTTTGATAATGAACCTTGACGTCGACGGGAGGCATATCGTTACAGACGAATCCTGGTCCTGCCTCCTCTCCCGGAGTTGGGAACCGGGCCAATACAAAAGGAATTACCTGCGTTCGCTTCAGGAGTCATTCGATGCACGCCTCTACCCCTATGGATGGGACAGGCCGGGTTATCAGCAGGGTCCCCTGTGGGTTGCGGCCGCCGTCATCAGCAAGACTGGGGACAAACCGTCGGTATGCACCTCTGCCAAGGATTATCTCTGGGGCTCGTACGCCATCGGGGACAATCAGCAGATACGCAGGCGCAGTATCCCGGAGATGAATGAATACGAATTCCCCGCAGGCAGGATGGAAGAATCCATATGGCTCAAGTGGAAAAGACCTGTCGAGGACTATTTCGACGTGATTGCAAAAGATTGTTTCGACGTGATCAGGGAACCCTCCGCAACCGAAGCGGGAGAGGGTGCGTGGACTGTCAGCCCCGATGGCGGCAATGCCGCCGTGTTGACCTTCTCGTTTGACGAGCAGGGCGTGGGATGGCCTTGCTTCACAATCGACGCTCCGGAAGGAACGGTGGTGGAGATGTTCGTGCACGAGGCCCACGAGGTCGGGGGCCCGGCCTTGATGAACTCGCATTTCAATTCGTGGACGCGTTTTGTGTGCAGGGAAGGGACCAACCGTTTTGAGACCTTCGATTTCGAGAGCTTCAGATGGGTTCAGCTCCACATCCGCAACTTTGACAGGCCGGTGACGGTATCTTCGGTAGGAATGCGCAGGAGGCTGTATCCCTGGAAGGACAAGCCGCAGATCAGAATATCCGATCCGGTGATACAGAAAGTTATGGATGCCGCCGTAAACACCCAATACAACTGTGCCCAGGAGACTATGGTGGACGGAATGGCAAGGGAGCGCCAGCAGTACAGCGGAGACGGCGGTCATCAGTTGCATTCGGTTTTCCAGGTGCTGGGAGACTCGGCCCTTCCCTTCAGATATGTCAACACCTTCAGCCAGGGAAGTTCCATTGAAGGCTATTTTATGGACAGCTGGCCTGCCTGGGACCGTCTTGCGCGTCTTGTGGAGCGACAGATGGGCTTGAGCGGCTGGGGTCCCATAATAGACCACAGCATAGGCTTCTGTTTCGATTGCTGGCATTATTATATGTATACCGGGGATTTGAGCGGCCTGGAGGAAGTGTATCCCCGTCTGATGAAATTCTTCGGTTATCTCAAGGGCCTTACCGATGCCGGAGACGGACTTGTGCCCGCCGAGGGCCTGGGGCTGTGTACGGTTTATATAGACCACCTTGCCTACAGGAAGGACCGCCACAAGCAGCTGCCGCTCAATCTCTATATAGCGGCGATGTGCTCCGATGCACTCTCTCCGCTTTGCCGGGCGATGGGGGATGAAGAGTCCGCAAAGGAAGTGGAAGCATATGGCAAAGGCATCCTTGCAGCCTGCTGGGACCGGTTCTGGGACCCTGAGCGTGAGGTCTTCGTGACCAATCTTCCCTGGGAGAAGGAAGAGGGATGCACCCGGTATGATGACAGGTCCCTGTCTACGGCCCTGATATATGACCAGTGCCCGGGAGGCAGTTACCGCAATTCTCTGGATGTCCTTGTCTCCAGGCCGGAGAATCTTGGTCAGTGCTACCCCTGCAATGCAGTATGGCCGTTGTGGGCCCTGACCAAATACCACAGGATGGACATTGTGCTGTCAGACCTCCGTGACAAATGGGGCGCAATGAGATCGGTCCGGGACAACAACACCTTGCAGGAATTCTGGACTGCCAAACCGGATGAAGGCTCGCAGTGGAGCCACAGCGCGATGTATCCCCTGATTGCCCTTACCCAGGGCATCGCCGGAGCATATCCCCTCGAGCCGGGCGGCAGGAAGCTCAGGATGGAGCCTCAGCCCGGAGATCTGGAGGAGATTGAATTTGATGTCCAGACCGCAGGCGGACCCGTTCACTTCCGGTACAAAGGACACAGGAGGCTCAGCTTGACAATTCCGCCAACCGTTACTGTCGAACTTCACCTTGGCAGTGGCGGGGACAAAGGGGTCCATACTCTGACGCAGGGCCGTTACTCGTTCATAATCAATTGATGACGTAAGCTCCTACCTGAGCCTGTTGCTCTCAAAATGCCGGCGGATGAACAGGAAATAGAAGAGTGCGCCCAAAGCGTTGACAATCCCGGCGGCCCAGAAGGCCGAATGATAGCCCATATGCTCGGCCAGAAGCCCTCCGGCAAGAATGCCGAGTCCGACACCGGCATCCCAGGATGTCAGGATCGAAGAATTGGCCGTACCTCTCTGGCTGTGAGGTGCCAGGTTGATGAACATATTCTGAAAAGCCGGATACATATGTCCGTTGCCCAGGCCTATGATGAAGGCCGAGCAGAAATATCCTACGGTATTGTGCACTGCGGCGAAGATGAGGAATCCTGACAGGGCAATCAGCACTCCTATGGCCGCATTGCGCGAAATCTGCCCCTTGCGCAGGGCGTGCGCTCCGGTAAGACGCGAGACGATGAGGCCGATGGCGAACAGGGAGAAGAACAGCCCGGTCCTGGAAACGATGCCGAGTTCCTCCTTGCCGTAAATTGCCACATAGGTCGTAACCACGCCGTAGGAAAATGCGAAGCAGAGTATGGATACGGCCTCCCTCCAACCCTTGAGAAGGAAGAAACGGTCCAGAGAGATGACTTTCTTCTCGGGGACAAAATCTTTCCTGGGCAGTTTGATGGTGGCGTCAAGGATGAGCCCGAGGAGCGAGGACAGCAGCGACAGCCAGAATAGGACCTGGAAGTTGCCGTTGAACGCCTGCAGGATGTAGATGGCCAGAACGGGTCCGATCACCGTTGCCAGATTGTTGCTCAGGCCGTAGTAACCTATGCCTTCGGTCCTGCGGCTGCTCGGGAGCACGTCTATCGCCACTGTGCTTGCGGCCACTGTGGCGGCTCCGAACGGAGCGCCGTGCAGTGTCCTGAATATGGTGAACACAGTCAGCGAGCCGGCGACAATATATCCGGCGAACAGGGCGAAAAAAAGGAAATTGAATATGATGAGCACTGCCCTGCGTGGGAAACTGTCCACCAGGAATCCGCTGAACGGTCTGATTATCAGAGCCATCACCGTATATCCGGCGAGGCACAGTCCTATGGTCTCCTTGTTGGCCCCGAAAGTTTCTGACAGATAGAGGGGGAGAAGGGGGACGATGAGCGTGAACGAGAAGTGAATCAGGAAATTACCTGTCCAGATCTTCAGATAGCCGGCGTTCCAGAGTTTGTCCCGTGAATCTTCTGACATTCCTAGATGGAAAGAATCGTAAGCACGTTGATGAGTTCCCTGTCGATGGGCTTGTCTATCTTGATGGCTCTGGAAATGGGTACATACACTATCTTGTCATCCTTGATGCCGACCATAATGTTGCGCTGTCCCTCCTTGAGAGCTTCGATGGAGGCCACGCCCAGACGGCTTGCCAGTATCCTGTCATAAGCCGTGGGCTTGCCACCCCTCTGAAGGTGACCCAGTATGGAGACCTTCACGTTATACTCGGGATATTCGTTGCGTACGCGCTCGGCGTAGTGCATTGCCCCGCCGTCCTTCTCTGACACCAGGACTATGCTGCTGTTCTTGCTTTTCCTGATGCCCCTGCCGATGAAATCGGCCAGCTGGTCGATGTCGGTGTTGTCTTCGGGGATGATGGCGGCTTCGGCGCCCGCCGCTATGGCGCTGTTCTGTGCAAGGAAGCCGGCATCGCGTCCCATAACCTCGACGAAGAAGATACGGTCGTGGGAAGTGGCTGTGTCTCGAATCTTGTCGACACACTCTACGATAGTGTTGAGGGCGGTGTCATATCCGATAGTGGAGTCGGTGCCATAGAGGTCATTGTCAATGGTGCCGGGCAGACCGATGACGGGAATGTCATACTCGAGTGCCAGTTCCTGGGCACCGGCCAGGGAGCCGTTGCCGCCGATGACCATCAGGGCGTCGATTCCGTGCTTGCAGATGTTGTCATAAGCCTTCTTGCGTCCTTCGGGAGTAAGGAACTCCTCGCTTCTTGCGGTCTTGAGTATCGTGCCTCCGCGCTGTATGGTGCTGCTTACGCTTTCGGTGCTGAACTCCTTGATGTCATCGTGGATGAGGCCTTCCCATCCTCTGTAGATGGCGAAAACCTTCCATCCTTCGTAGATGGCTGCTCTTGTGATAGCTCTGATGGCCGCATTCATTCCGGGCGCATCTCCTCCGGAGGTCATTACTCCGATATTGCGTATTTCTTTCATGTTTACGATACTTTTTCGGGACGCTAAATTATAAAAAATAGCACAAAATACTTATATGTCGCGTCAAAGAATTCAGTCATTGCCTTCTTTGCGGTGCGAAAATTCACAACCGCACCAGGTCTGGTTGTAGAATCCCTGCTCCCTGATGATTTCATCACGGCGGGGTTGCAGTCCGTCCCTGCGCCAGTTGCGGGGCCACCATTCCAATACGCAGCCTTTTTCCCGGCATTCTCCGACCGCATCTGAGCCGGCTTTGTCCACCTGTTCGAGGGATTTCCATCTGGAGGAGGCCAGACTGGTGGTAAGGAGGTCGAAGCCGTTGTCCGCGGCGAAGGCGGCAGCCCTGCCCAGACGGAAACGGAAGCATTTCAGGCATCGCGCTCCGCGTTCGGGTTCGTTCTCAAGTCCCTTGACGGCTTCCAGCCATCCCTCGTGGTCATATTCATCCACGACCAGGTCCAGACCGAGGGAACCGCAGTAGCGACGCAGTTCGCCCAACCTTTTGTCAAACTCCTCCCTGGAGTCGATGTTGGAATTGCTGAAGAACACGGCAGGCCTGAGTCCGTTATCCACCATACATTCAAGGATGGCTCCCGAGCAGGGCGCACAGCAGCTGTGGACAAGAATTTTGCCGGCGTTGCCGGGGATTTCGAGTTTGACCATAGTCGGCACACTTTTGTGTTTGCAAAAATACAAATTCTGCAAAAATTAATGTATTTTTGCACGGCCCAATGGATAAGCTCAGATATATATGCAACGGTAACTGCGAGCATTGCAAGTTCGCCCGTGGCAGTATCTATTGCAATCCTGACAATCCGGCATCCGATTCCGGGAGCCGTTTCGCCCATCGCATCGACCGTGTGCTCACCAACAGGTGGCTGGGTATCCCCATCCTGATACTTGTGCTGTTCGGCATATTCGAACTCGCGTTCACCCTCGGCGCCTATCCCCAACGCTGGATAGAGTCGCTTGTGGATATGCTCGCCGAAAGGATCAGGCAGGCCCCCGGACCCGGCTGGGTGACAAGCCTGGTCGCCGACGGCATTGTGCGCGGCTGCGGGTCGGTGCTCGCATTCCTGCCCAACATATTCATACTGTTCTTCTTCCTGTCTCTGCTGGAAGACAGCGGCTATATGGCGAGGGCGGCCTACCTGATGGACAAGCTGATGCACGGAATAGGCCTGCACGGCAATTCCTTCGTCCCTATGATAATGGGCTTCGGCTGTAATGTGCCCGCCATCATCGCAGCCCGGGATATCGGAAATCTCAAGGACCGCAGGCTCACGATGCTGATGATTCCTTTCATGTCCTGCTCGGCAAGGCTTCCGGTCTATCTGATGATGACTGCGGCGTTCTTCCCCAGATACAAGGCTCTGGTGATGATAGGCCTCTATCTTGCGGGCATAGTGGTCAGTGTGTTGTTCGCCATTGTCATGAAGAACACGAAATGGTTCCGCAAGGGCAAGCATGACGATATCTTCACGCTCCCCGGACTGGTAGTCCCGGAGGCTTCCCTGTTCTGGGGGCACATATGGGACAGGTGCAAGGATTATCTGCAGAAGATTACGACCGTTATTCTGGCCGCTTCGGTGATAATCTGGGCTTTGGAATATTTCCCGATGAAGGACTCTCAGCCCGCGGCGCAGGACAACTCCTGCCTGGCTGCGATCGGCCGGTGGATGGAGCCTGTGATGTCTCCCATAGGATTCGACTGGAAGATGAACGTGTGCGTGCTTACCGGCCTTCCGGCCAAGGAGGCCATTGTCAGCACTATGGGCATACTCTATCGCAGCGATGAAGAGGCTTCCCTTGTCACCACTCTCCGGGATTCCGGAGAATTCACGGCGGCATCCGCGGTGTCTTTCCTGCTGTTCGTGCTGCTGTATTTCCCCTGTGTGGCCACAGTACGCACCCTTCGCAAGGAAATCGGACGCAAATGGGCCCTGTTCGCGGTGGTCAATTCCCTGTTGATCGCCTGGCTTGTATCTTTCGGGGCATTCAATATCATTCAGATTCTGACAGCATAGTGACAAACAATATGAGTAAAAGAACGATTCTGGTTACCGGTGGAGCCGGTTACATAGGCTCCCACACAATCATCAAACTGTATGAGGCGGGATATGATGTGGTCGTAGTGGACAATCTCT
The DNA here is from genome assembly GCA_024401865.1 of Bacteroidales bacterium. Taxonomy (GTDB): domain Bacteria; phylum Bacteroidota; class Bacteroidia; order Bacteroidales; family UBA932; genus Cryptobacteroides. The sequence goes on from JAKSKI010000036.1 coordinate 7,107, forward strand.
GCAATTCGAGCGAGGAATCCCTTCAGCGCGTCGCACAGATTACCGGCAGACAGGTGCCTTTCCGCAGGGTGGACATCCGGGACCGCGCCGGCCTGGACAAGGTGCTGGAGGAGTTTGCAGTGGACGCCTGCATTCATTTCGCCGGCCTCAAGGCGGTGGGGGAGTCCGTCGCCAAGCCCTACGAATATTACGAGAACAACATCGGGGGCACGCTGGTCCTCATAGACGCCCTTCGCAGCCACGGGTGCAAGAATATCATATTCTCTTCGTCAGCCACCGTCTATGGCAATCCGGCTGTCATACCTATCACCGAGGAGTGCCCCAAAGGGCATTGTACCAATCCTTATGGTCAGACCAAAAGCATGCTTGAAGAAATCTTCATCGACATACAGAAGGCGGATCCCGAGTGGAATATCGTGCTCCTGAGGTACTTCAATCCCATCGGCGCCCATAAGAGCGGTCTCATAGGCGAAGACCCCAACGGCATCCCCAACAACCTGATGCCATACATCACCCAGGTCGCAGTCGGCAAGAGGGCCGAACTGGGAGTATTCGGCAATGATTATGACACTCCCGACGGTACGGGCGTGCGCGACTACATCCACGTGGTGGACCTTGCCGCAGGACACGTCAAGGCTCTGGATGCAATAGGCCGCAAGTGCGGTCTCGCCATCTACAATCTCGGAACCGGCCACGGATACTCGGTGCTGGATGTGGTGAAGGCGTTCGAACAGGCAAACGGAGTCAAAGTGCCGTATTCCATCAAGCCGCGCAGACCGGGCGATATAGCCACCTGCTATTCGGATCCCGCCAAGGCTGCAAGGGAACTTGGATGGAAGGCCGAATACGGCATCGAGGAAATGTGCCGCGATTCCTGGAACTGGCAGAAGAACAATCCTGACGGGTACAAGGGCTGATGTTCGTAGGACTTGTCAGCGACACTCACGGCGTTTTCAGCGAGGCGTTCAGGGAGTTCCTCTCTCCCGTCGACGTGATATGGCATGCCGGAGATTTCGGCGGAGGATACGATTTCGCAAGGAGTCTCGCCCTGTTCAAACCACTGGTGGGGGTGAGCGGCAATTGTGACGGGCAGGATATAAGGCTGGAATATCCCCGATACCGTTTCTTCGAGGCCGAGGGCGTCAAAGTGCTGATGACTCATATCGGAGGGTCTCCGGGACATTATGACCCCGAAGCACGCAGGCTTATCCTGCAGTATAAGCCCGATGTGTTTGTGTGCGGCCATTCACACATTCTCAAGGTGATGAATGATGGCAGGCACAAGTTGTTGTATATCAATCCCGGGGCCGCAGGCCTCCAGGGCTGGCAACTGGTCCGGACCGCCCTGAGGTTCAAAATAGAGGAGGGAGAAGTCCGGGATATGGAAGTTTTTGAGCTTCAAAGGGCGGGAATGTCAAATTTTTGACAATTTCCATTGTTTTATCAAATAATCATATTATTTTTGCGCCCTCGAAGCCATATGACTTCAGGTTTAGTTTAACTAGTTAAAAATTAAGTACCTATGAAAAGGATTATGATGGTTCTCGCAGTGGCTGCTGCTGTTCTTGCCATTTCTGCTTGCAAGAACTGTACAAAGGCTGCTGAGGAAGCAACAGAGTGCACAGAGTGCGTATGCGACAGCACAGAGTGCAAGTGCGCTGAATGCGATTCTTGCTGCTGCGCTCAGGCTGAGGAAGCTGTTGAGGCTGTTGCAGAGGAAGCTAAGGCTGAGTAATCAGACTTTCGACCCAAAGAAACGGATGGTCCTTTCAGACCATCCTTTTTTTGTATATTTGCATCGTATGGCGACAAAGACTAAATCAGTTTGGTATTGCACGGCGTGCGGCAATGAAAGTTCCAAGTGGATGGGACAGTGTCCAGCCTGCAAGGAATGGAACACTATGGTCGAGGCTCCCTCCGAGCCCCGTTACGTCAAAGCCTCCGGCATCGGGGCGGCGGTATCGGGAGCTGAGCGCAAACCGCGTCATCTCAAGGAGATAGATTCGGCAACCGAGGCCAGAAGGCCCCTCGGGATGGAGGAATTCAACCGCATCCTCGGAGGTGGCATAGTGCCCGGGTCTCTTGTCCTCATAGCCGGCGAACCGGGTATCGGCAAATCGACGCTTTCGCTTCAGATTCCGCTTCTATGCCCCGGTCTCAGGACCTTGTATGTCACGGGGGAGGAGAGTGCCCGTCAGGTCAAGATGCGCGCCGACAGGCTTGGAGGGGATGACGCCGGCTGTTTTATTTTTCCCGAGACGCATATGGAGTCGGTCATAGCACAGGCTCAGCAGATGCTGCCGGACCTTATGATAGTCGACTCTGTACAGACGATGTACACACAGACGGTGGATTCGGCCGCGGGTTCCGTGTCCCAGATAAAGGAAGTAGCCGCCCTGCTGCTCCGGTTTGCCAAGGAGAGCGGAGTGCCCGTGATTCTTATTGGGCATATCACCAAGGACGGATATATCGCCGGCCCCAAGATTCTGGAGCACATAGTCGATGTCGTGCTCCAGTTCGAGGGAGAGAACAAAGGCCAGTACCGCATATTGCGCAGCATAAAGAACCGTTTCGGCTCCACGTCGGAACTCTCGGTGTTCGAGATGACGGGGTCGGGTCTCCGGGAAGTAAGCAATCCTTCCGAACTTCTCGTCCCTATGCACGGTGAGGGACTGAGCGGCACCGCGATATGTGCTCTGCTGGATGGAGCGAGACCTCTTCTTCTCGAGGTGCAGGCTCTTGTCAGTTCTGCCGTGTACGGCACGGCCCAGAGGACTGCCACGGGATTTGACGTGAGGAGGCTGAATATGCTCCTGGCCGTACTGGAGAAGCGGGCCGGATTCCATCTGAGTGCCAAGGACGTATTCCTCAATATGGCAGGAGGCATGAAGGTGACCGATCCCGCCTGTGACCTGGCTGTGGTCGTGTCCGTGCTGTCATCCAATTTCGACTATCCCATCCCTTCCGACATATGCTTTGCAGGAGAAGTGGGCCTGAGCGGCGAAATCCGCCCTGTGCCACAGGTGGAGCGCCGTATTTCTGAAGCCGGAAGGCTGGGGTTCAAACAGATATACATATCGTCATTCTCCGGAGAACAGGCCGTCGGTACGGGTGACATCCGTGTCATCAAGGTAGAGGACGTGCCTGCCCTGGTCCGGAAACTGTTCGCCAAACGATAATTGAAATGAGAATACTTCTGATCGGAGGTACCGGCACCATCAGTAGTGCCATTACCCGACAACTGGCCTCACGGGCCGACTGCAGCCTTTTCCTTCTTAACAGGGGCAACCGTCCCTCATCGGTACCCGAAGGCGTAACTGTCTTCAATGCCGACATCGAAGACGAACGGACAGTGTCCGCGATGCTGCAGGGGTTGGATTTCGACTGCGTGGCCGACTTCATCGGCTACCGTCCCGAGCAGGTGGAGAGGGATTTCCGCCTTTTCAACGGACGCACCCGCCAGTACGTCTTCATCAGCAGCACGTCCGCCTATAACCGCCAGTCGGGCAGTTACATAATGACCGAAGGCACCAGCCTCTTCAACCCCCACTGGCAGTATTCCAGGGACAAGATTGCGTGCGAGGAGGTCCTGATGAAGCATTTCCGGGAAGACGGCTTCCCTGTCACGATAGTCCGGCCCAGCCACACTTACGGAGAATGGAAGATTCCCGTTTCCATCCACGGTACCAAGGGCGCCTGGCAGGTTGTCAGACGTATGCTCGATGGCAGGAGAGTGCTTGTTCACGGAGACGGGGAGTCCCTGTGGACTGCCACCTTCAACGAAGATTTCGCCCGTGGCTTCATAGGTCTGCTGGGCAATCCCTGCGCAATAGGGGAGGCGTTCCAGATCACGTCGGATGAGACCCTCAGCTGGAATCAGATATATCGCACCATCGCCGATACCCTGGGAGTGGACTTCAAACCGTATTATGTGTCCTCCTCCTTCCTCTCATCCGTCGCTCCCAAGGAATTCAATATGGAAGGCAATCTTCTGGGGGACAAGTCGGCATCAGTGGTGTTCGACTGCTCGAAACTCAAGCGGGCCGTGCCCGATTTCGCTACTCACGTCTGCTTCGCCGAAGGCTGCCGAAGGACTTTGGAACACTTCCTGAACCACCCCGAACAGCAGATTGAAGACCCTGTGTTCGACAAGTGGTGCGATGATGTCATAGAATTGCAGGAGAAGGCTGTCGCGGATTATCTGCAAAGGTAGACGGCGGTGGCGGCAACCACGGCTGCGGTCTCAGTGCGCAGTCTGGATTGCCCCAAGTGGACGGGAACCCATCCTTTCTCAAGCGCCAGGTCTACCTCTTCTGCCGTAAAATCACCTTCCGGGCCGACAAGAATGGTGATGTCCGACTTCGGATCCGTCGATGCGAGGACTTCCGTTATGTTGCGCCTGAGTTCTTCGTTGTCGATGCAGTAGCAGATCAGCTTGATGCCGTCACTGCCGGTGCCGTTGATGAACTGTTTCACGCTGATACTCTCGCAGACCTGCGGAATGGCTCCTTTCAAGGACTGCTTGACGGCCGAAAGGACTATTTTGCGCATGCGGTCGGTCTTGATGACTCTGCGTTCGGATCTGTCTCCTATGACGGGCACTATGACATCCACTCCTATCTCTGTGGCCTTCTCCACGAACCACTCGTAGCGGTCGGTGTTCTTGGTGGGACACACCGCCATCGTAAGCCGGTAGGGATGAGTCCCGAAATGAGTGACGGACCCGATTATTTCGGCCTCCACACCAGAGGATGACGCATTGAGGATACGGCAGCGGTAGAGCGTTCCCAGGCCGTCGATGACGCTGATGACATCTCCTTCCCTATGCCTCAGTACCTTGACGCAGTGCGAGGCTTCCTCCTCTCCGAGGCGGATGATGCCTGCCGCGGGTTCGCCCACAAAGATCCTCTCCCCGTTCTCCTGCTGCATAGCCTAGGCCCTGATTATTTCGACCTCGCCTCCGAGACCGATTTTGATGATTTGAGAAGCACGTCCGCTGGCTCCCTGTTCGAGGGCGGCGGGCACTATGTAGTCGACGGCATTTTTGATTTCATCCGAAATCTCCCTGAAACCCGAAGGGGTGGGCTCGCCGCTGATATTCGCCGAGGTGCTGACTAAGGGCTTGCGCAGACGCCTTGTGATTTCGCGGCAGAAGGTGGCGCCGTCCTTGACTTCCGGCCTGATTCTCGGGTCAGGGCCCTGTTCCACGAAGGGAATACGGATGCCAACCGTGCCGTCTTCGGCCACCGCATTCGGTGCCAGATACTGTGCACCGGGATAGATTATCGTCATAGGGGCGTCGTTTACTTCCACCAGGTCGATGGCAATTGACGGAATCTCCCTGACGTGCTTGGCGACCATATCGAGGTCACTGGCGAGAAGTACCAGGGATTTGGCTCCGGCCCGGCGTTTGATTTCGAACACTCTGGCAACAGCCTTTTCATTGGTTGCATCGCAACCTATCCCCCAGACCGTGTCGGTCGGGTAGAGAATGACGCCTCCGTCCCTGAGGACCTTGAGCGTATCATTTATGACAGCGTTTATATCCATCTTTCCTTGTCAAAAAGGGTTCCCGTTTTCCTCCAGAACAGAATGAGCAGCCAGCCGACAAGCATCCCTCCCAGATGGGCGAAATGGGCTATGCTGGCACCGGCGCCTGTAAATCCGGTAGTGAGTTCTATGACGGCGAAAATTATGACCATCCACTTCGCGCTGAGGCTGACGGGAGGGAAAAGCAGTGTCAGTCTGGATTCGGGGAAGAGAGCCGCAAAGGCGATCAGCACGCCATAAATGGAGCCTGATGCTCCGACTGTAGGGGCATAATCGTTGGTGAGATGCTGCACGAGCAGATGGAGGGCTGCAGCTCCTATTCCGCAGATGAGGTAGAACGTCAGGAATTTCTTCGAACCAATGATGTTCTCGACCACACAGCCGAATATGTACAGGGTGTACATATTGAACAGTATGTGCCAGAACCCACCGTGCAGGAACAAATATGTCACGGGTTGCCACCAATGGAAGAAGTGGGATTCGAAGGGGTGGAGAGCAAACAGCTGTCCCAATATGGAAGAGCCCGCCAAGCGTTCGCCAAAAAAGGTGGCCGCAAATACTATGATATTGATAATGATAAGGTTCCTTGTAACAGTGGGCGCATTGCCCAAAAATCCTGATGCCATTTATGCAAATTTTTTGTCCAGTTCTTCAATGCTCAGTATGCTCACTATCTTCTGCCCTCTGGATGTAAGTTCAGAATTGTCGCAGCTGAAAAGCAGGTCTATGAGGTTTTGGGCTTCTGCCGGGGAATTGACGGGAGCCGAATTGGCGGCTCCGCTCACGGCGAATTTCTCCGCCAGCGAACTTGTCATCATCGACGGCAGGGCAGTCCTGTCCTCGGAGAGTATCACTATCAAGTCCCGTACCATACTCTCGGCCTTGCCATTCTCGCAGCTGTAGCCTTCCGGCACTCCGTTGACCACCACCGTATCGCGTCCGAAGGGGCTTATGTCAAAACCCAATCTGGTCAGAAGCTCGCGGTTGTCTTCAAAGACCAGCATATTCTCCACGCCCACCTGCACCTGCTCGGGGAAGAGTGCGGTCTGAGTGACGTGGCCGCTGCCTGACAGGGCTTTGAGATATCTCTCATATATGATGCGTTCCGTTGCGCGCTGTATGTTGACCGCCATCACGCCGGACATTACCGGGGTGAGGATGTATTTGCCCTTGATGACGAGGTTGCGGCTGCATTGCAGGGATTTCTGCTCGAAAAGGGCACCGTAGTTGTCGTTCCTGTCGGTATAGTCGCGGTAAGAAGGGGTTCCGGTCTCCGTTGCCGCAGGCATTGCGTTGCGCCCGGCCTCTCCACTCGTGCCTGCGTCAGGATTGAAAGGATCATAGTCCGGATCGAAATCGATTGAAGGAGCTATGGCAGGCCCCTTGTATTCTTCGAAATGAGATCCCAACTGAGGCATGCTGACAGCCCCTTCGGTCTCGAAATCAATGCTGGCTCCGAAAGAATTCCTGCCCAGAGTCTCGCGTATGCAGGCATACAGGGTCTGGAAGAGTATGGCCTCGTCCTCAAATTTAATTTCGGTCTTGGTCGGACTGACATTGACATCCATATTGGCGGCATCAATGTCGAGGAAGATGAAATATGACGGAGTGAGCCCGTCCGGCATAAGGTCCTCGTAAGCCTTCATCACCGCTTTGTGGAGGTAAGGGCTCCGGAAGAATCTTCCGTTGGCAAAGAAATATTGGTTGCCGAGGGTCTTCCTTGCGTTCTGGGGACGTCCCGCGAATCCGCGGATACGAGCGACGGAAGTGTCGGCCTCAATGTCCACAACCTCTCCGACAACACCGCTTCCAAGCAGGTCAAGTATCCTGAATTTGAGAGACTTGGCCTTCTTGAGCACGAAGAGGTCCCTGCCGTTGTGGCTCAGGGAGAATTCCGCATCGGGACGGGTGATGGCAATTCTGGTGAACTCCTGTATGCAGTGCTTCAGCTCGACGTTGTCATTCTTGAGGAACTTGCGTCTGGCCGGTATGTTGAAGAAGATGTTGCGTACCGATATGTTGGTGCCGACGGGGCAGGTAGCGGGAGAAGTCTTGACAGCGCCTTCTCCGCATACGTTCACCGTAGTGCCCGTCTCGTCTTTGGCGCAGCGGGTTTTGAGCGTGACCTCGGAGATGGAGGCAATGGACGGGAGCGCCTCTCCGCGGAAACCGAACGTCAGGATTCTGTCGAGGTCTTCAGGACAGTCGATCTTGGAAGTCGCGTGTCTTTCGAAGCACAGCACGGCATCGGATGCGCTCATGCCGCAGCCGTTATCTATGACCTGAATCAAAGTCCGGCCTGCGTCAGTGAGTATAACGTCCACCTTGGACGCTCCGGCATCCAGTGAATTCTCCATAAGTTCCTTCACTACGGAAGCCGGTCTCTGCACCACTTCGCCCGCAGCTATCATATTGGCTGTCTGAGCCGGAAGAACCTTGAGCTTACCCATCCTAAAGCAGGCTGTAGAACTTGGCGATGAAATACAGGACGGCGAATATCAGTATCAGGGACACTATGCCGATGATGCCCTGCACCTTGCCGGTGTGTGACCTCGTCTTCTGATAGGCCCCGTCGCGGAATGCCCCTTTGATGTATGAACCGGGCACGTAGCCGCCCTTTTCCTTCTCCTTGTCCAAAGTCCCGTCGACTGCGCCGAAACGGCGTTTGCGCTCATCTTCCTCCTTGTTGAAGTAGATGGGCTTGTAGTCGAATACCTTGTGCTCGGATTCGCCGAAAAAATTGAATAATCCCATAACGTACAAAGTTAGCAAAGAATTCCTATTTTTGCACATACAACCAAATCTGCACTAGTATGGACATACGTATCGGACAGGGATATGACGTGCACTCGCTGGCTGAAGGCCTGCCGATGTGGCTTTGTGGAGTACGGATAGAGTCTCCGACGGGTTTCGTGGCCCACTCCGACGGAGACGTTGCTATCCACGCGCTGTGCGACGCCCTGCTGGGCGCAGCGGCACTCGGGGACATAGGGAAGCATTTCCCGGACAATTCGGATGAATGGAAGGGGATAGACAGCAAGATACTGCTTGCCCGCGTGTGTGAAATGCTGGAGGATCTCGGATGGTCGGTGGGCAACGCCGACATCACGATAGCCCTGCAGTCTCCCAAGCTTTCGCCGTACATACAGACTATGAGGGAGACCCTTGCCGAGGTGATGCGCACGGCGGTTGACAGGATCAGCGTCAAGGCTACAACCACAGAGCATCTGGGATTCGTCGGCAGGCGGGAAGGTTGCGAGGTCTGGGCGGTCGTTACAATTTGCAAATAATTTTTGCATTTTTAATAAAATGCCGTACATTTGCAGTCCCGCTTCGAGCGGGTTATGACATATTGAGATATGGTGTAATGGTAGCACTACAGATTCTGGCTCTGTCAGTGAGGGTTCGAATCCTTCTATCTCAACTCGGCAAATAAGCCCTTCCGGATTCGGAGGGGCTTTTCCATTCAATCGGATATATGTAAACTGCAACGGAATTTGTTTTATGCTAAAAACAGACCAGATATATTTTTGTTTTTTACAAAAAACGGCATACCTTTGTACATAAAGATAACAACGCAAATGGAAAAGCTTTTCGAAAGACATGACAACTATCTGGCAGATGTCCCCATGGGCTATGTCCGTAAAATAGCAGGCAATATCGACTGGACCTCACGGCTGATCGCCATCAAAGGTCCCAAGGGTGTTGGCAAGTCGACGATAATGCTTCAGTATATCAAGAACAATTTTGCCGTTGACGACAGGCATGTCCTATACTGCTCCGCAGATACAAGCTATTTCACGACGCACACTCTGGTTGAGACCGCCGACATGTTTGTAAAAATCGGTGGAACCCATATCTTTATTGATGAGATTCACAAATACAAAGGATGGAGCAGCGAGATAAAGGAGATATATGATGCACACAAGAGCCTTAGGATTATCATCAGCGGCTCTTCCCTGATAAGGCTTAATGACGGAGATACAGACTTGTCCAGAAGGATGGTTCCATACCTGATTCCGGGACTGTCATTCAGAGAGTTCCTCCTGATGGAGAAAGGTATAGCCCTGAACAGTACTAGCCTTGACAGCCTGCTTGAGTCTCCAAACAGTTTCTGCACCGCCGTCAAGGAAAAATGCCACCCATTGGAATTCTTCAAGGACTATCTAAAAAAAGGGTATTATCCGTTCTACTTTGAGAGCAGGAATACTTATCCGATACAGGTTGAGAATGTCATCGACTACATCATAAACGTGGAACTGA
>JAKSKI010000037.1 GCA_024401865.1 Bacteroidales bacterium
CCAGAAGGATATGGATGAAGTTCATACGCATCTTCCCTGAAATGTTGCAGAGAAGTACGTGACCGTTCTCAAGCTCGACTTTGAACATCGCGTTCGGGAGGGTCTCTATGACCTTTCCGTCTTGTTCTATTGCTACTTGTTTGGACATTAAAAAAACAACTTAAAATTTAATTGAGGCATCTTTCTCGATAAAATCAAAGGTAGACAGTTGCTCAGCCATACCGTGACGGACAACAACCGTAAGTTCGTAATGAGCCGCATTGCGATGGTCGGATGTCTTGACTTCCCAACCGTTGTTGGCAAGATAGACGTTCCTTCCACCGGCATTTATCATCGGCTCTATACATATGACCATTCCGTCGACGAGGTGAGTGCCCTTGCCCCTGCGCCCGTAATTCGGGATTCCGGGTTCTTCGTGCATCTCAGCGCCGAGTCCGTGGCCTTCCAACTCCCTGACCACGGAAAATCCGAATGATTCAGCATACGATTGCACCGCGTATCCTATGTCACCGGTCCTGTTGCCCACTACGGCAGCTTCTATGCCCCTGTACAGCGAAGCCTTGGTGACGTCCAGAAGCTTACGGGTCTCGGCGGACACTTCCCCGACAGGGAAAGTGTATGCCGAATCTCCGTTGTAACCTTTATAGAACGTACCGCAGTCCACCGAAACGATATCACCTTCCTTGAGCGCGTATTCCGAAGGGAATCCGTGCACGACGGTGTCGTTTACAGAGATACAGAGCGCCGCGGGAAAGCCGTCATAACCGAGGAAGGAAGGAATCGCACCATTGTCGCGGATAAAAGTCTCTGCCACCCTATTCAACTCGAGAGTTGACACACCAGGGGCGACAATCTTACCGACTTCTGCCAGTGTCTTGGAAACAAGAATGGCATTCTCGCGCAAGAGTTCAATTTCCTCCTCAGTCTTGGGCTTTACCATCTTCCTTGAATTTTCAAAGAACTACATACCTGAGCGTCCTGACAGGCGGCCGGTCTTCATAAGGCCGTCATAGTGGCGCATCAGCAAATAACTTTCGACCTGCTGGAGTGTGTCGAGGACAACACCTACAAGAATCAGGAGCGAAGTGCCGCCGTAGAAACTTGCAAACTGGTTGCCCACGCCCAACTTCTGCGCAAACGCAGGAAGAATGGATATGACAGCGAGGAATATCGAACCGGGGAGAGTCACCTTCGACATGATTGAATCGAGGTAGTCCACGGTCTTCTTTCCGGGCTTCACTCCGGGGATGAATCCGCCATTCTGCTTCAAATTCTCCGCCATCATCGTCGGATTGACGGTAACAGCCGTATAGAAATACGTGAAGATAATGACCATCAGCGCAAAGATGAAGTTGTACCAGAATCCGGTGTAATTACCGAGAGTGGCAGCGAGACCTCTGGTCGCATCCCAACGTGAGAAGAGAAGCGGGAAGAGCATAAGTGCCTGGGCGAAGATGATAGGCATCACGCCGGCAGCATTGATCTTGAGAGGAATGAACTGACGCACACCGCCGTACTGACGGTTTCCGATAACTCTCTTGGCATACTGTACAGGAACCCTGCGTACAGCCTGGACAAGAGCGATGGCAGCAGCGATGACGAAGAGCCAGATAACGAGCTCGACGACAAGCATGAGAGCGGCGCCGTTGGTGGTGGTGAACTTGGTGCTGATTTCAGCTGCAAGAGCGAAAGGCAGACGGGCCACGATACCGATCATGATGATCAGGGAGATACCGTTACCGATTCCGCGGTCCGTGATGCGCTCACCGAGCCACATGACAAACATTGAGCCGCCCATGAGGATGACTGTAGCAATCAGGTTGTACACGAAATTGCTCCATCCCAGAGCACTGACTGCCGTAAAGGCCTCCATCGGAATCTGGCTGTGGAGAGTTGCGATGTACGCAGGACCCTGGATGCAGAGAATCACGATGGTGAGATACCTTGTGAGCTGGTTCATCTTCTTGCGTCCGCTCTCTCCTTCCATCTGGAGCTTGCGGAAGTAAGGGACGAACACTCCCAGCAGCTGGATGACGATGGATGCCGAGATGTAAGGCATCACACCCAGCGCAAAGATAGAGGCGTTACCGAACGCACCGCCGGAGAACATGTTGAGAAGGCCTACAAGACCCTCGCTCGTTGTCTGCTGGAGTTTCGCCAACATGGATGCGTCAATGCCGGGAAGCACTACGAAGCATCCGAGACGATACACCAGGATAAGGGCGAACGTATAGACGATTCTCTTACGAAGCTCCTCTATCTTGAAGATGTTCTGGATAGTCTCTATAAACTTCTTCATAAAATTATTCGGCTACGACTGCCTTTCCGCCGGCAGCCTCGATTTTGGCTGTTGCTGACTTTGAGAATGCGTCGGCTGTGACAGTGAGGGCTGCCTTGATCTCTCCGTTTCCGAGGACCTTGATGAGGTCGTTCTTGGAAGCGAGACCGGCTGCCTTCATCTGCTCGACACCAATCTCAGTGATTTTGAGAGCAGCGGCGGCAGCTTCAACGTCTGCAACGTTGACAGCCTTGAACTCAACCCTTGTGGGGTTCTTGAATCCGAACTTGGGGAGGATACGCTGGATAGGCATCTGACCGCCTTCGAAGCCGATCTTATGCTCATAACCTGCGCGAGCCTGTGCACCCTTGGTACCGCGTGTGGCAGTACCGCCCTTGCCGGAACCCTGTCCGCGACCCACTCTCTTGCTTGTATGTGTTGCACCTGCAGCAGGTGCGATGTTGTTAAGTTTCATAACCGGGGTCCTCCTTACTTTTCTTCAATTTTGAGAAGATGCGCGACCTTGGCGATCATACCCCTTGCAACGGGAGTATCCTCGACCTCGACGGTCTGATGCATCTTGCGAATACCGAGACAACGAAGGTTAGCCTTCTGACGGGGATCGCAGCCGTTCTTGCTGGCGATCTGTGTAAGTTTGATCTTTGCCATAATTCTATCCTCCTAGCCGTTAAACACTTTTGTCATGGGAACTCCACGCAGACCTGCGACGGTATAAGCGTCCCTCATCTCAGAAAGCGCCGTGATGGTAGCCTTCACGAGGTTGTGAGGGTTGGAAGAACCTTTGGATTTGGCAAGGACGTTCTGCACACCTGCAGACTCGAACACGGCGCGCATAGCACCACCTGCCTTGACACCGGTACCGGGGGCGGCGGGTTTCATGAACACGCGGGAACCGCCGAATTTGCTCTCCTGCTCGTGAGGGATAGTGGTGTTGATGACGGGAATCTTCACGAGATTCTTCTTTGCGTCCTCAACTCCCTTGGCGATGGCGGCTGTGACTTCGTTTGCCTTTCCGAGACCATAACCTACAACGCCGTTCTCGTCACCTACGACTACAATAGCAGCAAAGCGGAAGTGACGTCCACCCTTAGTCACCTTTGTAACTCTCTGGATGGAGACCAGTCTGTCCTTGAGCTCAAGTTCAGAGGTCTTTACTCTTTTAACATTTGTATTTGCCATAGTCTTTTATGTTAGAATACGAGGCCGCCTTCACGGGCAGCGTCTGCCAAACTTTTAACTCTGCCATGGAAAAGATATCCGCCACGGTCGAATGCGATGGTGGTGATACCCTTTGCGATAGCGCGTTCTGCGATAGCCTTGCCTACGATGGCTGCAGCTTCGATTCCGTTCTTGCCCTTGCACTGTGCTGCAAGTTCCTTGTCGTTGGAAGCAGCAGCGACGAGAGTCTTGCCCTGCTGGTCATCGATTACCTGCACGTAAATCTGCTTGTTGCTGCGGAAGACGCACATACGGGGACGCTCAGCGGTACCGTTGACGTGCTTGCGGATGCGGTAATGGATCCTTCTTCTTCTTTCAATTCTAGATAATGCCATAACTCTGTCCTCCTAATTATTTAGCGGCTGCTGTCTTGCCGGCCTTGCGGCGGAGCTGCTCACCGACGAACTTGATACCCTTGCCCTTGTAAGGTTCAGGCTTGCGGAATGAACGTATCTTGGCTGCCACCTGTCCGACAAGCTGCTTGTCACAGCTCTTGAGGACGAGGCGGGGGTTCTCACCCTTCTTGACGTCCGGAACTTCAGCCTTGATCTCTGCGGGGAGCATAAGCTGAATATCGTGAGAATAACCGAGAGCGAAGGTGAGGATGTTGCCGCTTACAGATACGCGGAAACCGACACCGACGAGCTCCTGCTGGATTGTGAAACCCTCAGACACGCCGACGACCATATTGTGTACCAATGCGCGGTAGAGTCCGTGCATTGAACGGTGGCGGGGCTGGTCTGTCGGGCGGGTGAACTTGATCTCACCTCCCTCGATGGTGACTGTGATGTCCGGATCAACTTTCTGGCTCATCTCACCAAGAGGTCCTTTAACCTTCACCACGTTGCCGTCGAGAAGCTCTGCGCTCACGCCGGTCGGAAGGCTTACAGGCAATTTACCAATTCTTGACATTTTATTGTACTTTTAGATATTAATATACGTAACAGATAACTTCACCGCCGATGCCGAGTTCCTTGGCTTCCTTGTCGGTGATGACACCCTTTGAAGTGGAGATGATGGCGATGCCGAGTCCGTTAAGAACGCGGGGCATATCCTCTACGCTTGTGTACTGGCGGAGACCCGGAGTGGAGACACGCTCAATCTTCTTGATAGCGGCCATCTTGGTCTCGGGATGATACTTGAGGGCGATTTTGATTGTGTTGTAAGGTGTTCCTTCAACTACCTTGTAGCTGAGGATATAACCCTTCTCGAAAAGGATCTTGGTGATGGATTCCTTCATCTTGGATGAGGGTATCTCAACAACCTTCTTGCCTGCCATATAGGCGTTGCGGACCCTTGTGAGATAATCTGCAATGGGATCAGTCATATTGATTTCTTTTTAATTATTCTACCAACTTGCCTTCTTTACTCCCGGAATGAGACCGTTGCTGGCCATTTCACGGAACTGGATACGGCTGAGGCCGAACGCCCTCATATATCCCTTGGGACGTCCTGTGAGAGAGCAACGATTGTGAAGACGGACCGAAGATGAGTTCTTGGGAAGTTTGTCGAGAGCTACCCAGTCACCGGCCTCCTTGAGGGCCTTTCTCTTCTCTGCGTACTTAGCAACCAGTTTTGCGCGCTTAACCTCGCGGGCTTTCATTGATTCTTTTGCCATAGTATCTTACTTGTTATGTTTCTTGAAAGGAAGACCGAATGCTGCGAGGAGGGCGTGGCACTCTTCGTCAGTCTTGGCTGTGGTTACGAAAGTGATCTCCATACCGTGGATACGGGGGTTCTTGTCGATGTCGACCTCGGGGAAGATTATCTGCTCCTTGAGACCGAGAGTGTAGTTTCCGCGGCCGTCCATATTCTCTGCGATACCGTTGAAGTCACGGATACGGGGGAGAGTGACGCGGACGAGCTTCTCGAGGAACTCATACATCTTGACGTCGCGGAGGGTGACCTTGCATCCAACGGGCATGCCCTTACGGAGCTTGAAGTTGGAGATATCCTTGCGGGAAAGAGTGATGACAGCTTTCTGACCGGTGATGTTTGCGAGCTCTGCAGCTGCATCCTCGACGATCTTCTTGTCCTGGGTGGCATCACCGCAACCTTCGTTGATGGTGATCTTGACGAGTTTGGGGACTCTCATCACAGTGGTGAAACCGAACTGCTTCTTGAGAGCGTCCACAATCTCTTCCTTATACATTTTCTTGAGAGCGGGAACGTATCCTGCAGGGAGTGCCTGCTGCTCTGCTGCTTGTGCTTTCTTTGCCATAATTACTTGATCTCCTCCCCAGATTTTTTAGCGTAACGGATCTTCTTGTCCCCGTCCATCCTGTAACCGACGCGTGTCGGCTTGCCGGACTGAGGGTCGATAAGATTGAGATTTGAGATGTGAATGGGAGCCTCCTGCTTGATGATACCACCCTGAGGGGCCTTGCTGTTGGGCTTGGTATGCTTGCTTACCATATTGATACCCTCGACAATGGCACGGTCCTCAGCGGGAGCCACTGACAGGACCTTGCCTGTCTTTCCCTTGTCGTTACCGGCATTTACATACACGGTGTCACCTTTTTTAATATGTAACTTTTTCATAATGCTTATTAATTAAATGACCTCCGGTGCCAGTGACACGATTTTCATATAGTTCTCGCGGAGCTCTCTGGCCACGGGGCCGAAGATACGCGTACCGCGAAGTTCACCTGCGTTGTTGAGAAGGACACAAGCGTTGTCATCGAAGCGGATGTATGATCCGTCGGGGCGGCGGATTTCCTTCTTGGTGCGAACGACAACAGCCTTGGATACTGTTCCCTTCTTGGCGTCACCGCCGGGGATGGCGCTCTTGATAGCGACTACGATTTCATCGCCGACAGTCGCATAACGGTGGCGGGTACCTCCGAGCACACGGATACAAAGAACTTCCTTTGCACCGCTGTTGTCAGCCACCTGTAAACGTGATTCCTGCTGTATCATAATTAACTACTTGGCTTTTTCTACGATTTCTACTAATCTCCAGTTCTTTGTCTTGCTGAGAGGACGGGTCTCCATAATGCGGACGGTGTCACCGATACCGCACTCGTTCTTGTCGTCCTGGGCAACGAACTTTGTGGTCTTCTTGACAAACTTGCCATAAAGGGGATGCTTCTCCTTTCTCTCGACCGCAACGACGATGGTCTTCTCCATCTTGTTGCTGACCACTACGCCGATTCTTTCCTTACGAAGATTTCTTTCCATAAGTCTACTCTTTTAGTTTTGTTTTTCTTTTTCAGCGAGGATAGTGATCATAAGAGCGATATCCTTTCTGGCCTTCTTGAAAGCGGAGGTGTCCTCCAGCGGAGAAATGGCGTGATTGATTTTCATAGTGTCGAGATTCTTCTTCTCAACCTCGATGCGGTCGCGCAGGTCTGCTACAGACATTTCGCGTGCTTCTGCTGCTTTCATACTTCTTTTCTCCGATTAATTATTCGACATAATCCCTGCGGACCACGAATTTGGTCGCAACGGGAAGTTTGTTGGCTGCAAGGCGCATTGCCTCCTTTGCGATTTCGAGCGAAACGCCCTCGGCCTCAAAGAGGATACGACCGGGAGTGATGGGAGCCACGAATCCATAGGGATCACCTTTACCTTTACCCATACGGGTATCGAGAGGTTTCTTTGTGACGGGCTTCACGGGGAAGATCCTGATCCAGATCTGACCCTCACGGTTCATGTGACGTGAGATAGCCTGACGGGCAGCCTCAATCTGCTGTGCTGTGAGCCAGCAGTTCTCAAGGGTCTTGATACCGAATGAACCGAATGCAAGCTGGTTTCCCCTCTGGGAGTTGCCCTTCATGCGGTTCTTCTGTTCCCTTCTGTACTTTGTTCTCTTAGGTTGTAACATCGTTGTATTACTTTAAAAATATTATTTCACTTAAATCCCTGACTCATAGGTCCTTACGCGGAAAAGGGCCGATTTTGGGGATGGCAAAGTTAGTAAAAATTTCGCAAATACAAAGTATTTTTTCAAAAAATATCACAATTTTCGACCGGCAAACTCAATACTCAAATTGTGATTCATCAATAAGTTACAAATATTGTTGAAAACTTTTTCCGTCACTTTTCGACATCCTCCCCAAGAGAGATTCCACGGTCAGATTTTTGTAGTAAATTTGCATCGTCGCTTATGAAGAGATATGCACTCATACTGCTGCTTCTGGCAGCGGGATTCGCGGCGGGCGCCCAGACGAGAGCTCCCCGCGGGGAACTTATGTACTATGAGGTGCATAACGGGGACACTCTCCTGTTCGACAGCATCGAGCCGACCTGGTGCTTCCCCAAGGGCAGGAAACTGAAGAAAGGGGACTGGAGGCAATACTACAAGCTCGTCTACAATTTCAACAGGATATATCCGTACGCTCTTGTGGGCCGCAAGATGATGGCCCAGGTGGACAGCACGATAGCCGCGGACGTATCCAAACGTTCCGAGCGCAACAGGTATGTCAAAGATGTCGAGAAGGAACTTTTCAGAATCTTCGAGAAAGACATCCGGAATATGACCGTCCAGCAGGGCGTACTTCTGATGAGGCTGGTGGACAGGGAGTGCGGGATGAGCGGCTACGAAATCATCAGGACCTACGAGAACGGTTTCGCCGCCACGTTCTGGCAGGTCGTGGCCAAAATGTTCTCACAGGATCTCAAGAGCCGCTACGATCCCAACGGCAAGGACCTCAGGACCGAGGAACTGGTCAGGATATGGGACAGCGGGGAATGGAACGGATTCTACTATTCCATCTTCATGGAGATGCCGTTCAGGACCGAAATCAAGACGGAACGCCTCGAGAGCACGGTGAGGAAATAGGGTCAGAACCTGAGCTCCCCCGTGGAGCAGTCATAGAAGAGGTGGGGTTCGCCACCGTCCATCCAGTCTTTGAGAACGAAGAAACGCTGGCCACCAGGCAACGTGAGATCCACCCTGTCGTGGAAATGCCCGAACACAAAGACATCCACCGGACGGATGTCCGCCTGCGACACGGCAAACCTGTACAGAGGTTCGCTGTCTCCGCGGAACGTGTAGGGCCTGTGGGAACGGCGGTTGGAATCCGACCAGCCGAGTCCGAAACGATATGCTATCCAGGGGTGCAGGCTGCCGAACAGAGCCCTGGCCACTCTGCTGCGGAACACCGCAATCATCAGCCTGTAAGACCAGGGCGCGCCTCCGAGGCCGTCACCGTGGCCGAGGCAGAACGTCCTGCCTCCGATTTCTGTAAAAGCGGGTTGGGAGAGTTTGACCATACCCAGGTCCTCGAAGAAGGAATAGGTCCACATATCGTGGTTGCCCTCGAAGAAATACACCTTCACACCGGCATCCACAAGACGGATGAGTTCGGATACCACACGCGCCCCTGTCCTGGGAATCACATCCCTGTATTCATACCAGAAATCCCAGATGTCGCCGAGCAGATACACCGAGAGTGTCGTATCACCCGGTATGCCCCTGAGGAATCTCACGAATCTGTCCTCACGCTCCTGCGGATCGTTGACACGAAGTCCCAGATGTACGTCCGATACGAAATATACCCCGTTCCTTGCCGCCATAACTTATGCCAGACCGTTGAATATCAATACAGCCAGGCCGACCACCGCGCAGTAGAGGGCGAACCACCCGAGCCTGGCCTTCCTGACCACCGCAATCATAAGTCTGCAGGCCGCCAGTCCGCTGACGAATGCCGCTGCTGCGCCTACTGCGATGGCGAGGGCCCCGGCGGAACCGGCCGCCGTCTGTGATGCCGGAGACATCATCTTGAGCAGGTCAAGCATCTGCTCGCCGACAATGGGAATCAGCACCATAAGGAATGAGAACTGGGCCATGCTGTCTCTTCTGACTCCGCTCACCAATCCTGTGGCTATGGTGGTGCCTGAACGGGAAAGTCCGGGGGCCACTGCAAAAGCCTGCCCCAGTCCTACGAGAAGGGCCTGCCAATAGGATATGCCGTTGCGATAATTGTTCCGGTATTTGACCCTGGATGTGAGCACATCCGACAGCACCAGCAGGAACGCCGTCACGAGAAGGCAGACTCCCACGACTCCTATGCCCGTGCCGAAAAGAGCCTCGACCTTGTCCTTGAAGCACAGACCCACAATGCCCACGGGTATCATCGAGACGAGAATCTTGCATATATAATCCGTCTCATCATTGTATTGGAATCGGAAAAGACCCTTCAAAAGAGTCAGTATGGGCTTGCGGAACACAACTATTGTACTTACCACCGTCGCGAAGTGAACCGCCACGGTAAAATCCAGGAATCCCTCTCCGTCAGCGCCGATCAGGTCCCTGACAAGCATCAGATGACCGCTGCTGCTGACCGGCAGGAATTCCGTCAGTCCCTGGACTATGCCGAGGATCAGAGCCTGCCACCATTCCATCACTTGTCCTCCCCTTTTGAATTGCCGCCCATAATGGCAATCACTATCACCACTATGCCGCAGACTATGGTCAGGGGGGCGGCAATCATCCTGCGCCAGTCAAACATATCATAATTGAACGTCTCACGCACCGGTGCGGGTCCCGTCATCAGGATATAGCCCGCCACCATCACCAAAACGCCTGCAAGAAGCATTTTCAATCCTTTGGGAGTAATTGCCATATTATTCATTTTCAATAGTATAATTCATCCTTTTCCATAGAAATCAGTTTGTTGACGGCAAGGAACGAACTGAGCACGCTGATAATGACGGCCGTCACGAACACGACCGCAAACACGGGGGCCGTTGTCCGGAATCCGCCCGAGAGCACGAACGGAGGAAGGCTGTGCCGCACATACATCAGCCCGCATTCGATTATGACCGAAGCCAGTACGGCTGACACCAGTCCCTGCAGCACCGCGCCCTTCATAAAAGGCTTTATGATGAAGGAACGCGTGGCGCCCACGAGTTTCATCGTATGTATGGTAAACCGTTTCGAGAAGATGTTTATCCTGACCGTATTGCCAATCAGCACGAAGGAGATGAACATCATGAGGGCTATGAGGACTGCCAGCACCAGCGATATCCGGGCCAGATTGGCGTTGAGAGCCTCCACCAGTCCCTGTCGGCAGACCACTTCATCCACGAGCGGCGATTCCTTGAGCAGGGACGTGACCGCTCCGAGGCTGTCGGGAGAGACATACTCGGCCTCCAGCGTCACTTCTATGGAGGAAGGCACCGGTGACGTCTCGAAGACATCGAGGAAATCCTCTCCCAGCATAGCCTTGAGTTCTTCCGTACCCTGCTCCCTGGTGACCAGCGCCGTACCGTGGATGCAGGGCAGGGAATTGATGCCGGCCCTGTACTCCTCGGCGGCCGCATCGGAAACCTCCGTGTTCATAAGGACAGTTATCTGAAGGTTCTCCTTGAAGAACTCCGTCACTCTTCCAGCGTTGACGAGGATGAACGTGGCGGCGCCGACAAGGAGCAACACGAGGGTGATGCTGATGACCGACGACACATATGCGCCGGCCAACCGCCTTTTCAATGCCTTTTTATTGCCTTTTGACATCTTGAGCAAGAATTCGGACTTCAAAGATAATGAATTGAATTATCAAAAAAAATTCTTACCTTTGTTAGAATCCATTTTTCGGCCAAAAATGACAGACAACAACGCAAAGAAAGTTTTGTTCGTTTCTTCGGAAATGACTCCCTATCTCCCACAGTCGGAGATGGCGGACATTGCCAGATTCCTCCCTCAGGGTGTCCAGGAGCGCAAACGCGAAATCCGGGCCTTCATGCCCAGATACGGATGCATAAACGAAAGGAAAAACCAATTGCACGAAGTCATCAGGCTGTCCGGAATGAACCTCGTCATCTCAGACGTGGACAGGCCTCTGATCATCAAGGTAGCCTCCATTACTTCCGCCAGGATGCAGGTCTATTTCATTGACAATGACGACTATTTCCTCCGCAAGGGCATCTCCAGGGACAGCGACGGCAAGTTCTTCGCGGACAACGACGAACGCGCCATATTCTTTGCCAGAGGCGTTCTGGAGACCGTCAAGAAACTGCGTTGGGCCCCCGATGTGATTCATTGCCAGGGATGGATTTCCCTCCTTGTGCCCATGTTCATGAAAAGAGTGTACAAGGACGATCCCATTTTTGCCAACAGCAAAATCGTGTTCTCCCTGTATGACGATGCTCTCGACGAGAGCTTCAGCGAAGATTTCTCCAAGAAGATAGTGATGGGGGGTATCAGCGACAAGGACGTTGAGTTCCTCTCCAAGAACCCTGATGGCACAAATCTTGCCAAGACTGCAGCCAAGTTCTCCGACGGGGTCATCCTGGGAAGCGACAAGCTCTCGCCCCTGCTGGTGAACTATTGCAGGGACCGCGGGCTCAAAGTGCTTCCTTACAAGGCGAAGTCCATTGCGGACGGTTCCTACATTGAGGAATATAATGCGTTTTACGATCAGTTGTAGTGATGAAGAGTAGATTGACAGCCTTCGTGCTGGGTCTGATATGCTGCATCTCCTGCGTGGAGGTCACGTATGACATAGGCGGGAATTTCATCCCCGACAATCTCAAATACACGATGGTTACCGGACAGAAGGTTTTTCTGGACGTGGACAACAGGATTGCTGACAGCCTCTCGGGATATTCCAACGCATGGGCCACCATCGGCTCCATCCGCGACAACGAACTGGGTCTTACGGAAAGGGCGACCGCGCTTTATCTTGTCCCCATCAACGACTCCCTCATCTTCGGGGACGAACCCGTGGTGAAACGTCTGCGCCTCTCGATGGCGCTGGATTCGACTTCCTTTGCCGATGAAAGTCAGAAGTACATACTCCAGTCAGTCAACGCATATGCCTTGACAAAAGCTCTGGATCCCCGGTACGACTACGACTGCAACGCCGATTTCAGCTCGATAGTCGACCGAAGCAAGAGCGTTATCAAGACTCACCCCATAATCAACGGAAAGGATTCCCTGGTACTGAACTTCACCCCCGAATACGCTTCGCAGTTCTTCTCTCTCACAAGCGAGGACTATAAGGACTTCGACAAGTACAAGGAGAAGGTCAAGGGCTTCTATCTGGAGACCGACCGTCCTGCCGGCAATTCCGGACGCATAAACATGTTCCAGATTCAGTTGGGATATGACGCCACCAGTTTTACCTTGAGGGGCAACTATGCCGTTATGGATGTCACGTCCACAATCAAGGGCGAGAGGAAGGACACCTCCTATCTCTTCTATCTGTCTCCTTCCAAATTCTTCGACATAGACTCCCTGCTCTACAATACGGGACAGGGCCTGCTTCCCCAGTATGCCCTCAACCTTACATATCAGGACAAGAAGGCCCCCCGCAGGGATGCGCTGTACGTCGAGGGCGGAGGAGGGCTGAAGCCTCACATCTCGGCCAAGAGCCTCAAGAAGGAGGTTCGCAGCGTGATAGAGGCCAACGGACATAATCCCGACAAGGTATCTTTCACGAAGGCATCCCTCAAATTCTCCTATGAAGCTCCGGATGCCCAGTATAAGGGATTGGACTATTTCCCTCCCATACTCAGTCCCACCATCAGGCTGCGCGGAGTCGACACGACGGGCGGGATCAGCACCAAAAGGGTCATTTACGAGGGCATCAGCGACTCGAGTTCGAGCTCGGAGGATCCGGGCAACATCAACTTCTCCCTGCAGCAGTACGCTCCCGATATCACTTATCATCTTCAGGAGCTTGTCTCCGTGCCCGATTCCCTGATAGACAAGGGAGATTATGACATCTGGCTTCTCATTATGGCGTACCGTACCGTCACCTCGGAGACTTCCGCCAATGAGATGGCCGAATATTACAAGAATCTCCAGTATCAGCAGTATTACAGCATGATGTACGGATACGGCGGTTATGGCGGATACGGAGGATACGGTGGTTATGGCGGTTATGGAATGGACCCCTATTCCAACTATTATTCCTATATGATGGCGGCCGAAATGTATTCCGGAGTTTCATCCACCAACACTTCCGTAACCCTGGAGCTTGACAAGGCGAGGTTCTACAAGACCCTCCTGTGCGGTCCGGAGCATCCTGTTGAGGAATTGAGGCCTTATCTGGAATTCTCCTACGCCATTCCCAACGCCTTCTGATTTAGCTCATTCTTCCCCAAAGTATAAAGAGACCGGCCAAAAATTGCTTTTTGGCCGGTCTTAACTATAGATGCGAATCGCTATCAGTTTTTGGAGAGCTTCTCTGCAACCTTGTCGACTGCGTCCTTGACGCTCGCGATGGTGCTTGTCTCCTCATCGGGGATCTTGATGCCGAACACCTTTTCGAACTCCATCAGGAGTTCTACGGTGTCGAGAGAATCTGCGCCAAGATCGTTCGTAAAGTTGGCTGTCTCGGTGACCTCTGAAGGCTCGACTCCGAGTTTGTCAACAATGATCGACTTTACTTTGTTTACGATTTCCTCGTACTCCATAACGTATGAATTTAGGTTTGTTAATAATATTCGTCAAAAGCAGGGACAAAGTAACAAAAAAATAATGAGATATGCAATAAGAGGACTACGCCCCGTCCCGGCTGAGATTAAGCCATATCCTTATGCCGTTGAGAGAATTGATGAAATAGAAGATGTATTTCACCATATAGACCACCGTATAGGCATCAGGCTCGCTGGAAGTCGACTTGAACCAGAACAATGCGATGGAAGACAGGTTCACCATTATCCACAGTATCCATTGGTCCGAATAAGCCATCGCCATAAGTACCTGAGCCACGATGGAGAGCGACACTACCACCGTGTCGAAGAAAATGACGGTGTTGAAGTCCATCCTGCTTCCAGTGCCCACAAAATTGAGCAGCCAGTAAAGCAGCGGCAGCACGGCAGCAAAGGCCAGGGCGCAAAAGAGCCATCCCCTGGCGCTCAGCCTGCGCGCCTTGACCTGCCTCCTGGCATCAGCTCCCCTCTTGCGCCACTGGGCGAATCCTATGAACTGCATAGGGAGCAGGAAGCACGCGTGCAGGGCGAACAGGCCCCAGGTGGGATTCGGATTATTGAGACTTGACTCAAGTGTGACTGCCGTCATCGCGAGTACGTCAATCAGGCCGAAGAGATAATTCCAGATGCTCCCCTTGGCCGAGAGTACTACGTTGACAACACCGCAGAGAGCACCGACGGCGGCAATTCCCTGCCAGAGCAGTCTGGCTCCGGGATCTTTCATCTCCTGTATATTGAGATATGCCACTGCCGCAAACATACCTGTCAGTATGAATGCATTGAACAATCTGTTGAATGTCTTCTCTGTCATATAGTGCAAAAATAGCAAAAATCAGCGATTGAGAGCTGCCTTGATTCTTCCGGCCAGGGAAGGGCCCACAAGGGCAGCGATATCCTCCTCCGAAGCGGACGCTATGCGCGCCACAGAGCCGAAATGCATCAGCAGCCGCTGCTCCGTCTTTGCGCCTACGCCTGATATTTCACTGAGGGCGGATTGGACCTGAGCCTTGCTCCTGAGGGACCTGTGGAAAGTGATGCCGAACCGGTGCGCTTCATCCCTTATCTGCTGGAGCAGTCTGAGCGCACGGGAGTTCCTGTCTATGAACATCGGATACGGGTCTCCAACCCTTATCACTTCCTCCATCCTTTCGGCAAGACCTATCACGGTCAGTCTGTCCTGGATACCGAGTTCGCACAGGGCCTGCCAGGCGAAGTTCAACTGCCCCTTACCGCCGTCTATCACCACCAGCTGGGGCAGGTCATCGGGATTCTCGGCCAGCATACGGCTGTATCTGCGGTTGACCACTTCCTTCATCGAAGCGTAATCGTTGGCGCCTACGACTGTCTTTATCTTGAACCTGCGATAATCCTGCCTGCAGGGTTCGCCGTTGCGGAATACCACACAGGCCGCCACCGGGTTGGTCCCCTGTATGTTGGAATTGTCGAAGCACTCCATATGTACGGGAAGTTCCTTCATTCCCAGTGCCGTACGCAGCTCCTCCATTACGCCCTGACGGTACTCATCGGGGTCGCAGCGCTCCCTCTGCTTGAGGGAATTGAAGCGGAACTCCTTTGCATTCTTCATACTCAGCTCAAGCAGGGAGAGCTTGTCCCCCCTGACGGGAATGCTGAATTCCACCCCATCCATTTCGACATCGGGGAGGAACGGCACGATAATCTGTCTGGAGAGTTGCCCGAACTTGGACTCGATTTCGGCTATGAAGGTGCTCAGGACTGATTCCTGAGTCTCTTCGATACGGGATTTGAAACCCAGATTGAGGGACTGCACTATGGCTCCGCCCCGTATCCTGAGGAAGTTGCCGAAACTCTCGAACCCGTCTGTAACAAGGGAGAACACGTCAGCTTCCCTGTCTCCGGCAGAAGTTATCACAGACTTGGCATAATGCATCTGGAGAGCTTCCAACCTGTCTTTGTACAATTGCGCCGTCTCAAAATCCAGTTTGTCCGAAGCTTCCTGCATCCTGGCCTTGCAGTCGCGGATAATCTCGCCTGCGCCGCCTTTGAGCAGCCTGATGATTTCGTCGATGCAGGCGTTGTACTCTTCACGTGAGATGGCTCCCACACAGCAGCCACGGCACTTGCCGATATGGAAGTCCAGACAGGGGCGGAACTTGCCCCGCAGCACGGCATCGGACGTTATCTTGAGTTTGCAGGAACGAAGAGGATAAACCTTGTCAAAGAAGTCCAGGAGATATCTGGCGTGGAGGACCGAACTGTACGGGCCGAAGTACCGGGAGCCGTCGTGGACTATCTTTCTTGTCAGGAACACTCTGGGGAATTCGTCCGCCGTGACGCAAATCCAGGGATATGTCTTGGAATCCTTGAGCAGGATGTTGTATCGGGGCTTGTACTGCTTGATGAGATTGTTCTCGAGCAGGAGGGCGTCAGCCTCGGTATCCACGACCGAATACTGGACGTCGGCGATGCGGCTGACCAGTATGCGCGTCTTGGTATTGAGTCTTTCTGCAGGCACGAAATACTGATGTACACGCTTGAACAGGTCCTTTGCCTTACCCACATAGATAACCTCCCCGACATCGTTGTAATATCTGTACACTCCGGGGGAATGGGGAAGTAGTCCTATCTTCTCTTTTACGTCCATTTCTTCTACGGGCAAAGATATCAATATTTGGCCGCATAACAAAGTAGCCGGTCCATACGGGCCGGCTCCTATAGTCAGTATGAAGTATTACTGCTTGGCGTTGTCCCTGCGGGGACCGCGACGGTCACCGCGACGGCCACCACGGTCATTGCCTCTGCCTGTACCGCGGTTCTGGCCTGCTGCCTGTGCATTGGCGGCTGCGAGGGCGGCGGGAGTAAGATCCTGCCTGCCATACTTCTCACCGTTGCAGATCCAAACCTTGATACCGAGAGTTCCAACCTTGGTGTTGGCGACTGCAAGTGCGTAGTCGATATCGGCACGGAATGTATGGAGAGGTGTACGACCTTCCTTGAACAT
>JAKSKI010000038.1 GCA_024401865.1 Bacteroidales bacterium
CTCAGTTGGTAGAGCACCTGCTTTGCAAGCAGGGGGTCAAGAGTTCGAATCTCTCTATCTCCACTCCAGAAGCCGCTGATTGATTCAGCGGCTTTTTTTGTGTCTCTGCCTCATCTCAATTCCTGCCGTCGGCAGGGTCTGCCGAGTATACAATTTCTCCGTCGACAAATGTGGCAAGAAGTCCGGCATCCCAGACATCCTGAAGGTCATCATTGAGGAAGTCCGTGTCGAATACGGCCATATTCGCAATTTTCCCCGTCGAGAGAGAACCGAGATTGTTCTCCTCCTTCCATTGATATGCAGTATGGATTGTGGCTGCTTCCAGAGCCTGCCTGCGGCTGATATGTTCGGGGTAATTGTGCCGTGATTCTTCTCCCGAATCGGCCAGTTCCCTTGTTACGGCCGTATAAATGTTTTGGGGAACGCTTATGTATGTGACAGGGAAGTCGCTGTGGAAATTGACCTTGCATCCGGCGTCGAAGAAGGATTTCACGGGATATTGGGTCAGTGCCCTGTCGCCTATGTACTGGCAGGTGATATCATATTCATAAGGGTATTTAGGAATCCATAGAGGCGCGACTACGGCTATTATGTTGTATTCGGCGAACTTTGCAATGAGCTCCTGATGTACAAGCTGAAGATGGGCTATGGTGTTCCGGCCGTCATTTATTCCGGTGGCGTCCGCCGCTTTGGAAATCCCCTCTACGGCCACGCGGGAAGCGGCATCCCCGATTGCGTGGAAGTGGACATTCATCCCGTGCGTATTGCAGAAGCTGACAATACGGGCTACTCTGTCGGATTCGGTACATAAAGCAAGCCCATAGTATCCGCTTTGATCACTGTACTCCTCGTCCAGCCAGGCTGTGTGTGACTCCAGGACTCCGTCCATGAAAACCTTTGCACCGCTGATCCGGAAGTATTCTCCCTCAAGTTCCCTCGACATCTCAAGAACCCTGTTCAACGCAGAGTCCAATCCGGCATTCGGGACATTCTCATTTATGCGTACGTATGCGTATGTGCGGAGTTTCCACAGGCCCTCGTCGCACAATTCACGATAGGCTTCGATGATTTCCCGTTCATCGGCATTGAGGCTTGCTTCGGATACTGCGGTTATGCCTCGACTGAAGGCATAGTCCTGCCATTTCAGGAGTCCTTTCTTGAAATCTTCCCTGCCCATCTTCTTGTCACCCATCAGGCTGGAAGCGATTTTCTCGGAGACGTATCCCGTCGGTTTGCCCTCTGCATCCAGTCTTATGCAGTCTGATCCATACTCTGCCGCAGCCTCGGAGTCAATACCGTATTTCTCCATTGCGGCGGTGTTGATCCACACGGAGTGAAGATCTGCTGAAGTAAGAACCATCGGGACGTCAGGGCAGATGGCGTCAAGCATGGATGCATCAGGCTCCTTATCCTTAACCGTCCATCCCTGGCCCTTATATTCCTCCTGGCCCGGGTGATCTTCCATATATTGTCTCATCGCTTCCACGAAGTCCTCCATTGCAGAGCCCTCCCTCTCGTCCACTTCAAACAAGTCCGCTTCATTGAATCTTGAAATGGCCAGCTCTCCGTGAGCATGTCCGTCCATAAAGCCGGGATATATGCTTGCCGAGCCGAAATTGTGGACAACGGTCCTGTTACCGCACAGTCTGCCGGCTTCTTCCTCCGACCCGACGAATATGATTTTCCCGTTTCTGATTGCGACAGCCCTGGCCTGAGGAACCAGAGGGTCCATAGTTATCACATTGCCGATAACAAGGCTGTCCGCCTTGGTTGCGTCATTGCATGAGCAAAGAAGAGCCAGAGTACAAAATGCCAATAAATCTGCGGTTCTTTTCATGAAACAGTGTAGTTATCTCAACCAGTTTTCCGGATCACGCGGACTCTTGCCCTCCCAGAGCTGGAAGTGAAGTTCAGTCTCGCCGTTGATGGTCTCCACGCGGCCCAGTACCTGGCCTGTTTTGACTTTCTCCCCTGTCTTGACCTTTACCGCTCCGAGTTTGCAATAGAAGGTGAAATATTCTCCGTGCTGGACAAGTACACACTGATTGTAACCCGGCATTACGATGACTTGCTTGACCTCTCCATCAAAAACGGCCTTTACCTGTGCGCCCTTCTCCACGGTGATGTTGACACCATTGTTGAAGGGAAGCTTTACTGTCTTGTAGACAGGGTGGAAGTGCTCTCCGAAAGATTCCACTACGGAACCGTTGTCGACCGGCCAGGGGAGTTTGCCCCTGTTGTTTGCAAACTGCTTGGACAACTTTGTGTCCACAGGCTTGGAATTCTTGCTCTTCCCGTTGCTTATCATCTTGTTGATCTCACGGTTGAGCGCCTCGACCTGCTTGCGTTTGTCAGCAATCTGCTTCTGATATTTGGCTTTGTCCCTGTTGAGCTGATTGACGATTTTCTGGGACTGGACTTCTGCTGCTTTCAGCTTGCCGAGCATCTTTTTCTGGTCTTCCCTCAGGGCATTGGCCTTGTTCCTCATCCCCTGAAGTTCCTCCTTCTGCGACTCGAGGCTCGAACGGGTTTCTTTGATTCTCCTGGCCTGGCTGTTCATCTGTTGGGCCAGAGTCTTGAAATAATCGAATCTCTTCAGCCCCTGGCTGATATTGTCGCTGGACAGAATATACATGAACCAAACTCTGCTGTCCCTGTTGATATAGGCGTTCCTGACCAATCTGTCATAATATGCCGAGAGTGTGTCGAGTCTTGACGACAGGGCATTTATCTGGTTTTGCTTGCTGACAATCCGTTCGTCCAGCGACTTGATCTCCCTGTTGCTCTCTTCCACCAGCTTCTTGCCGGAAGACACCTTCTTCCTTGCCAGTTTGAGGGAACTCAGGGCTGACGAACTCTTCTTCTCGTTCTCCTTGAGCCTCTTGTCGAGGATGGCGATTTCCTTCTCCAGCTTGTCCTTCGAGGCCTGTTTGGACGACTGCGCGCTGCCGGTGAGAGCCAGCAGGATACAAAACAGCATCAGCGACAGTCGTTTCATTTCTTCCTTTTGGACAAATCCGAATAATAGTCGGCCAGGTCATTCTCCCCAAGTGCCCTCAGGACTTCCGAATAGTGATGGAGAACCTCCGAATTCTCATTGCCGCCATACAGCAGGGCGTGCTTGAAATAAGGTTTGGCTTCTTTGTCTTTGCCGCAGAGATGCAGCAGCCATCCGTAAGTGTCAAGGTATGTGGGGTTGTCCGGCTCTTTCTCAACCGTCTTGAGACTCATTTTAAGGGCCTTGCCGAGTCTCTTGCCGAGCAGGGACAGGTAATATGCGTAATTGTTGAGAACGGGCAGGTAGTCGGGATTCTTCTTCAGGGCCTTGTCATAGCACTTGAACGCTTCTTTTTTGTCGCCCAATTCATAATAACAGTCCCCCAGGGTGCTCATGGCGGGGAGAAAGTATTCTTCGGCGCCGTCGGCCAGATTCAGGATGGACCGGCATTCGGAAATCATCCCGTGAGTGTCATCCGCCGCCGCCAGCAATTGAAGCCGGATGAAATGGGGTTCCATGCTTGTGGGGTAACTCCTGAGGAATTCGTCGAAATACTTTGCGGCCTTCTTTTCGTTGCCCGTGCGGTAGAACCATCTGCCGGCCAGTTTAAGGGCGCTGCTGTCGGAAGGATGGGTGCGGACGCAGTCCATTACCATCGAGTCCAGCTGGGATTGCCATACCTGATATGACCTGCTGTCCACCCTGTCCAGGATGGAGTTGACATATTCGCATTTGGGGTATGGATTGATGTCGGGATCGGTTGTGAAATCCTTGATGGTGGTGAAGAAAGCCGGCAGATTGCCGTGCATGCGATAGATCTCGGAACGGCCGAGTATCGCGGGAGCATAATGCGGATCGAACAGCAGGGCCGCTTCGTAGTTTTCCAGTGCAAGGGAGTCCTTGCGGTCTCTCATCTGCTGGTCCGCGAGGAGTGAGAGGGTATAGGCGTTGCGGTACCTTAGGGGGTTCTTCTCCAGGAGCCTGAAGTAGATGTCGCAGGCATCCGCGCTCCTGCCCGCCATTGCGTAGAAGCCGGCCAGTTCCTCTGCGTAGTCATCATTGGACGGATCCATCGTGCAGGCCTTCTTGAAATGTTCCTCGGCCGCGGCCATATCACCGTTGGCGTATTCGCTCTTGCCGAGGTAGAAGAATACGGCATCGTTGGTGCTGTCCCTCTTGACAAGATTGCGCAGGGACTCCGATGTCCGTTCATTGTATCCGAACAAAGAGATGTTCTTGACAATCTCGAGGAGAGAATTCTCGACGGAAACCCCCTTGCTGGTCTGATAGGCCCGGGCGGGCAGGACCAGCGCCAGGGCAGCCAAAACCGTAAATAACTTCTTCATACCAAATCGCATTGAGCCAATGCGTATCCTTATTACAAAAATAATACAAATTTGAATGAATTTTTGGCTATTTTAGCACAATAAATCATCAGAGATGCAACTTTTTGGCGACAAGAGGCATCTTGATACCGACGAACGTTTCCTGATAGAGCAATCTATCAAGGGAAACCGCAGCGCCCAGAAGCGGATTTTCGACACTCTGTCAGGCAAGATGATGGCCGTCTGCCTGCGTTATATGGGTGACCGTGATTCGGCGGAGGATGTTCTCCAGAACGGATTCGTGACTCTTTTCACAAAATTGGACACTTATTCGGGAGAAGGCTCCTTTGAAGGATGGGCGCGGAAGATCTTTGTCAATACGGCATTGATGGCCTTGCGCAGGAAGGATGCGCTACGTCAGAGTGAAGATGTGGAAGCCGCGTCGGATTTGTCATACGGGGGAGTGACTCCCGTGCAGAATATGTCATATGACGAACTGATGAAACTGGTCACGTCCCTTCCTCCGGGATTCAGGACAGTCTTCAATATGTATGTGGTCGAAGGATACTCCCACAGGGAGATAGCCGAGAGCCTGGGCATATCGGAGAACACATCGCGCTCCCAATTGCAGAGGGCAAGAACAATGCTGCAGAACAAGATAAAGGAATTGTATCAGGATGTTTGATGACAAGGACATAAAAGCTATGCTTCACGATGCGGAGGAGAAAGTCTCCCCCGGCATCTGGTCTGCCGTGTCATCCGGGCTTGATGCCGCGTCCGCGCCTGTACGCTCCTCAAAGGTGGCCGCAGTCTGGAAATGGTCCGGGGCTGCCCTGGCGGTTGCCGCAGGCCTTGCCGCTGTGCTCCTGATACCCGGCAGGGACAATCTGTCCGTGGAGCCTGCCCTGACCGAATCTGTCGCCCAGGCGGTTCCGGCGGCCGATATCGCTCCCGCTGCACCCCTGATTAAAGATGAAGATATCGCTCCTGTATCGGATGCAGGACGACCCCTGCCTGTTACGAAGGCGGTTCCGGTGCGGGAGAATGTGGTTGAAGAAGTTACAGAGGCCCCCATACCGGAAGAACACGCTCCTGACAGGAAAATGCCGGTCGGGACTGCGCCCGCTTCCGACTTCGCCTGCGACAATATGATTGCCATGCTGGGGCCCGAGAGCGTCCAACGTCGTGGCGGGAAGCCCGACATTGTAATCGGTGGCGTATTGAGCGGCAATACTGCAAACAGGCTCACCATATCACATATGAGCGGCGGCAGCGGCTCCGTCCCCTCGGAAGACATCATTTCCGAGAACAGCGTATCCAGTTTCGGCATACCCTTCACGGTCGGCGTCGGGTTCAGATGGAATCCCGCACCCAGATTCTTCATAGGCACGGGCCTGGATTACTCCCTCCTCACGAGGACCTTCGACGGCACATACACGGCAGCCGGGTCCGTCACCCAGATCAAGGGAGAAGTGCGCAACTCTATGCATTACATAGGCATTCCTGTCAATCTTTTCTACAACATCGTAGATACGGACGCGATTGATTTCTATATGTACGGAGGCGGTGAAGCCGAATACTGCGTGTCCAACAGATATGACCTGATGCCCGTATCGGGTGACCGGATCTCTGTATTCAAGAAAGTCGACAGGCTCCAGTTCTCGGCCAAATTCGGCATCGGCGTGCAGTTCCGTCTCACGAACCGTCTCGGATTGTATCTGGATCCCGGGGTCAGCTATTATTTCTACAGCGGACAGCCCAAGAGCATAAGGACAGAACAACCCTTGATGTTCAATTTCAACGCTGGTTTGAGATTCGATCTGTAAAGCAATATTCAAAAACTTCAAAATTAACTTTTAACCACCGTTTTGACCACGTCAGGACGGTGGTTTTTTGTTTTCTTGCGCCAGTTTTCAGAGTATGGAAAGATTATTGGCGTCGATTGCGCTGGCCCTCTCTCTCAGCGCTTGTATGGAATGGGACTATCCTTTCGGCAGACCCCGTCTGGCGGTGATGCCGACTGAAGCCCGGATCCGGCCGGAAAGTGCCTCCGAGTCGGGAGACAGTTGCGGAACTGCCGTATATTTGTGCGGGGTGATAAGTCCGGACGGCTACAATTGGCAGAGGGATACGGCCATAGGCTATGGCAAGGGGGAGGTTTTCCTGATGAAGGACTTCGGCATTGTGTGTTCCTTCCCGGCGGGGTATGAGTCCCGTGTAAGTACCGACCCTGACACGCATCACCTGCTGGGCGGCAGGCTTTATACCGAATTCTCCACCCTTGACTGTTCCGTGGTCAAAAGGGACGGGCAGGAACTCTTCTCTTATGAAGGGAGGGAGTTCCTGGTCGGGCTTGCAGTCAAGGACGGTGCGGTGTATACTCTGGGCAGAAGACGTACGGGAGAGGGATTTACTTACAGGAAGAACGGCATCCCTGTCCTTGACGTCCGCTCGGGAATCCTGTTCGGGTCCTTTGCGGATTCGTCCTATCCGGAGACCGGAGCCCTGTATGAGGACTCGCACAAGCTGATATTTGCATATAAAACGATGACGGAAGGCAGCCGGACGGTACATATTGTGGAGGATGGAGTGGACAATGTGGTTGCTTTCAGCGGTTTCAGCGGTGAAGTGGAGGATGTCAAGGTCATAGACGGGCAGGTATGCTTCGTGTGCATACAGTCAGATCAGGGCATCCTATACGGGTCCCCGAGGTCGTTCAGGACGGGAGGAGGATCATACAGATGGGAGAGCTGCCGCGTCGTTGATGCCGGGGAGACCGTTTTTTATGCAGGAGAAGGAGTGGAGAAGGACGGTTCGAGACACAATCTCATCCTGGCATCCAACAGCGGGACCGTAAGCAGCGGGCCGTATGAACCCTCTCACATATTCATAAAGGATTCCCGCCCGGTGTTCATCCCGTATCGCTTCGAGGGATGTTTCTGCTTCTCCCGCTGTTGTATGGCCGTGTCGGGAAGTGACGAGTATGCAGCCCTCTCTCCCGAGGACGGCTCTCCTCCCGTCCTAAGAGTCAACGGCGAAGACAGGCCTTTGAATGTCAGGGGATATCTGACCGGAGTGGAAGTATGCGTCAATCCTCCCAGGTGAGAGTCCTGACGCCGTCTGGAGATACGGTAATGCTGACCTTGAGAGTCTCTTCGGGGAGTATTTCCTCAATGTTCTCCGGCCACTCTATGATGCACAGGCATCTGCTGTCGACATAGTCGTAGAACCCGATGTCCAGGGCTTCGGCAAGTTTGGTGATGCGGTAGAAATCGAAGTGGAACACGGGATCCCCCGCGGCGCTCCTGTATTCGTTGACAATGGCGAAAGTCGGAGAACTCACGGCATCTTCCCTAACGCCCAGGACGCGGCACAGCGCTGTGGTGAAAGTCGTTTTGCCGGCTCCCATCTGACCGTACAGGGCGATGAGATTGTGCCCGGCAGTCCTGTCAAGGAACTCTCTGGCAGCGGCGTCCAGGGCATTCAGGCCGTTGATGGAGATAGAATGTACCATTGCGGCAGCAAATATATAAAGTAAAACATACAAAAAGAAATGTTGACGAGGATATACGGAGCCAAATGTATAGGCGTGGAGGCGGTGAAGGTGACCGTCGAAGTGGATGTGTGCCAGGGAATAGGTATCCATCTGGTCGGACTTGCCGACATTGCGGTCAAGGAAAGTCTGCTTAGGACGACCACCGCGATGGAATCCCTGGGATACCACGTGCCGGGGAAGAGAATCGTAATCAACCTTGCGCCGGCGGACCTGCACAAGAGCGGCAGCGGCTATGACCTGCCCATAGCCATAGGCATCATAGCGGCATCAGGACAGCATCAGCTTCCAGGACTGGATAAATATATGATAATGGGCGAACTGGGATTGAACGGAAGCGTGCGTGCGGTTCCGTGCGCCCTGCCGTATGCGGAACTCGCGTTCGGTGAAGGCTTTGCAGGCATAATTCTCCCCGAAGAGTCGGCACTGGAGGCCTCGGCATTCAAGGATATCAGTGTCTTTGGTGTCAAGACCCTCAATGATGTCGTGACTATTCTCGAAGAGAAGGAGGACGTTACGGGATTCCTCATACACAACACTGCCGCCTATCGCATCGCCAGAAGGGCCGGCCACAAGCAGGAGAAAGATTCCGACATCCCTGATTTCTGCGACATAATAGGTCAGGAAGTCGCCAAAAGAGGCCTTGAAATAGCTGCCGCCGGTGGCCACAATGTAATAATGGTAGGCAGTCCCGGGTCCGGGAAAAGCTCGCTCGCCAAGGCTATGGCAGGCATAATGCCACCGATGACCAGGGAGGAAGCCCTGACCACAAGCAAGATATACTCCATTGCCGGGAAGAGGGATGCAAGGTGCGGACTGATGAGCCGCAGACCCTTCCGCTCTCCGCATTGCAGTTCATCGCTTCCTGCCATGGTGGGCGGCGGATGCGGAGATTTCATCTCTCCGGGAGAAGTCAGTCTGGCTCACAACGGCATTCTGTTCGCCGATGAGTTCACCCAGATGCCGCGCTCGGTGTCGGAAGCGCTCAGGGCTCCGATCGAAGACAGGAAAGTCGTCATCTCCAGACTCCGCAACAAGGTCGAATATCCGGCATCCTTCATGCTGGTTGCGGCCGCCAATCCCTGCCCCTGCGGGTATTGGGGGGACGGGGACCGCTGCACTTGCACGCCGGCGCAGAGGCTGTTGTATCTCAACAGGTTGTCTGGGCCCATACTGGACAGGATAGACATCCAGCTGTGGCTGCACAGGGTGGATTCGGGCAGCATTATCAACGCTCCCAGAGCAGAGTCCAGTGCGGAGGTGGCCTCACGGGTGCTCAAGGCAAGGATAATTCAGAAGGACAGGTTCGCGGCGGAGCGAAAAGGCTCCCCGGGCATTCTCACCAATGCGGAGATGAACAACCGCCAGATCGAAAGGTACTGTCCGCTCAGCTCGGCCTGCAAGGAAATGCTCGGCCGCCTGATGGAAAGCATGAGACTCTCGATGCGCGCATATTTCCGCATCATCAGAGTGGCAAGGACCATAGCAGACCTGGAGGGCGCGGACGAAATCCTTTCGAGACATCTTGCCGAGGCGGCCGGATACCGCTTTCTGGACAAGGGGGACAAACTATGAATTGTGAGTGAAATGAATTAAATTTGTGGAAACGAAAACCACAAGATTATGACAAGACACTATCTGATCTCCGTCGCCGTACTCGCAGTCGTCTGCTGCATCCCGGTATGGGCTCAGTCTCCGGCAGCCAAGAGCAATACAGACTATGTGGATACCCGCATAGGCACGGACAAGTGGCAGAAGGAATCGACTCTCAGCACGGCAGAGCGCCCCAGCGGCTATGTGTATCCGGGTGTCGGAACTCTTTATCCGATGACTCAATGGACACCCCAGACCGTGGAGTGGGACCGCCCTTATTTCTGGAACCAGCCGACCATCAGAGGATTCCGCTGCTCCCACTATCCCAACGGTGCGTCGATGTCGGAGTACGGAGCCTTTACGATAATGCCTTCCGTAGGTGCTTTCAAACTGACTCCGGACGAGAGGGGATCCGCCTACAGCCACGAGACCGAGGTGGCAAGGCCCTATTACTATTCGGTCCGGCTGGATGCATATGACATCAAGGCGGAGCTTACAGCCGTGAGCAAGTCGGGATATATGCGCTTTACCTATCCCAAGTCGGAGGAGGCACACATCCTAATAGACAATCCCCGGAGTCTCAAAGGCAGTTATTTCCACGTGATACCCGAACGCAACGAGGTGGAGGGCTATACCGACAATGACGGCCGAAGGGGTAATCGCGGATACGTGGGACGCGAATTCGCCTGCTATTTCGTAGCCCGCTTCTCAAAGCCCCTGACTTCATACGCCATAGTCCCGTGTCCCGTCGAGGAGGTTGCGGAAGGGGATGACGCCACACTTGTGAGGCAGTATGTCAGTCCTTTGGAATATACGGCGGAGCAGCTTGCCCGAATGGCCGAGAATGGTTCGATGGCCAGCGCTCTCCGCATCGATTTTGCGACAGCAGAGGGAGAACAGGTGGAAGTCCGCATAGGCACATCGTTCATCAATATGGAGCAGGCGCGCAGGAATCTGCAGGAGGAAATCGGGGACAAGTCCTTCGAGACCGTGATGAAGGAGACTGCGGCGGACTGGGACGAGGGTATGTCCAAAATAACGATAGAGGCATCCGAAGACACGAAGGCCATTTTCTACACTTCGCTGTACAACTGTATGCAGACACCCCGCAACCTCACCGAGGACGGCTATCATTACAGTGCCTTCAACGGCAAGACAATGCCTGGCCTGATGTATACGGATTTCTCCATATGGGACACCTTCCGCTCCCTGCATCCCCTTCTCATCCTCATCCAGCCCGAAAGGGACCAGCTTATGATTCAGGCGCTGCTCAATTCATATGACGAAGGCGGATGGATGCCCAAGTGGCCCAGCCCGGGTTATTCCAACATTATGCACGGAACCCACGCTGATGCCGTGATAGCGGACGCATATGTCAAGGGGCTCAGGGATTTCGATGCCGAAAAGGCCCTTTCTGCAATGGTCAAGGATGCTACGGTTACAGCTACCGGAGTCTATAAGGGAAGGGTTGGAATCAGTGACTATATGAAGCTGGGTTATGTGCCTACCGACAAATACAAGGAATCGGCCATACGTACGATGGAATTTGCCTATGACGATTTCTGTATCGCGCAGATGGCCAAACTTATGGGTAGGGATTCATTGTATGAGGTGCTTATGGCCCGCTCCAAGAACTATATCAATGTGCTCGATCCCGAGACCGGGATGGTGCGCGGCCGCAACAGCGACGGTCAGTGGAGGGCTGCTGACGATGCTTCCATCAGCATCTGGGCGCGCGGAACGGACCTTGACAGGGAGACTTATTTCCGCAACATAACACTGTTCGTGCCCCATGACGTGGACGGACTTGTGGAATTTATGGGAGGAAGGAAGGACCTGGAGGCTTATCTTGACCATTTCTTCTCCAACAACTTCTATTATGTGGGGGATGAGTTCTCGATGCACTCTCCATACCTGTACAATTTCCTGGGCTGCCCATGGAAGACCCAGAAACTTATGAGGGAACTTCTCGAGAACAATTTTGCCAATGCATATTGGGGTCTGCCCGGAAATGAGGACTGCGGACAGCTGTCATCCTGGTATCTTATGGGCGCAATGGGCTTCTATCCTTTCTGCCCCGGCAAACCGGTCTATCAGATAGGCAGCCCCGCAGTGGACAAGGCACAGATCAGACTCGCCAACGGCAAGGTCTTCACCATCATCGCTCAGAACAACTCCAAGGACAACGTGTACATCCAGTCTGCAACGTTGGACGGGAAGCCATATGACAAGTGCTGGATTCATCACGATGACATAATGAAGGGCAGTACGCTTGTGCTGAAGATGGGAAGCAAGCCCAACAGGAGGTGGGGGAAGCAGTGATTCAGAGAATCACCTTCTTGAATCTGGGGGTCCAGTCCGTAAGGATTGGACCTTCTTTTGTCCGGTCCACCTTGTAGAACCTCTGGTTTGTCGTGGAGTAATCAAGAGGGCCGTATTCTTCGATATACGGGCCGACCTTGATGAAATCAAGGGAGTCCAGCACGTCCTTTGCACAGTCCAGCCCCCGCCCCGAATACCAACAGGTCTTCAGTCCGTGAGCGTGGACAAAATCAGCGAGAGTCTTGATATATGAGGGATCCGCGTCCCCTCCCATAAAGGAGACGCAGGTGATGCCGTGGTTCTGCTCCATCAGAACCTTGAGGGAATCGGCGTCCAGGATCTCTCCCACGTCCCGGGTAAGATAATTCGAGTGGCATCCAGGGCATTTGACGGGGCAGCCGCTGATGTTTATCGCCAGCGTCATCTCGTCAGGCACTTCCCTGAAGACAATCTGGGTGTCCGTATATTTCACTTACTTGACCTCCTTGGCGTAGTATCTCGAGAGAGCCTCGATGTGGCGGTACTTGTCGAAATCATCCACGGGACGGAGGAATCCGATGACTCGCGTCCACTGGCGCATAGGTGCGCCGCACTTGGGACAAACGTCGAGAGGAGTCTTCACGATGTGCTTGCAGTTCTTGTTGGTGCACTCGCTGTTGGGGATATTGAAGGTGAAGTAGGACGTACCCTGCTCGATGGCGAAGTCGATGAGCTTGAGGTACTGGAACTTGCTGAGGTGTTCGTTGAGGTTGCAGTGCAGGCCCACGCCTCCGTCGAGAAGTTCGGTGAACTCGCGTCCGTGGAGACGGAACTTGTTGAGCACTGAAGTGTTCACGTCATCGGCAAGATAGAAGTACGAATTGTAGAGCACCCTGTCTTCGGGGACCCAATAGCCGTCTGCCTTGTCCCAGCGATAGTTCTTGGAGCTGAGGCCCTCGGCGGGAACGAACTCCTGATTGAACTGGAAGTTCTTCTCCGAATGAAGTTTGTTCTGCTCGCTGATGGTACCGGTGACGAGCCTGCAGAACTCCATATAGGGCTTGTTGTAGTTGCAGGTGAGCCCCAGGAACTCAGCGGCTTCGTTGATGCCGTTCTCGCCTATGGTGCTGTAGAGCTTGTTCATCTTGATGTAGCCCGCCTTGGATGCGTTGAGCATTCCTGCGCGCTCAGTCTCGTACAGCATTGTCTTGTAAGCGATATGATATTTGTACACCCTGTCAAGGATGGCGACCATGTACTGCTTGAAGTCGGATGCAATCTCGAAGAAATGCTCCTTGAGGTAATCGCGGTCAAGTTCCTTGTCCCTGGCCCAGTTCTGTATGATGCGGTTGAGGTTGAGGGTGATGACGTTTGCGCTTCCGGTCTGGACTCCGGTAAGACCGTTGGTGAACGTGAACACGTTCTCCTGAATCTCATTGCGGAGACGGCAACAGCTTGCGAGACCGTTGGGGTTGTCGGAAATGTACGTAAAGAAGGAATGTCCTTCGGCATACATTTCGGCGGTGAAGTCCTTGTAATCCTGGTCGATTATGTCATTGCCGTTGGAGAGGAGGGCCATAGTCTCGACAGGGAATGTGAGCAGGGTCTTGCTCCTCTCGGCGTTGAACCATTTCATGAAGGTCTTCTGGAGGAAACTGACTCGCTCCCAGGAGGGCTTGGAACCGTCGGGGAAGCAGAAATCGTCAAACAGGGCGTGCCAGTAGTTGCTGTCGTAGTAACTGATATTGGTAAAAGGAGACTGGTAGCTCCTGTTGCCGGCAGGCTGGTTGATGCCGTACACTATTTGCTGGAAGGACTGCTGGATTGCATCAAGAATGGTGCGCCTGGGCATATTCGAAGCGAGTTCATCGGTGCGCTTGTGATAGTCCTCTCCGAAGTCCTTCACGCAGTAGTAGTCAAACACGTTGAAGAATTCACCGAAAGCGACGGCACCCTTGCACTGTGCAGACAGGAGGAATGCAAGGTTTGTGAACTGACCGCAGAAACTGCTGAGGTTCTTGGGCGCGGAAGCCTTGAGTCCGTCCAGACCGCTCGTTCCCTCCAGCACGAGGGGATAGAGCGACACAGCCTCGCAGTAGTTCTTGACTGCGGGGGACGAAGCCTCGTCGTGCACATATATGATATGGCTCAGGAGATCCTTCTCGTATTGCTCTGCAATTTCGGGGAACATTTCCTTGAGTTTCTTCTTCATACGGTAGCGCTGAATCTGGCGGTTGAGGGTCTTGTAGACCTCACCGTCCAGGTTGGCCACGTTCTTGATGGCCACGTTGGCGTTGGCGTCCGTCTCGGAAGATGTGGCGGCATTGTCATCGGATTTGGCATAGGTGTCCATATAGTCGACCCTTTCCTTGATGAAGCGGAGGTCCTTGTGCTTCTCACGATAGAGGATGTAGGCTTTGGCCACGTCGAAATGCTTTTCGTACATCAGTTGCGTCTCCACTATGTCCTGGAGTTTCTCCACCTTGAAGGTGTAGTCGTCGTCGAACATGCTGAAGAGATGCTGGAGGTTCTGGCCGAGATCTTCGGGGAAATCTCTGCCGCAGGCATTGAATGCGGATGCGATGGCGGTCTCAATCTTGCTGATGTCGAAATTCTGTACTTCGCCGTTTCTCTTGATGACTTTCATAGTGCTGTTTGAATTGTCGCTTTGTTTAGTGAATACAATTTCAAAGGTAATATTATTGACGCAAATTATCATAATTTAGTTATCAACATCCGGTCTGTTGATAACTCGCCCAAAGGGTACGGACGCAACTGCAGGAAGCCTGTCCGAAGACCTGCCTTTCTGCAAAACAAATGCCGTAACGGGGTGTGGATCAGCCGATGACCCAGACCAGTACGTGACGGTCAAAGGTCATGTACTGGAGTGTGAGACTCTCTTCGAAACCGTCCTTTTCGGTGAAGGTGGCCTCGAGCTCTCCTTCTCCCTTGGGGTGGAACGAATCGATTTCGATCTGCTCGGCGAAATCGACGTTGTACTGGGACATTTTTTTGTACACCGCTTCCTTGGCGCACCAGTAGATGGCGAGCTGCTCGTTGCGCTTCTCGTCGTCAAGGTCGTCGATTTCTTCTTCGGAAAGAGCCTTCTTCTCGACTGCGGAGAAATCCCTGTCGAGGGATTCGCAGTCAATACCTATCTCCTCGCTGTCATTAAGGAGTATGGCCACGTATCTGTCAGTATGGGTAATGCTGATGTTGGTGGCGTTGTTTTCGATATAGGGCTTGCCGTTATCGTGATGGCTGAGGTACACTTTCTCCTCGAACAGGGCGTCCAGAAGAGCCCTTACCGCAAGTTTCTGCTTGCGAAGTGATTCGCTTTTGATGTAGGAGATTTCCTCCAGCTCATCCGTAGGGATTGATGTGAGACCGCGAAGTTCGGATTCGGTCTCTGTGATTTGCCAGATGCCTAACCGCGAGTGGTAGTCATCGTCAAGATCTTTAATGAGATATAGTGCCATACAGTATTATGTCGATGCAAATATAATGATTTTTTTTATCTTTGCATTGCTTTTGGAAACACATACAAATCCCAATAATTGTTATGAAGTATTTAACTGACGAAAAATTACTTATCGTAGGTGCCGGCGGAATGATCGGTTCCAACATGGTCCAGACAGCTCTCATGCTTGGTCTTACCCCCAATATCTGCCTCTACGATATCTTCGAGCCCGGTGTTCACGGTGTCGCCGAGGAGATTTACCATTGTGCATTCGAGGGTGCCAACGTCACCTGGACAGTTGACCCCGAGGTCGCATTCAAGGATGCCAAGTATATCATTTCTTCAGGAGGCGCTCCCCGCAAGGAAGGTATGACACGTGAGGACCTGCTCAAGGGCAACTGCCAGATTGCCGCTGATTTCGGTGACAAGATCAAGACATACTGCCCCGATGTGAAGCACGTCGTCGTTATTTTCAATCCCGCTGACGTCACGGCGCTCACAGCCCTTATCCATTCGGGGCTCAAGCCTGACCAGCTCACTTCCCTCGCAGCTCTTGACAGCACCCGTCTTCAAGAGAACATCGCGGCGGCCTGCGGCGTGGCACAGTACAAGGTCGAAGGTGCCCGCACCTATGGCGGTCACGGAGAGGCTATGGCAGTGTTCGCTTCGAAGATCGTCGTTGACGGAAAGCCCCTCGCTTCATACAATATCCCCGCTGACAAGTGGGAGGAAATCAAGCACGAGACCATCCAGGGTGGTTCCAAGATCATCAAGCTTCGCGGACGCAGCTCATTCCAGAGCCCCGCTTACCAGGCTGTCAAGATGATCGAGGCTGCTATGGGAGGCAACAAGTTCGAGTGGCCCGCAGGATGCTATGTCAACTGCGACAAGTGCGGTTACAAGAACGTCATGATGGCTATGCCTTCAGTAATCGATGC